>NZ_JQSG02000002.1:300000-564464 GCF_000754095.2 Acidihalobacter prosperus
GATCGTCGCCGAGGACAGTTCACCCGTGCTCGCGAGTTCAAGCGTGCCGCCAACGGCTTGCGGCAGTCCAGCCACGATGCCCGCGAATATGATCATCGAGATCCCGTTGCCGAGGCCGCGCTCGGTAATCTGCTCGCCCAGCCACATCAAGAACATCGTGCCGGTCACCAGCGTCACGGTAGCGGTGAGAATGAAGCCGACGCCGGGGTGGATCGCGACCGACATGCCGTTGACCTGCTGGCCCTCCAGCGCCACCGAAACGCCGACCGCCTGGAACGTGGCCAGGGCGACGGTGGCATAACGCGTGTACTGGGTAATCTTGCGCTGGCCCGCCTGCCCTTCCTTCTTCAGCTGCTCGAGACTCGGGATAACCGAAGTCAGCAGCTGGATGATGATCGAGGCCGAAATATACGGCATGACTCCGAGCGCGAGCACGCTCAACCGTTGCAGCGCGCCACCCGAGAACATGTTGAACATGCCCAGGATCGACCCGCTGTGTTCGGTGAAGAACCTCGCCATCGCGACCGGGTTGATACCAGGCACCGGAATGAAGGTGCCGATGCGGTAAACCACCAGCGCAAGAACCAGGAAAATGAGGCGCTTGCGCAGCTCGGCAAATCGCCCGAGCCCTGCCAAACCACCTGCAGTGCCAGTGCTCGGGAGCGCCATCAGTCTTCGACCTTTCCGCCTGCCTGTTCGATCGCCGCGCGCGCGCCGGCGGTCACCGCCAGGCCACGAACGGTTACGGCCTTGTCGATTTTGCCGGAAGCGATCACTTTGGCCTTGAGCGTGCGCGGCGAAACGAGATCCGCAGCGATCAGAGCCGCCAGATCGATCACCTCGGCATTGACCTTGGCGAGTTCATGCAGCCGGATCTCGTCGACCCGAGCGGACTTGCGCGAGTTGAAGCCGATCTTGGGCAGGCGGCGCTGCAGCGGCATCTGGCCGCCTTCGAAACCGACCTTGCGATAGCCGCCAGAGCGGGAGTGCTGACCCTTGTGGCCTCGACCGGCCGTCTTGCCGAGTCCCGAACCGATACCACGGCCGACACGAACGCGCGACGGGCGGCTGCCTGCTGCGGGCTTGAGCGAATTAAGCTTCATTTCAGGCCTCCTCTACCCGTAACAGGTAGTGAATCTTGTTGACCATGCCGCGGTTTTCAGGCGTATCGATGACTTCCACGGTATGGTGCATACGGCGCAGGCCGAGACCGCGCGCACAGGCCTGGTGAGCCTTGATGCGCCCGCTGAGGCTGCGAACCAGCGTTACCTTGATGCGTTTGGTGTCGGCAGTCATGTCGTTCAACCCTTGATCTCTTCGATGCTTTTGCCACGCTTGGCCGCAATTTCTTCAGGCGAATTCATGTTCAGCAGACCGTTAAGCGTCGCACGGACCACATTCACCGGATTACGCGTGCCGATGCACTTGGCAAGGATGTTGCGCACCCCGGCCACTTCGAAAACTGCGCGCATGGCACCGCCTGCGATCACGCCGGTACCATCGGAAGCCGGCTGCATGAACACCTGCGCCGCACCGTGGCGACCGGTGGAGGCGTAGTGCAGGGTGCCCTCGCTGAGAGGCACGCGGACCATGTTCTTGCGCGCCTTTTCAAGCGATTTCTGGATCGCGGCCGGCACCTCACGTGCCTTGCCATAGCCCATGCCTACACGGCCATTGCCGTCACCCACCACCGTCAGCGCGGTAAAGCCGAACTGCCGGCCACCCTTGACGACTTTCGCCACACGATTGACCGTGACCAGCTTTTCCTGCAGGCCGTCGCTGTTCGTCGAGCTCTCAATATTCGTTGCCATTAGCCGCCTTCCTAGAAGTCAAGTCCATTCTCACGGGCCGCTTCCGCAAGCGCCTTGACGCGCCCGTGATAACGGAATCCGGAGCGGTCGAAGGCTACCGTCTTGATGCCTTTTTCGGCCGCGCGCTCGGCGACAAGTCGGCCCACTGTTTTGGCGGCCTCGATGTTGCCGGTGTATTTCTCGCTGCCCTTGACAGCCGTCTCGACGGTCGAGGCGGTCGCGATGACCTCCGAGCCGTTCGGGGCGATGATCTGGGCATAGATGTGGCGCGGCGTGCGATGAATGCACAGCCGGGTCACACCGAGTTCCTTGATTTTCGAGCGGGCGCGCTTGGCGCGACGCAGACGAGACTCTTTCTTTTGCATGGTATCGACCTACTTCTTCTTGGCTTCCTTGCGGATAATCTGCTCGTCCGAATATTTCACGCCCTTACCCTTGTAGGGCTCGGGCGGACGGTACGCGCGGATCTCCGCAGCCACTTGACCGACCTTTTGACGGTCGGCACCCTTGACCACGATCTCGGTCTGACTCGGTGTTTCGATCGTTATCCCATCCGGTATCGGATACTCCACCGGATGTGAAAAACCCAGCGTCAGGTTCAGGGACTTGCCCTGCGCCTGGGCGCGATAACCCACGCCGACCAGTTCGAGTTTTTTCTCGTAACCCTGGCTGACGCCGGTAATCAGGTTCTGCGTGAGCGCACGCATGGTTCCGACCATCGCGAGCTCGTCAGTGGTGCCGTCGGCACGCGCCAGATGCAGTGCACCAGCCTCTTCACGCGCGACGACGTCCACGTGCAGATTATGCACACCCTCACCCTTCGGGCCCTTGGCCTTGATGGTTCGGCCGTCGATGTTCACCTGGACGCCACCAGGGATCACGACCGGCTTGTTCGCAACTCTCGACATGGTTCGGTCCCGTTATGCCACTACACAAATCACTTCGCCGCCACATCCAGCCTGTCGTGCGGCGCGGTCGCTCATCACCCCCTTGGAGGTGGAAACGATCGCAACACCCAGACCATTGAGCACGCGGGGAAGCTCGTCTTTTTCACGGTAGATGCGCAGACCGGGGCGGCTCACGCGATCAATACGCTCGATCACGCCCTTGCCCTGGTAGTAACGCAACGTCACGACCAGCTGCGGCTTGCTCGTATCGGCGGCCGTCACCTCGAAGCCGTCGATGTAACCTTCGTCCTTGAGCACCTGGGCAATGGCCAGCTTGGTCTTGGACGAAGGCATCGCCACCTGCTGCTTGCGTGCCTGCTGGCCGTTGCGGATACGCGTAAACATGTCCGCGATTGGATCGGTCATACTCATTCTTGGGATCCTCGTTTACCAGCTCGACATCTTGAGACCAGGCACATCACCACGCATCGCGGCTTCGCGAAGCTTGTTGCGCCCGAGACCGAATTTGCGATACACGCCGTGGGGACGTCCCGTTACGCGGCAGCGGCTCTGCTGACGCACAGCACTGGAATCACGGGGCAGCTTTTGCAGCGATACCACAGCGGCACGCTTTTCCTCATGACTGGCTTCGGGATTCGCTATCACCGCCTTGAGGGCTTCGCGCTTCTTCGCATAGCGCTTGGCCAGGGCTTCGCGCTTGCGTTCGCGTTCGATCATCGATGTCTTTGCCATAACGTTTTCTGCCTCAGGTCCTGAACGGAAAGTTGAAGGCTTCCAGCAAGGCGCGAGCCTCATCATCCGTCTTCGCGCTGGTGGTGATTACGATGTCCATGCCACGCAGTGCATCAATTTTGTCGTAATCGATTTCCGGAAAAATAATCTGTTCCTTGATACCCATGCTGTAATTGCCGCGGCCATCAAAAGAGCGCGGATTGACGCCACGGAAATCTCGAACGCGCGGCAGCGCGATCGTGATCAGGCGATCAAGGAATTCGTACATACGTTCCCGACGCAGGGTCAGCTTGGCACCGATCGGCCAGCCGTCGCGAATCTTGAAGCCTGCGACCGACTTGCGCGCCAACGTCTGCACGCCTTTCTGACCAGCGATCAGGGCCAGATCGCCCAGCGCGTGATCGACAATCTTCTTGTCGGACACGGCCTCACCCAGACCCATGTTCAGGGTGATTTTTTCGATCCGCGGCACCTGCATCACGCTCTTGTAGTTAAAGCGCTCCATCAAGGCCGGGACGACCTTTTCCTGATAATGATCTTTCAACCTGGGCATTGCCATATACCTACGCGTCGACAACTTCATTGTTCGACTTGAAGAAACGGACCTTGCGGCCGTCATCAAGCGTCCTGTAACCGATCCGGTCGCCCTTGCCCGTCGCCGGGTTGAAGAGCATCACGTTGGAAGCATCGATCGCCGCTTCACGCTCGATGATGCCGCCCTGAGCACCGGTCTGCGGGTTTCCGCGCTGATGCTTCTTGATCATGTTCACGTTCTGCACGAGCAGCTTGCCGTTCGGCAGGACGTGCATGACCGTACCGCGCCGACCCTTGTCCTTACCCGTGACGACCATCACGTCGTCACCTTTGCGAATTCTTTGCATGTCACCGACCTCGGATCAGAGCACTTCAGGTGCGAGTGAAATGATCTTCATAAAACGCTCCGAACGGAGCTCGCGCGTGACCGGCCCGAAGATACGGGTGCCGATCGGCTGGTGCTGGTTATTGAGCAGCACCGCCGCATTCTTGTCGAAACGGATCTTCGATCCGTCTGGACGGCGGACGCCATGCGCGGTGCGAACGACAACGGCGTTGTATACGTCGCCCTTCTTCACCTTGCCGCGCGGAATCGCATCCTTGACGCTGACCTTGATCACGTCGCCAATACCCGCGTAGCGCCGATGGGAACCGCCGAGCACCTTGATGCACTGCACCTTGCGTGCGCCGCTGTTGTCTGCGACTTCCAAAACTGTTTGCATCTGAATCATGAGCTAAATTCCCAGTCCGTAGCCTTATTCGGGCGAACGCTCCACGATCTCGACCAGCATCCAGCTCTTGGTCCGCGAGATCGGACGGCATTCCTGAATCCGAACCGTGTCACCGGTGCGGCCGCTGTTCTGCTCGTCATGCACGTGCAGCTTCGTGGAACGACGGATGTACTTGCCGTACACCGGGTGCTTGACCATGCGCTCGATCTGCACGGTCAGGGTCTTATCCATCTTGTCGCTCAGAACGCGACCGACCACCGCACGCTTAACCTTCGCTGCTTCGTTCATGCCGTCTTACCCGCTTTGTCCATTTCGTTCAGCACAGTCTTGACCCGTGCGATGTCCTTGCGCACCTGATCGAACTGATGTGGCTTGGCCAGCTGGCCAGTTCCACGCTGCATGCGCAGATTGAACTGTGCGCGACGCAGCTCGGTCAGTTCGGCATTCAGCTCGTCGACGCTCTTTTCACGCAATTCGGTTGCCTTCATCACATCACCGTCCTGGTCACGACCGTGGTCTTGATCGGCAGCTTCGCAGCGGCAAGACGGAAAGCCTCGCGCGCCACTTCTTCGGAAACGCCTTCCATCTCGTAAAGCACTCGGCCGGGCAAAATCTTCGCCACCCAGTACTCGACATTGCCCTTACCGCTGCCCATACGCACTTCAAGCGGCTTCTTGGTGACCGGCACATCCGGGAACACACGAATCCATATCTTGCCGCCGCGCTTGATATGCCGGGTCATGGCACGACGCGCCGCCTCAATCTGGCGTGCGGTAATGCGGCCGCGATCCAAGGCTTTCAGGCCGTATTCACCAAAGCTGACCTTGTCGCCGACGGTGGCCAGTCCGCTGTTGCGGCCCTTGAATTGCTTACGAAACTTGGTTCTTTTAGGCTGCAGCATGCCCTACTCCTCAACTCGCCGCCTGACGCGATTCGGTGCGCTCGACGCCAGGACCGAAAACGTCACCCTTGTACACCCACACCTTGATGCCGATCACACCATAGGTCGTATGCGCTTCGGCGAAGCCGTAGTCTATGTCGGCGCGCAGCGTATGCAGCGGCACGCGGCCTTCGCGATACATTTCCGAGCGCGCGATCTCGGCGCCATTCAGACGTCCGCCGACATTGACCTTGACGCCCATCGCACCCAGGCGCATGGCATTACTGACCGCACGGCGCATGGCGCGGCGGAACATGATTCGCCGTTCCAGCTGCTGGGCGATACCTTCCGCCACCAGCTGCGCATCGATTTCCGGCTTGCGCACTTCCTCGATATTGATCTTGACGCTGTTGACCTCAAGGCCCATCTTGCCGGCCACTTCGCGGCGCAGGCCTTCGATGTCTTCGCCCTTCTTGCCGATCACGATGCCGGGCCGCGCGGTATGGATGGTCACAACGGCGGCGCGCGCGGGACGCTCGATCTGGATACGGCTGACCGAAGCATGCGCCAGCTTCTTTTTGATGAAGTTGCGCACGTCGAGATCGTTGTTCAGGAGGTCCGCATAATGACGCCCCTGCGCATACCACTTCGAGGTCCAGTCGCTGGAGATGCCCAGGCGGAAGCCTACCGGATGTACTTTCTGACCCATTAGTTGTTCCTCGCGCGGTCGCCGACCATCACTGTGATGTGGCTGGTGCGTTTGAGAATACGATTACCGCGACCCTTGGCACGCGCATGCATGCGCTTGAGCGTCGGACCCTCGTCGATGAAAACGCGGCTGACCTTGAGTTCGTCAACGTCCGCACCCTCATTATGCTCGGCGTTGGCAATAGCCGACTCGAGCACTTTGCGAATCATCGCGGAAGCCTTTTTCTGGCTGAAGGTCAGTAGCTGCAGGGCCTTCTCGACCGGCATGCCACGAACCTGATCGGCAACCAGGCGGGCCTTCTGGGGCGAAATCCGAGCAAACTTCAATTTAGCTGCGACTTCCATCTGAAACCTCTTTACTTGGCCTTTTTATTGGCCACGTGTCCCTTGAAGGTGCGCGTAGCGGCAAACTCGCCCAGCTTGTGGCCCACCATGTTTTCGCTGACGAGCACCGGCACGTGCTGACGGCCGTTATGCACCGCGATCGTCAGGCCGACCATCTGGGGCAGAATCATCGACCGACGCGACCAAGTCTTGATAGGGCGACGCGAGTTCGCCGCAACCGCCTCATCCACCTTCTTGATCAGGTGGTGATCCACAAAGGGACCCTTTTTGATTGAACGTGGCACTGGCTACCCCTTACTTCCGATTCCGACGACGAACGATGAGCTTATCCGTACGCTTGTTGTTACGCGTCTTGTAACCCTTGGTGGGAACGCCCCACGGGGTAACCGGATGCTTACCGAAATTGCGACCCTCGCCACCACCGTGCGGATGGTCGACCGGGTTCATGGCCGTGCCGCGAACAGTGGGGCGCACGCCGATCCAACGCTTGGCGCCGGCCTTGCCGAACTTGCGCAGGTTGTGTTCTGCGTTACCGACCTCGCCAACCGTGGCACGGCACTCGATCTGCACCTTGCGCATCTCACCCGAGCGGAGGCGAAGCGAGGCATAGGCGCCTTCCCGCGCCACGATCTGCGCACCGGCACCTGCGGAACGGGCCATCTGAGCACCTTTGCCAGGACGCATCTCGATGCAGTGGACGGTCGTACCCACCGGGATCGAACGAAGCTCCAACGTATTGCCGGGCTTGATCGGCGCACCGGCACCGGACATGATTTCGTCGCCGGCCTTCAAACCCTTGGGCGCGATGATGTACCGACGCTCGCCGTCGCGGTACAGCACCAGCGCGATATTGGCGCTGCGGTTCGGGTCGTACTCCAGCCGCTCGACGCGGGCTGGTATACCGTCCTTCTGGCGGCGAAAATCGATCAGGCGATAATGCTGCTTGTGACCGCCACCGATGTGACGCTGGGTGATGCGCCCTTGGTTGTTGCGACCACCGCTCTTCGACTTGCTTTCCACCAGGCCGGCATACGGCGCACCCTTGTGCAGGGTTTCACGCGTGACCCGCACCTGGAAGCGGCGGCCGGCGGAAGTCGGCTTGGACTTGACGATTGCCATGATACTTCCCCTTACTCGGCGCCGTTGAATTCGATGTCGCTGCCTTCACGCAGCGTCACATAGGCCTTGCGCACATCATTGCGCTTTCCGGGGCGGCGCCCGAACATCTTGCGCTTGCCCTTGATGTTGACCACGCGGACCTCGGCAACCTGCACGCTGAAAAGCGACTCAACGGCCTTGCGGATTTCCAGCTTGGTGGCATCCGGCAGAACCTTGAACACATGCTGGCGCGAACCTTCCGCCAACAGCGTGGCCTTTTCGGAAACATGGGGCGCCACGAGCACTTGAAGCATACGATCCTGGTTCATGCCAGCCACTCCTCAATCTGTTTGAGCGCGGCCATGTCCACGACGACCTGCTCGTGGCCGACCAGGCGCACCGGGTCGAGACCCGCCACATCGGTCACGTCCACATGCGGCACATTTCGCGCGGACAACCAGAGCGCTTCGCTGGGCTCAGCCGCCACGATCAACGCGTTGCGCGAGGCCACACCCTCAAGCGCAGCCAGAAAGGCCTTTGTCTTGGGCTCGGAGACGACAAATTCCTCGACGAGCACCAGACGCCCTTGCCGCAGCAGCTCGGAGAAGATCGAGCGCATCGCGGCACGGTACATTTTCTTGTTCAGCTTCTGGGCGTAACTGCGCGGCTTGGCCGCAAACGCACGCGCACCACCACGCCAGATGGGGCTGCGGATACTGCCGGCGCGCGCACGACCACTGCCCTTCTGCCGCCATGGCTTGATGCCGCCCCCTCGCACCTCGGAACGCGATTTCTGCGCCTTGGTACCGGCGCGCCCGCCGGCCATGTAGGCAACGACGGCCTGGTGCACAAGCGACTCGTTGAAGTCGCGAGCAAAGAGCGCGTCGGAAACCGCAACGCTCGACCCGTTTCCTTGAATCTGCAACTCCATGTCCTTAACCCTTCTGCTTGACCGCCGGCTTGACGATGACATCGCCGCCGACCGCGCCCGGGACAGCGCCCCTGACCAGTATCAGGTTACGCTCGACATCGACGCGCACAACCTGAAGATTTTGCGTGGTCACGCGGACATTTCCGAGGTGACCCGACATTTTCTTGCCCTTGAACACGCGACCCGGCGTCTGGTTCTGGCCGATGGAACCCGGCGCGCGGTGCGACAGCGAGTTGCCATGGGTGCGATCCTGGCCGCGAAAGTGATGACGCTTGATGACGCCCGCGTAACCCTTGCCCTTGCTCACGCCGACGACGTCGACGATCTGCCCCTCGGCAAAGCGCTCCACGGTAATCTCGCCACCCGCCTCGATACCTTCCAGCTCGGCCGCCGTTGCCCGCGACTCCCAGAGTCCGCGACCGGCCGTCACATTGGCCTTGGCGAAGTGACCCGCCATCGGCTTGGTCACACGCGAGGCCTTGCGCTCACCGGCGGTCACCTGAACCGCCTCGTAACCGTCCACGTCGGCGGTCCTGACCTGCGTCACCCGATTAGGCTCAGCCTCGATCACGGTAACCGGCACGGACTCGCCCGCTTCGGTAAACACGCGGGTCATGCCCAATTTGCGCCCAACCAATCCGATAGACATCACTACACCTCTGTACCTAACTGCCCACCGCGTTACGGCTCACGGCGCATCCGCCTGACAACGCGGCCCGACACTCATCAAATGTCGGGCCGCGGAAAGCCGTGCATTATGACAGAAAAATGTTTTTTAGTTAAGCCTGATTTGCACATCCACGCCGGCTGCGAGATCCAGCTTCATCAGCGCGTCGACCGTCTTGTCGGTCGGGTCCAGGATGTCCATCAGTCGCTTGTGCGTGCGGATCTCATACTGATCGCGCGCATCCTTGTTGACGTGTGGCGACACCAGGATCGTGAAGCTCTCCTTGCGTGTCGGCAGGGGAATCGGGCCCTTGACCCGCGCACCGGTCCGCTTGGCGGTTTCGACGATCTCGCTGGCCGAACGGTCGATCAGACGATGATCGAACGCCTTGAGGCGAATCCGGATTCTCTGACTCGTAGCCATTTTCCACTTACTCCATGGCGGCGCGGGCGTGTTGCGCCCGCGCCAGTTTCAATATGCGCGTGACAGTGACCGGAGGCCGCCTTACTCGATGACCTTGGAGACGACGCCGGCGCCGACGGTGCGACCACCTTCGCGAATCGCAAAGCGCAGGCCTTCTTCCATCGCGATCGGCGCAATCAACGACACCTTGATCGACACGTTGTCGCCAGGCATCACCATCTCCGTGCCTTCCGGCAGGTCCACCGAACCCGTCACGTCCGTCGTGCGGAAGTAAAACTGCGGACGGTAGCCGTTGAAGAACGGGGTGTGACGACCGCCCTCTTCCTTCGACAGCACGTAAACCTCGGCCTCGAACTTGGTGTGCGGCTTGATCGAACCCGGCTTGCACAGCACCTGGCCGCGCTCCACTTCCTCGCGCTTGGTGCCGCGCAGCAGCACGCCAACATTGTCGCCTGCCTGACCCTGGTCCAGCAGCTTGCGGAACATCTCGACGCCCGTCACCGTGGTCTTCGTGGTGTCGTGCAATCCCACGATCTCCACTTCGTCGCCCACCTTGACGATCCCGCGCTCAATACGACCGGTCACCACGGTGCCGCGACCCGAAATCGAGAACACGTCCTCGATCGGCATCAGGAACGCACCGTCAACCGCACGCTCGGGCTCCGGAATGTACGCGTCCATCTCCGCCACCAGCTTCTCGATCGCCGGCACCCCAATCTCGCTCGTGTCGCCTTCCAGCGCCTTGAGCGCGGAACCCGTCACGATCGGGGTGTCGTCGCCGGGGAAGTCGTAGCTCGACAGCAGGTCGCGCACTTCCATCTCCACCAGCTCCAGCAGCTCCGGATCGTCGACCATGTCGGCCTTGTTCAGGAACACCACGATGTACGGCACGCCCACCTGACGCGCCAGCAGAATGTGCTCGCGCGTCTGCGGCATCGGACCGTCCGCCGCCGAACACACCAGGATCGCGCCGTCCATCTGCGCCGCACCCGTGATCATGTTCTTGACGTAGTCGGCATGCCCGGGGCAGTCCACGTGCGCGTAGTGACGCGCGTCCGACTCGTATTCCACGTGCGCCGTCGCAATCGTGATGCCGCGCGCGCGCTCTTCCGGCGCCTTGTCGATCTGGTCGTACGCACTGAACGCGCCGCCATGCTTCTCCGCCATCACCTTCGTCAACGCCGCCGTCAGCGTCGTCTTGCCATGATCCACATGCCCGATCGTTCCCACGTTTACATGCGGCTTCTTGCGTTCAAACTTTTCCTTGGCCATCAAAGCACCCCAGTTTCCACGACTGACATCGATTCAAGACACACGCAGCGGCGTTACACGACTGCACTATCAATATGGAGCCCATAACCGGATTTGAACCGGTGACCTCTTCCTTACCAAGGAAGTGCTCTACCGACTGAGCTATATGGGCGCTCTTCAAATCTACACCTGACCCAGCCAGCCCAGACCTAATGGAGCGGGTGATGGGAATCGAACCCACGTCATCAGCTTGGAAGGCTGAGGTTCTACCATTGAACTACACCCGCCTGCAGAATCGTCTCGCGACCATTCGCGGCCAAGCAGAACTGTGTGGTGGAGGGGGGAGGATTCGAACCTCCGAAGGCTGAGCCAGCAGATTTACAGTCTGCCCCCTTTGGCCGCTCGGGAACCCCTCCAAAACAAAGGCGGAAATTCTCGTCAATTGGCGGGCGCTTGTCAACCGCCTGGACGCAGGCTTCGTCATTTTTGAAATCTGATACCATGCGCCCGTCTGGCGACCTGGGGTCGCCCGGATCATCGACTGGGCGGAGACTATACACGCACCATGAAGATCACGATATACGGATCGGGTTACGTAGGGCTGGTGACGGGTGCGTGTCTGGCGCAGGTGGGCAATCACGTGCTGTGCGTCGACGTCGATCCCGACAAGATCCACCGCCTCGAACAGGGCGACATCCCCATCTACGAGCCCGGTCTCGACAAGCTCGTGCGCGACAACGCCGCCGCCGGCCGCCTGCGCTTCACCCTCGACGCCGCCGAGGGCGTCAGGCACGGCCTGTTCCAGTTCATCGCCGTCGGCACCCCGCCCGACGAGGACGGCTCGGCCGATCTGCGCCATGTCCTCGAGGTCGCCCGCAGCGTCGGCCAACACATGGACGACTACCGCATCGTGGTCAACAAGTCGACCGTGCCCGTGGGCACCGCCGACCGCGTCCGCGAGGCCCTCGCCGAGGCCCTCGCCGCGCGCGGGGTGGCGGCGGAGTTCGATGTGGTCTCGAATCCGGAGTTCCTCAAGGAGGGCGCGGCCATCGAGGACTTCATGAAGCCCGACCGCATCGTGGTCGGCACGGACAACCCGCGCACCGGCGAGCTGATGCGGGCGCTGTATGCGCCCTTCAACCGCAGCCGCGAGCGCGTGGTGCTGATGGACGTGCGTTCGGCCGAGCTGACCAAGTACGCGGCCAATGCGATGCTGGCCACCAAGATCAGCTTCATGAACGAGCTGGCCAATCTGGCCGAACGCCTGGGCGCGGACATCGAGGCGGTACGCGTGGGCATCGGCTCGGACCCGCGCATCGGCTATCACTTCATCTATCCGGGCTGCGGCTACGGCGGCTCGTGCTTCCCCAAGGACGTGAAGGCCCTCGAGCGCACCGCGCGCGGCAGCGGCTATCAGGCCGAGCTGCTGGCCGCAGTGGAGTCGGTCAACGAGCGCCAGAAGCAGCGCCTGTTCGAGAAGCTGCACGCGCACTTCGCCGGCGATCTCAGGGGCCGCAGCTTCGCCCTCTGGGGCCTGGCCTTCAAGCCCAACACCGACGACATGCGCGAGGCCCCCAGCCGCGCCCTGATGGAGGCGCTGTGGGAGGCCGGTGCCCGCGTGCAGGCCTACGACCCGGTCGCCATGCACGAGTGCCGCCGGATCTACGGCGAACGGTCCGATCTTGCCCTGTGCGACAGCCCAGAGGAGACCCTGGAGGGCGCCGACGCCCTGCTCATCGTCACCGAGTGGGCCCACTTCCGCAGCCCCGACTTCGACCTCATCAAACAAAAACTCTCGCAGCCCCTCATCCTCGACGGCCGCAACCTCTACGACCCCAAAATCATGCATCAGCTCGGCTTCCAGTACCTCGCCATCGGGCGGCCGCTCAAAGGCAGCGCCTGAAACGGCGCCTAGCGTGCGGGCGACCGGAGAAAACTGAACATTTTCGCCATCCGCCGGTCCAAGCCGGCTGAACCCGGGCCGCCCGCAGGCGACCTCTCAGCAGCGAACGGAATCAGTGAAGCGACGGGACCCACTCGCAGACCCGGCAACCCAGAAGCGGCTATTCAACTACCGCACACTCGTCACGGCATTCGCGGTCATACTGCTGTTCGTGGCGGCCATCACCCGCCTGGTGCAGCTCCAGATATTCGATCATCAGGGCTATGCGCAAGCCGCGCGCCAGAATCGCGTCCGCGTGCAGCCGATTCCACCACCTCGCGGCCTGATCTATAGCCGCAGCGGGCAGCTGCTGGCCGAGAACGTGCCCAGCTACACCCTGGCCGTGATCCCAGACGAGGTGCGCCATCTCGCCGCGACCCTCAAGGCGCTGGGCAAAATTGTCAGGCTTACGCCCGAGGACCTGCGCAGTTTCAAGGCCTTGCGTACCGTCACCCCGGGCTATCGCGCGATCCCGCTGGCCACCCACCTCGACCAAAAGGACTTGGCACGCTTCGCGGTCGATCGCTACCGTTTCCCCGGGGTGGAAATCGAGTCGCGGCTACGCCGCTACTACCCCTATGCCAACCTGACCGCCGATACCGTGGGCTATGTCGGCCGCATCAGCGAATCGGATCTCAAGCACGTCGATGCCAGTGCCTACGCGGGTACCGTGTATTTCGGCAAGAGCGGCCTTGAATTGGCCGATCAGGCGCGGCTTCACGGCCAACCGGGCTACAAGGTCATGGAGGTCGACGCCAATGGCCAGCCGGTGGGCACCCTCAAACGTGAACGCCCCCATCCTGGCGACGATCTCATCCTGACCCTGGACATGGGCCTGCAACAGGTCGCGCAGCAGGCGATGAAGGGCAAGCGCGGTGCCGTGGTGGTCATGGATCCGCGCACCGGCGCCATCCTCGCCGCGGTCTCCAATCCGGCCTACGATCCGAACTGGTTCGTCGACGGCATTTCCAGCCGGCGCTATCGCACCCTGGTCGGCGACCCCGGCAACCCACTGTGGAATCGCGCCTTCGCGGCCAGCTACGCCCCGGGTTCGACGATCAAGCCGTTCATCGCCCTGGCCGGCCTGAACGATCGGGTCATCCAACCCCAGACGAGAGTCTTCTCCGGCCCCTACTACATCATCCCCGGGGACAAGACGCAGCATCGGTTCTGGGACTGGACGCCCTACGGGCATGGCTGGACCGACCTGACCAAGGCCATCGCGCAATCGGTCGACACCTATTTCTATCCGCTAGCCTATCAGCTGGGCATCCATCGCATCGACGACATGCTGGGACGCTTCGGCTTCGGCAAGCCGCCACCGTTGCACCTGCCCGGCGTAGCCGCCGGCGTGCTGCCGTCGCCGGCGTGGAAACAACGCACCCAAGGCCACCCCTGGTACCCCGGCGATACCGTGCTGATGGGCATTGGCCAGGGTTATCTGCAGGTCACGCCGCTGCAGCTGGCAAGCGCGGTATCGGAGATCGCCATGCGCGGGCATGCCGACCGACCGCACCTGCTGCGCGCGATCCGCAATCCCGTCGACGGCAGGACCGAGGCCGTCAAGCCACAGCCCCTGCCGGCAATCACGCTCAAGCGTCCCGCCTACTGGCAAAATGTGATCGCGGGCATGCAGGCGGTCATCGACTCGCCGGCGGGCACCGCATATCGCGAATTCCACAGCTTTCCCTTGCCGGTCGCCGGCAAGACCGGCACCGCACAGGTGTTCGCCAACCCCAAGAACCCCTTCCAGCAAAAACGGCGGCATATTCCCTACCGACTGCGCGACAATGCCTTGTTCGAGGCCTTCACGCCGGTCGACCACCCCGAACTTGCGGTGGTGGTGATCGTGGAACATGCCGGCGACCGGCTCGGCCCAGCCTCCACCGTCACGCGCAAGATCATGGACTATTGGCTGGCGCATCGCCGGGCCATCGAACACCCAGGTACGCCGGTCACCCTCGAACCGGACACACGCGCCGCGACACAGTGAACTTGTCCCGGGACGCCCGGTCAAGATGATGTCCCCGAAACGGCAGGAACGACCCGCCATGCGAAGTCTCCGCCTCCTACTCGCCACGCTGGCCGGCCTGACCGCGCTGGCCGGCAACGCCCGGGCCGATATCCCGGCAAACGGGCCGACGCCCTTGATTCCGCCAGCGCCGCACCTGCATACGGGCGGTTACGCGCTCCTCGATGCGGGCAATGGGCAACTGCTGGCCGCACAGGATGCGCGGCATGCGCTCGGCCCATCGGCCAGCACCAAGCTCATGCTCGCCTATGTCACCTTCGAGGAGATGACGGCACACCGGATCAAACCCGCGACGCGTCTGCCGGTCAGCGTCGCGGCCTGGCGCACGCCCGGCTCGTCGATGTTCCTCAAGCCGGACACCCGCATCAGCGTGTCGCAACTGCTCGACGGCCTGATCACAGACGGCGGCAACGATGCCGCCGTCTGTCTGGCCCAGGGCATCGCCGGCACCCGCCAGGCGGCGTTGAGCCTGATGAACCAGACGGCGGCGGCGCTCGGTCTGACGCACACGCACTACACCTCGGTCGACGGTCTGAACGACCGCCATGCCCGCACCACCGCCCTCGACGCCGCCCGCCTCGGTGCTGCGGTGGTCGACCGTTTCCCGCAGTATCTGCCCTATTTCCGCCACCGCGCGATGCGCTTTGACGGCATCGAGCAGTACAGCTTCGACCGCCTGCTGATACGCGACCCGTCGGCGCTGGGTCTGACGGTCGGCGACGGCACGCACGGCTACGGCATCGTCGCCGCTGCACGCCAGGACGGCACCACCCTGGTCGCCAGCGTGCTCGGCACCCCCGGCGGCCACCGCAGCACCGAACGCGCATTCGCGCACGTGGCCGGGCAAGCCTACGCCCTGCTCTCATGGGCGTTCGACAATTTCGACCGTCACGTCCTCTATCGCCCCGGCCACGCGATCCGTCGGGTGCGTGTCCGCGACGCCGCGCATGCGATACCTCTGGGCGTGAGGCGACCGCTCGTCGTACTGGTGCCGCGCGGCCAGTACCGGGCGCTACGCATCCGCCTGCGCCTCGACCGGCACCTGCGCGCGCCGGTCGCACGCGGCCAGGACATCGGCACGCTGCAGGTAACGCTCGACGGCCGCTCCCTGGCGCAGACACCCGCAGTCGCGCTGCGCGCCGGCGCGCAGGAAAACCTGCTGCAACGCATGACTTCACGCATTTCACACTGGCTCTAGGGGACGCAACCGGGCGATGGAAACGCTTTATTACCAAGGGGCGCGCAGCCAGCTGCTACGCGCCCGCGGACTCGCGATACTCTCGCGGCTGCGGCTGGACTGGCCGCTGGTCACCGGCATCCTCGCCATCTTCAGCGTCGGCGAACTCGTGCTGTATAGCGCTTCCGGCCAGGATATCGCGACGGTCTGGCATCAGGGCGGCAAATTCGCGGTGGCGTTCGTCATCATGATCGGTATCGCCCAGGTGTCGCCGCAGCAATGGCGACGTCTGAGCCCCTATGCCTACCTGTTCGCCGTGCTCATGCTGATAGCGGTACTCGGGCTCGGCGAAACCGCGCTGGGCGCGCGCCGCTGGCTGGATCTCGGGCCGGTGCGGCTGCAACCTTCTGAATTCATGAAACTGGCGCTGCCGCTGGCGTTGGCCTATCTGTTCAGTCGGCGGCCGTTGCCGCTCAATCTGCCGCATCTGCTGGGCGCGCTGCTGCTGATCGCGATTCCCGTCGCGCTGATCGCCAAGGAACCCGATCTGGGCACGGCAATGCTCATCGTCATCACCGGCCTGGTGGTGATCTTTCTGGCCGGCGTGCCCTACCGCTATCTGCTGGTCGGCGCACTCGTGGTTGCCGCCCTCGTCCCGGTCATCTGGCATTTCATGCATGCCTACCAGAAGGCACGCATCCTCACCTTCCTGGACCCCGAGCGCGCGCCGCTGGGCGCCGGCTATCACATCATCCAGTCCACCATCGCGATCGGTTCCAGCGGACTCTATGGCCTCGGCTGGCTGCACGCGCCGCAGGCCCAGCTCGGCTTCCTGCCCGAAAGCCGCACAGACTTCATTTTCGCGGTGTTCGGCGAGGAATTCGGGCTCGCCGGCAGCGTCGCGCTGCTCACGGCCTATGCCTTCATCATCCTGCGCGGACTCTACATCGCCTGGCGCGCCAGCGACAATTTCTCGCGCCTGCTCGCGGGCACGCTGTCGCTGACCTTCGCGATGTACGTATTCATCAACGTGGGCATGACCATGGGCCTGCTGCCCGTGGTCGGCGTACCGCTGCCGTTCATGAGCTACGGCGGCACCTCGCTCGTCACCATGGCGGCAGCGATGGGGCTGCTGCAAAGCATCGCGCGACACCGGCCGCTGATACGCTAGTGCGGCGGCTAGATCGCCCTCGAATAGGCTGCGCGCGCCGCCGTCAGATAGGCATCGAAGACCATGCAGATGTTGCGGATCAGCAGCCGCCCCGCCGACGTGACCTCGATCCCCACCGCAGTCAAGTCCAGCAGGCCATCCTCGCGCATGCCCGCCAGCACCGCCAACTCGGCAGCGAAATAATCGCGGAACACGATGCCGTATTCGGCTTCGACGGTAGCGAAATCGAGCCGGAAGCGGCAGATCAGCGCCGAGATCACCGCGCGCCGCAGACGGTCGTCCTCGCTCAGGACGACCCCGCGAAAGACCGCCAGCCGATCATCGTCCAAACGCGCGAAATACTCCGCCTCGGTGCGCACGTTCTGCGCATAGACATCACCCAGCGAGCCGATGGCGGTCACGCCCATGGCCACCAGATCGCACTCGGCGTGCGTGGAATAGCCCTGGAAGTTGCGATACAGCGTGCCCGCGCGCTGGGCCACCGCGAGTTCGTCGTCCGGCCGCGCGAAGTGATCCATGCCGATGTAGACGTAGCCGGCCGCGGTCAGCCGGCCGATGGTGTCCTCGAGAATGGCCAGCTTCTCCGCCGGGCTGGGCAGATCCTCGGCGGCGATCCGCCGCTGCGGCTTGAAGCGCTCGGGCAGGTGCGCGTAGTTGAACACCGAAACGCGATCCGGCCCGGCCGCGACGATGCGATCGACCGTGGCGGCGAAATTCGCCACGCTCTGGAACGGCAGGCCGTAGATGAGATCGACGCTCACCGAGCGGAAACCGGAGGCACGCGCCCGCTCGATTACGCCGAGCGTCTCCGCCTCGCCCTGGATGCGGTTGACCGCCCGCTGCACGCGTTCGTCGAAGTCCTGCACGCCCAGACTCAGACGGTTGAAGCCGAGTTCGCCCAGCAGCTCGATGGTGCCCGGGCCCGCCTCGCGCGGATCGACCTCGATGGAATACTCGCCATCCTCCGCCAGCGCGAAATGCTCGCGCGTCGCCGTCATCAGCGCGGCCATCTCGGCATGCGAGAGGAAGGTCGGGGTGCCGCCGCCCCAATGCAGCTGCTCCACCTGCCTGCCGGCGTCGAACAGCCTAGCCTGCAGGGCGATCTCGCGATGCAGCCGCGCCAGATAGGGTGCGGCGCGCGAACGATCCTTGGTCACGATCTTGTTGCAGGCGCAGTAGTAGCAGACCGTGTTGCAGAACGGCAGATGGAAATACAGCGACAGTGCCCGCCCCTGCGTGTTGCTGCGCGCGGCGGCCGCGCGATACTCGACCTCCCCGAAGCCCTCGTGGAACTGCACCGCGGTCGGGTAGGAGGTATAGCGCGGGCCGGCGCGGTCGTAGCGGCGGATCAGCTCGGCATCGAAACGGACGGTCGGGGATTCGGGTATCAACGCGCGGTCTCCGGTATGCATGCGGGCAACTTCATGCTGTCACTGTACGAAAAACGTCGCTCCGCGCCTTGGCCTCGATCAATAACACGGCGGAATCCGCGGATTCAGACCCACTTCATTCGTCGGCATGCGGGAAAACAAAGTGACCGCGCAGAAACCGGTCCATGCCGGTCTCCGCCCAGGCAGCCGCCTGCGTGCCTGGCACCCCCAAAGTCCGTGCATAGTAGTCGGCCAGCGCGCGCTCTGCCGGCGCGTAGGCCTTTAGGACGGCATCGCGCAACCGCGTGCGGCCCGGGTCATGCCGTGCCCAGGCCGCGAGTCCCGCATCGACCTGCGCGCGAGTGTTGTAGGCCGGCGTCGCCGCCATGGCCCAGGGCCGTAGCGCCAGATTGCCAAGCGCCCGCCTGACGTTGAGGCGCAATCGTGCGGTCGACTGCAACGTGCCCTCATCTTCGCCGGAACCGAGCGTCGCCTCGAGGAGCCGCGAAAAACGGCTCACCGGCGCGGGCAGCAGGCTCGCCGCCGTCTGCCCCCGCGGCACGAATGCCAGCGAACAGACCCTCGCGACGCCGGACGCCCTCAGTGCATACACCTGCCAGTTCCCGAGCACGCCATAGGGTTCGCCGACCGTGACGATCCAGATCCGGTTCGCGTGCCGCGCCGCGAAGACCAGCGGCGGACGCCACACGGCATCGACGAGCGCGGATTTGCGCATAGGCTGCCGAGCATCCTGCAACGCCGTCACGAAATCCGTGCGCGGCATCCGCGCATCGATCGCCCATAACGAATATGTGTCGCCCTGCCACCCGGCGGGGCGTGCAATCTCGACCACGCGCCGACCGGAAATCGTCCGCCCCCAGTACAGCGTCCCGCGGTAGATCGATCCCTTGAGGGGGAACGACTCGAAGAACGCCGGGTCGGACACGAGCGCATGCCCGCCCGAAATGTCGACCTTGCGGGTTCCCAGGATCAAAATGCTGCGAAAACCAGGGGGCAGGCTCAGCGGTGCCACCAGACGGAACGTCGGCGCGGCGTACATATGCCGAGCGAGCGCGGCGGCATCCACGCAGGCCGGCGCTTCGGCATCCCCGATCACCCGGGGCAGCGTGCCGGCCGCAGCCGGCAGGCCGACCGCCAGCTCCAACACGATGAGCCAGCGGCCGACCGTGAGGCGCATGTGTTTCAGCCTTCCAGACTCTTGCTGACGATCTCGTACACGTCGGGGGACAGCTCGTGCCCCTTGAGGCGCTCCAGCTCGGTTCGCATCAATGCCTGACGCTCCGTGTCGAAGCGCCGCCAGCGGCTGAACACCTTGACCAGGCGCGCGGCGACCTGCGGATTGCGCGCGTCCAGCGCCAGCACCTGATCGGCGGCGAAGCGGTAGCCGCTGCCGTCGGCGGCATGGAAGCCCGTCGGATTGCCCATCATGAACCCGCCGAGCAGCGCGTACACGCGGTTCGGATTGCCCAGGGAAAACGCCGGATGCGCCAGCAGCCGCTCGACCTCCGCCAGGGTATCCGGATGCTGCCGCACCGCCTGCAGGCCGAACCACTTGTTCAGTACCAGCGAGTCGTCCTGCCAGCGTTCGTAGAACGCCGCCAGCGCGAGACCCCGGGCGGGGTCATCGGTCAGCATCAGCGCGCCGAGCGCGCCCATGGTGTCGGTCATGTTGTCCGCCTCGCGGAACTGCGTCTCGGCGAGCCTGGCGCCGGCAGGCGAATCCAGCGCGGCCAGGTAGCTCAGCGCGAGATTGCGTAGCGCGCGCCGGCCCGCCTCCTCCGGCGTATAGCGATAGCCGCCCTCGGGGGTGTGGCCGTGGTAGGCGGCCAGCCATTGCGCTTCCAGTTCCGTGGCCAGCGCCCGGCGCGCATATTCGCGGGCCGCGTGGATCGCATCCGGGTCGACGATCTCGAACTGCTCGGCGAGCCAGGCCTCGCCCGGCAGGGCCAGCATGTCGGCGCGCAGGTTGGGTTCTAGCCGAGTATCACTCAGCACGGCGGCGAAGGCCTCGATGAAGCCGGCCGGCAAGGCAAGCGCCCGCCCGGCGCGCACGTCCTCGACCAGATCGAGCAGCACGGACAGCGCCAGGCGCTCGCCCGCATCCCAGCGGTTGAAGGGATCGCTGTCGTGCGCGGCCAGGAAGGCCAGCACCGTCGGCGTGTAGTCGAACGCCACCCGGACCGGCGCGGAAAAACCGCGGTTGAGCGAGGGCACCGGCCGCGCCGGCAGACCGGTGAAGCACAGCGTCTGCTCGGGCTCGGTCAGGCGGAACACGCGGTCGGTCGCGCCGCCGTCGCCCTCGCCTTCGAGCCGCAGCGGCAGGTCGGCGCCGTCCGGACCGACCAGCCCCATGCGCAGCGGGATCAGGAACGGCAGTTTCTCGGGCTGTCCGGGCGTCGGCGGGCAGGACTGACTCAGACGCAGGGTATAGCGCCCGGTTTCCGGTTCCCACGTATCCTCGACCGTCACCACCGGCGTGCCGGCCTGGTCGTACCAGCGGCGGAACTGTTCGAGGTCGGCGCCGTTGGCGTCGGCCATCGCGGCCAGGAAGTCGTCGGTGGTCACCGCCTGTCCGTCGTGGCGCTCGAAGTACAGATCCATGCCGCGGCGGAAGCCGTCGCGCCCCAGCAGGGTCTCGTACATGCGCACGACCTCGGCGCCCTTCTCGTACACCGTCACGGTGTAGAAGTTGTTGATTTCCATATACGACGGCGGGCGCACCGGGTGCGCCATGGGGCTGGCGTCCTCGGCGAACTGGTGCGTGCGCAGGCGGCGCACGTCGGCGATGCGCTTCACCGTGCCCGAGGTCATCTCGGCGGTGAAGCTCTGGTCGCGGAACACGGTGAGCCCTTCCTTGAGCGAGAGCTGGAACCAGTCGCGGCAGGTGACGCGGTTGCCGGTCCAATTGTGGAAGTATTCGTGGGCGATCACGCCCTCGATGTGCTCATAGTTGTCGTCGGTCGCCGTATCCGGGCGCGCCAGTACGTACTGGGAATTGAAAACGTTGAGGCCCTTGTTCTCCATCGCCCCCATGTTGAAGTCGTCCACCGCGACGATCATGTAGATGTCGAGGTCGTACTCCAGGCCGAAGCGCGTCTCGTCCCAGCGCATCGCTTTCTTGACCGACTCCATCGCGTGCTCGCACTTGTCGGCGTTGTGCGCCTCGACGTAGATGCGCAGCTCCACCTCGCGGCCCGAGGCGGTGACGAAGCGGTCGCTCTGGCAGGCCAACCGCCCCGCCACCAGCGCGAACAGATACGAGGGCTTGGGAAACGGATCGTGCCAGGTCGCAAAGTGCCGGCCGTCGTCGAGCCGGCCGGTATCCACGGGATTGCCGTTGGACAGCAGCACGGGATACTCCGTCGCATCCGCCACCACGGTGGTGGTGAACACGCTGAGCACGTCGGGACGGTCGAGATAGTAGGTGATTCGCCGGAAACCCTCGGCCTCGCACTGCGTGCAGAAATTGCCCGAGGACTTGTACAGCCCCTCCAGGCGGGTATTTTCCTGCGGCTTGATGCGATTGACGATCTCCAGCTCGAATGCATCGGGCACGCCGGCCAGGGTCAGCGAATCGGCATCCTGCAGCCATTCCTGCGCCTGCAGCTCGCGGCCGTCGATGCGCACGGCAAGCAGCTCCAGGTCCTCGCCGTCCAGCACCAGCGGCGCATCGGCGGAAGCCGCCGCCGGATTGCGGCGCAGCTGCAGGCGCGTCTCAACCTGCGTGAAATCCTCGCCCAGCTCGAATCGCAGCTCGGTGCGCTCGATCAGGAACGCGGGCTCCTGATAGTCCTTGAGATAAATGGTGCGCGGTGATGCTTCCTTCATCATGGCGAGTCTCTTCTCAGTGCTTCGATCAACGGATACTACACCCGAGGCCACCCTGGCAAAAACGCCCAGGCAGCGGTTTTGCTATAGTGCCCGCCGCTTTCGGAGATACCCGGATGGAACTCGTCGACATCTGCTTCAACTTCGCCCACAGCGGTTTCCGCGCGGACGAACATGCCGTACTCAAGCGCGCGCTGGAGGTCGGCGTCGCGCAACTGCTGTGCACCGGCTCGGACCTCGAAGACAGCCTCGCCAGCGTGGCCCTGGCCGAGCGCTACCCGGAGCATCTCTACGCCACCGTGGGCGTACACCCGCACCGCGCGGTGACCTGGGACGACGCCACCGCCGGCACGCTGCGCGAACTCGCCCTGGCCCACCCCAAGATACGCGCGATCGGCGAAACCGGGCTCGACTTCAATCGCGACTATTCGCCCCGCCACGTGCAGGAACGCGCCTTCGAGGCGCAGCTCGAACTCGCGGCCGAACTCGGCCTGCCGGCCTTCCTGCACGAGCGCGAGGCGCATGCGCATTTCATCGCCATCCTGCGCCGCCACCGCGAGCGCCTGAGCCGCGCGGTGGTGCACTGCTTCACCGGGACGCGCGGGGAACTCGACGCCTATCTCGACCTCGACCTGCACATCGGCATCACCGGCTGGATCTGCGACGAACGCCGCGGCCACCACCTGCGCGAATTCATTGGCCGCATACCGCCCGACCGCCTGATGATCGAGACCGATGCGCCCTATCTGTTGCCGCGCGACATGCATCCCAAGCCACACTCGCGGCGCAACGAACCGGCCTACCTGCCCCACGTGCTGGCGGCGGTCGCCGCCGCCGTCGGGCGACCGCCCGAACAGGTCGCCAGCGAGACCACCGCCACCGCGCGGGCCTTCTACGCACTTCCCTGAAATCGGTTCCCGGGCTTAGGATCGGGCATATTCCTGACGCCCTCGCGGCGCGTTATGCTAGCCCCAAGCAACCGAGGAATCCGCCATGTCCCGCCAGCAGTTGATCGAACGTAAACTGACCGACGCCCTCGAACCGGAATTCATCGAGGTCGTCAACGAAAGCGGCAACCACAACGTGCCGCCCGGCTCCGAATCCCACTTCAAGGTGACCGTGGTCAGCGCGGCTTTCGACGGCGAGCGACTGATCCAGCGCCACCGCAGGGTGAACCAGATTCTGGCCGACGAATTCTCCGAGGGGCTGCACGCCCTCGCGCTGCACACCCTGAGCCCGGACGAATGGTTCGAGCGCGCCGGCCACGTGCCCGAATCGCCTCTCTGCATGGGTGGCAGCAAGGGCTGAATATGGGCGACGTCGTCCCGTTCCGCCGTCCGAGCGCCTCGGAAAAGCACCGCGGCGACATGCTGTGCCGCCGCGGCTTCCATAAATGGGTGGTGGAGAAGGACAAGCGGTTCGACGTCAAGGCCGGGCGACTCGTCACCGAGTACCGCTGCGCGCGCTGCGGCAAGACCCGCGTCGAGTCGCACTGAGGCGGATCGTCCGCCTCAGTGCGTGTCGGCGAAAAACGCCCTCACCACAGGTCCGAAACGCGCCTCGTCGATGAGGAATGCGTCATGTCCCTGCGGCGACTCCAGTGCCGCATAGCGAACCTTGGCGCCGACCGCGCGCAGACCGTCGGCCAGCGCGCGCTGCTGCGATTCCGGGAACAGCGTGTCGCTGCGCACGCCGATGACCAGGGCCTCAAGCCCTTGCAGCCGGGCCAGCGCCGCAGCCAGGTCGCCCTCGCCATGATCGGCGGCGTCGAAATCGTCCATCGCCCGCGAAAGCGCGAGATAGGCATTGGCGTCGAAACCCAGCGCGAATTTGGTCGCGTTGTGTTCGAGATAGGACTCGACCTCGAACTGATCCGAAGCGGCGCGCGCGGCCGCGCGGCGATGACCGAAGCGTTGCTCCCACTCCTCCGGCGAGCGATAGCAGGAAATGCCGAGCTTGCGCGCCAGCCGCATGCCCTCCACCGGCCCAGGCGGCCGATAACGCCCGTCCGCCCAGGCCGGGTCGGCGCGTACGATCTCCCGCTGCAGCGAGCGCATGGCGATGGCATGCGCAGTAGGGTGGGCCGCCGAGCTGATCAACACCAGCCGCCGCAGCGCGTCGGGCGTCTGCAGCGCGAAGGCCAGCGCGCTCATGCCGCCGAGCGAGGCACCGACCACCGCCGACAACCGGCGCAGCCCCAATGCCTGGGTCAGGGCGCGCCCGGCGGCGGCGATGTCTTCCACCGACAGCCGTGGGAAGTCGGGGCCATAGGGCTGGCCGCTGACCGGATCGAGCGAGGCCGGCCCGCTGCTGCCGTAGCAGCTGCCGAGCGAATTGACGCAGATGACGTAATGGCGGGAGGTGTCCAGCGGCTTGCCCGCGCCGAGCATGTATTCCCACCAGCCCGGCTGCGGATCGCAGACCGAGGTCGCGGCATGCGCATTGGCGGACAGGCCGGTGAAGATCAGCACCGCGTTGTCGCGCGCCGTATTGAGCGTGCCCCAGGTTTCGTAGGCAATTTCCAGCCGCGGCAGTTCGCCGCCGCGGTGGAAGCGAAAGGGTGTGTCCAAGGTTATGCTGCGCGTGCCCCGAGGAGGGACGGGACCGCCGGCCATGGCCGGCCGGGCAAGGGCTGATGGGGACATCGGCATGCGTCCTGTTTTCCGAGTATGGCGGTCAACTATTGCGCCATTCTCGCCAATCGGACGGCGAAATACCAGCCCGTCACACCCCTTCAGGCGCCGCCCAGAAGGCAAGTCGGTCCGGCTCGCGTATCAGGCCGTGCGCGACCAGCAGCGCGGCCGCGCTCCAGGTCTGACGCGTATTCGCGCGACGCCCGATCAGGCGTCCGTTGCGGCCGTCGTAATACTCCGGCCAGTCGTCCGCCAGCAGGCGCGGCTCAGCGATCTCCAGCGCGCGGCGCGCCAGATCGCCGCGGCCCGTACGCATGGCGGCACCGGCGAAGGCCCACAGCAGGGCCGGCCAGTTGCCGCCGTTGTGATAGGACCAAGGCGTATTCTTAGGGTCCGAACCGGTCAGCAGCTGCCATTCGAGACCGGCCATGGCCGGATAGATGAGCTTGACGGGCATGCGTCCGACGAGGTCGGACCACTGCGCCTCATAGAGATTCATGATCGCATCGGACTGCGTCGGTGTGGCCAGTCCGAAGATCACCGCCAACAGGTTGCCGAAGGCGAAGAAGCGGAAATCCATGCGCCCGGGTCCGAGGTTGCCAAGCAGATAGCCGCCTGCATCGGGCAACCAGTCGACCAGCCAGTCCGGGATGCTTTCCGGATAGATGTTGAGGGGATTGACCGCATCCTGCCCGAAGGCTTCGGTCTCGTAGCGATGGATGTCGTTGAGGCGGGCCAGATCCAGCCAGTAGAACTGGCGCACGTATTCCGTGAGCTGCGCGCGGCGCTTCACCGCCTGCTCAAGCATCGGTCGCGTCGCCTCGCTGGGCAGCAGCAGCTCGGCCAGCGCGTTGAGACTGCCGAAGAAAAGCGCCTGGATTTCCAGGGGATGACCGTACACGCCCATGCGCCGGTCGATCATGAACGACCCGTCTGGCACCAGCAGGGTCGGGAAGACCTCGAAACGGTCGTTGAGCAACACGCCCAGAATCGATTGCAGACCGCGCTGGAAGGCCGGATCGGCGGCCAATGCGGTATCGCCGGTTTCGCGCACGTAGGCCTGCAACAGCAACACCCACCACATCATCGAGTCGACCGGAGCCACCCGGCCGATGGCGCGATCACCGAAATCCGCGTGCAGCGATTCGCCCCCGTCCAGATGCCGTTCGACGCGGAAGCTCGCGGGCATCACCCGCGGCAACCCGCGGTGACCCTCGATTTCCTCCTGCAAATCGCGGATGCGCAGCGCCACACGCAGGAAATTGCGCACCACGTCGTGCCGCCCCTGCAGCAGGAACACCAGCCCGGAGGGCACGAAATCGCGAATGAAGCAGTCGGCATAGTTTTCCGCCGCGGTCCAGGCGCTGAGCGCGGCGCGCGTGCCGACCGGCAGCCCCTCATAGTGAATCAGCGACTCGGTGATGAGCTGCTGGGCAGCGCGCATGGCCTCGGTTTGGGGCGGCAATGCCAGAACGTGTTCGCTCACTCGGTTCTCCATAGGGCTGGCCCGCGGCGCACACCGCACCGTGGGTGGACAAGACCGAGCTTACTGAAGCGGGGCGCTAGGCACTAGGGCTGCTGCGGCTCGCAGTAGAGGTAATCGCGGGTCATCGGCACGGCGCCGTGGGCATGGCTGAGCTGAATATGGAACACCACCAGATCGCGCCACAGGAAGGAACCCTCGCTGACCGCCAGATAGAACTCCCACATACGGCAGAAGCGCTCGCCCATGCGTGCGGCGATTTCGGCCCGGCGCTGCTGGAAGCGTCGGAACCATTCAGCCAGGGTCCAGGCGTAATGCAGGCGCAGCACCTCGACGTCGGTCTGCATCAGGCCGGTGCGCTCGACCACACGGCTGATCTGCGACAGCGAGGGAATGAAGCCGCCGGGGAAGATATGTTCGCGGATCCAGGCATTGGTGGGACCTGCCTCGTTGCTCGCGCCGATGGTATGCAGCAGCGCCACCCCATGCGGCGCCAGCAGTGCTTCGACCTGGCCGAAGAAGGCGGGGAAATTGGGTTCGCCGACGTGTTCGAACATGCCGACGCTGACGATCCGGTCGTACTGTCCGGTGTGCTCGCGGTAGTCACGCAGATGGAAACGCACGCGATCCGACAGCCCGCGCCGCGCGGCCTCGGCCTCGGCCACGCGTAGCTGTTCCCTGGAGAGCGTCAGCCCGTCCACCTCGACGCCGGCATGCTCGGCGAGGTAGATCGCCAGCCCACCCCAGCCGGAGCCTATGTCGAGGATGCGCTCGCCCGGTTTCGGTTGCAGCTTGCGCATGATGTGACGGCACTTGGCCTGCTGCGCCTCCTCCAGGCCCATGTCCTCGTGCTCGAAATACGCACAGGAATAAAACATGCCATCGTCCAAAAAGGTGCGAAACAGCGATTCGTCGAGATCGTAGTGGTGCGACACGTTGCGGCGTGCACGGCCGATGCGATTGCCCTCCTGGACCAGCTTGACCAGCGGCAGGATGACCCTCCCCAGTCCATGCGGAGGCGCCTCGGTGAAGCTGCTCATCAGCACCCGCAGCAGATTGCGCAAGCCGCCCTGCCCCGGATCCCAGCCGCCATCCATATAGGTTTCGCCGAGTTCGTATTCCGGATCCTGCAGGATGCGCCGCAGCACGGAGCGCCGGTGGATCAACATCTCGGCGCGCAGATCGCCTTCCCCGAAATGCAGGGTCTCGCCGTCCGGCAGGCGTATCGACAGGCGCGCGCCCTGGATACGTCCGTCCAGCATCCGTCGCAGCAGATTGGCCGGCGACAACACGACCGGATGTTTGTGGAGGGTGGTCGCGGCGGGCCTGCTCGACCCGTCAAGCTCCTGGAATCGTCCTGACATGGCTCCCTCGTCGACTGTACTCAACATGGGCACAAGACGGCCGGCCGCCAACCGGTTGCCGGCGCGTCACCTAAACTCTATAGACAAACACGACCACCGAAGGTCCCCGTTCGGCCATCACATTTATTTATATCCGTACATTCGATTGCTATATCCATCAAAGTGAGGAGCAAATCCCATGCCTGGAACCATCGCCACGTTTCGCCGACTGCCAGCGTTCGTGCTGGGCACCCTCCTGCTCGCCGCCCCCGTCAGCCATGCCGACGCGCCGCTAATGGTCAAACTGCCCCGACTGACTCTGGACACGGCGCTCACGATCGCCAAGACCGCGCTGATGACCTGCCGCAAGGCCGGAGTGTCCGTCGCGGTGACCCTCATCGACCGCGGCGGCAATCCCCAGGTCGTGCTGCGCGACACCCTGGGTTCGGACCTGACGCTTGCGATCAGCCGCGACAAGGCCTACACCGCGCTGTCCTTCAACGCCGCCACTGCCACACTCGGCGACCGCGCCAGCACCCCGCTGGGCCGCATGCCGCGCATGGCCATGTTCGCGGGTGGCCTGCCGATTCACGCGGGTGGTACCCTCGTCGGCGCGATCGGCGTCAGCGGCGCGCCCACGGGCGAACTCGACGCACGCTGCGCCAAGGCCGGGATCGACAGCGTGCAGACGGATCTCGACATGGCCGGCGGCTGACGACCGCACGCGACGACGTATGGACACGCCCCGACCGAGGCCGGGGCCAGAGGGACGGCATGTTCGGAAACGACCGCGGCCAGATCCGCCGCTATTACCTTGATGCCTGGCAGCGCCATTGCCGCGGCGAACCGCTGGATCCGCTCGGCGCGCAGATCGCGGACGTGATCGCCGCGCATCCGGAATATCACGCCCTGTTTGCGGCCGGCGGCGACGCCCTGGAACGCGATTTCGGGCCGGAGGACGGCACCGGCAACCCCTTCCTGCACATGGGCATGCATCTGGCCATCCGCGAACAGGTGGCCACCGATCGGCCACCCGGGTTGGCGCAGGCCCATCGGCGGCTCAGCCTACGGCTGGGCGGCGCCCACGAGGCCGAACACGCGTTGATGGAATGCCTCGGCACGGCGCTCTGGGAGGCCCAGCGCTCGGGCCAGCCGCCGGACGAGGCGGCCTATCTCGAATGCGCTCGAAGACGGGCTACGGACGTTTAGCGGGACTCAGCCGCCGAACAGGCGCTGCCACCAGCGACGGCGGTTGTTCGCCAGCGGCATGGCGTCGGCCAGATCGACCGGCGGCAACCGCGACACCACCCAGCCGGGCGGGGTTGGTTGCCCGCTCGACCCGCATGAGGATCCCAGATGGTTGGGATCGAATATCTTGACCAGACGGGGTTGTGCCGGATCGTCGGCATAGACGATGCCGCAATAGTCGTGATCGTGCTCGCGCCGCAATAGGGTATCGATCTCGTCGATGAAATGCGACAGCGCCTCGGCGTCGACGACGGCATCGGGAACCGGCTCGCCCACGGCATAGACGTACCAGCCTTCGTCGGCGCGCGCCCTCAGACGCGCCCAGAACTCGTCAAGCTGCGGCCAGCGCAGGATGCCGACGCTGCGGCCCCGGTAGAGACCGAGGAAATCTTCGGAAGGAACTTGTGGGGAATCGGGCGACATGCGGTCAACCCGCTTGCGCGTGCCCGGGCCTTGCAGGCAGCCCGGGCACGCACAACGTGCGGGACATCAGATGAACAGGCAGATGTCGCTTTCGCCGGCGAACTCGAAGAAGGTCGCGGCGCCGCCGAATTCGATACCGTCGATGAAGTCGGAAGGGTTCATGTCGAACAGATCGACCGTCATCTGGCAGGCCACCATGCGCACCTCGGCCTCCTGGCAGAGTTCGCGCAGCTCTTCGAGGCTGGCCACGCCCTTGGCCTTCATCTTGTTCTTCATCATCATGGTCATCATGCCTTCCATGCCCGGCAGCGCGGTGCCGAGGATGGGGAACCACTTGTCCATGCCCATCGGCATGGGCATGCCCGGGTTGCCGAGCGGGCTGACCTTGACGTCGAGCTTTTTCTTCAGCAGCTGCAGGCCGTAGAAGGTGAAGAACACCTCGGTGCTATAGCCGAGGGCCGCGGCCGTGGACGCCAGAATAAAGGGAGGATATCCCCAGTCCAGGGTGCCCTTGGTCGCAATGATGGCGAGTTTCTTCTCCGACATAATCCATATCCTCCGCGAATAAATCGTAGTGCTTATGCTAATATTCGAATGATTCTCCGATTAAGACGCTGTGTCAAGACTGACCCAGGGCCCCCGTCCTGGCGAGTCCCGCCGTCTTCGCGCGCAGCCAGGCGAAACGCCGCTCCGCCAGCCAGAACCCACCGAACAACAACGCCACGTACACCAGATCGCCGGCCAGCGCGTTGCGCAGGAAGGGAATGCCCGCGATATAGGCGGCGGCCAGCCCGGCGGCATCCCTGGGGTAGAGTCCGGTGGTCAGCCACGCGCCGAAATTGCTGATCAGGAAGAACGCGATGGCGCCCGCCAGCGTGGCTGCGGCAATTCGTCGCAATCCTCGGCGGCGGCGCAGGGCAAAGCCGATCAGCACGCTGACCGCGAACCCCGCATACACGAAGACCATGCCCGGATAGAAGCCGAGCACCCAGTCGCTGAGCAGCAGCGCCGCGAAAGGCACCACGAAGGCCAGGCGGCGGTCGTCAAGATGCGCTCCGGCAAACAGTGCCAGCGCGGCCACGGGGGTGAAATTGGGCCAGTGCGGCAGCAGCCGCAGCGCGGCCGTGGCGAAGATCAGCAGGCACAGGGTCAGCAATCGGGGGGTCATGTCGGTCTCCGCAAAATCGGTTGGCGGCGATTCTAGTCCGTCCAGAGGCGCGCCGCACCCCGCACGCCGCTGGAATCGCCATGACGCGCCGTCGTCAGCCGGGTGTCGACGCGGTCGGAAAAGACGTATCTGCCCCAGCGCCCGCTCACGGCAGCGCACAGGCCGGGCAGATTGGACAGTCCGCCGGCGAGCACGATCACCTCGGGATCCAGCACGTTGATCACCATGGCCAGACCGCGCGCCAGACGGTCGGCATGACGGTCAAGCGTGGCCTGTGCCGTGCGGTCACCGGCGGCGGCCTGCTGCACGACGGCTGGCGCATCGAGCCCGACGCCGGTGACCGCGGCATGATCGCGCGCGAGGCCTGGGCCGGAAACGAAGGTTTCCAGACAGCCGCGGCGACCGCAGTAACAGGCCGGCCCCGGTCGCTCCTCGTCGCGGGGCCAAGGCAAGGGGTTGTGCCCCCATTCGCCGGCGATGGCATTGGCGCCGGTCAGCAGCCGGCCGCCGACCACGATACCGCCGCCGGCACCGGTGCCCAGGATCACCGCGAACACCGACGCCGCGCCGGCCGCAGCGCCGTCGGCGGTCTCGGACAGGGCCAGGCAGTTGGCGTCGTTGGCGAGCCTCACCTCGCGCCCGAGCCGGCACGCCAGATCCTCGCCCAGGGCGCGACCGTTGAGACAGGTCGAGTTCGCATTCTTGATCAAGCCGCTGGCGGGCGATATCGCGCCCGGGGTGCCCACGCCCACGGTACAGCGTACCCCAAGCGCCTGCTCGGCGGATTCGACCAATTCACCGACGACCTCGACCGTGCCCGCGTAATCGCCCTGGGGGGTCGGGACGCGTCGGCGCAGACACTCATGGCCATCCGGATCGAGTACCGCCACCTCGATCTTGGTGCCGCCAAGATCGACGCCGAGACGCCACATTCAGGGATTCCCTTCCGGATCGGGACGGGCCGGCTTGCACCAGTAGACCTCGCCGGTACCCGTGTCGCGGGCCAATACCCGCGACAGCACGAACAACAGGTCGGAAAGGCGATTGAGATAGCGCAGCAACTCCGGGGGAACCGGCTCGTCGCGTTCCAGCGCGACCAGCCCGCGCTCGGCGCGCCGGCAGACCGCGCGCGCCAGGTGGCAGGCGGCCGCGGCACGTGCGCCGCCGGGGAGTATGAACTCGCGCAGCGGCGGCAGCGCCCCGTTGAATCCGTCGAGCTCGCGTTCCAGCCGCGTGCTGGCCTGCGCCTCGAGCAGGCACTGCCCCGGCAGGCTGAGCGAACCGCCCAGCGAGAACAGGTCGTGCTGCACGCGGGTCAGACACTCGCGCACCGCATCCGGCATCTCCGCCTCGGCCAGCACCAGCGCCAGCGTGCTGTTGAGCTCGTCCACCTCGCCCATCGCCGCCACCCGCGGCGCATCCTTGGGCACGCGGCTGCCGTCGGCCAGCCCCGTGCTGCCGTCGTCGCCGGTACGGGTATAGATGCGGGTCAGACGGTTGCCCATCAGGTGCTCCCGAAGTCGTAACGCAGGCCGATCATCGCGCTGCGCGTGGGCGCCGTATAGGCGATGTCGGTGCCGTAATAGGCCGGAACATAGTAGGTGTTGAGCAGGTTGTCGACGCTGGCATGCAGGGTCAGGGCACGGCTGAGGTGCACGCGCAGGCTGAGGTTGCCGAGCACGTACGGGTCCAGCGTCTGGCCGCTGATGTCGTTGCGGCGACCGGTCCAGATCCAGTCGCTGCCCAGCAGCCAGGTGCCGGCGTCGTAGGCCAGGCGCGCGCGGTAGCTGTGCGAGGCGCGGCGCAACAAGCGCTGGCCGGTGGTGAGATTGAGCGGATCCTGCCAGGTCGCATCCACCGCCGCGTCGAAGCCGGCGAGGCGCCAGAACCAGCCCGCAGTCACCCCGCGGATGCGCGCTTGCTGCACGTTGCGGTTCTGGTAGCGGTAGGTGCCGGGGTTCACCAGGACCGTCTCGATCAGGTCGTCGATACGCTGCTGGTAGGCCGACACGTGCAACCTTCCGGCCGCGCCGAAGGCCGTGCTCAAATCCGCCTGCACGCTGCGCGAGGTCTCTGGCTTGAGCGCCGGATTGCCGCCGTAGCCGTAGAGATCGTTGAAGGTCGGCGCGCGATAGCCGGTGCCCGTGGAGACATCGAGCGTGGTGTCCGCGCCGAGGCGGTAGCCCAGTCCCACGTTCCAGGTGTCGTGACCGCCGAACTGGCTGTCGTCCGTGCGCCGCGCCGCCGTGGTCAGGCGCCAGGCACCGAACTGCTGCTGCCATTCGGCATAGCCGGCGTCGGTGCGACGGTAATCGTTATAGGCCGAGCCGTAGCTCAGGCTTGCGGCATGGGTGCGCGCGCGGCTCGCGCCGAACAGCCAGTGGACCCCGCCGCCCGCATAGGCAAGCTCGGCATGCAGGGCATTGCGGGTGCTGTGCGCGAAATCGTAGGCCGAGGGGTTATAGCTTTCGGGCTGGTCCTGATTCAACGTGTTGCGCGTCTGTTCGACCCCGCCCCTGAGCCGCCAACCACCACCCAGCGGCAGCCCGGCGCGCAGCGCGGCGGTCTGGTGCAGATAGCGCTGCGAGGCCAGCGAGAGTGGCGAATATGGCGGGTAGCCGACGGCATAGGCGCCGCGCCCCCGGCTCTGCCACAGGTCGGCGCGCAGGTCCGCGCCGTGGGCGTGCGCGTCGGCATAGGCGCTCAGCGTGCGGTTGCTGTAGGGCGCCGGCTGGTCCAGACCGGCGACCGGCGGCGTACCGGCGGTATGCTCGCCACTGACGGTGGCGCCCGCGGCGGCATGGCGGCCGGCGGCGTGCACCCCGAGCGAGCCGGTGCGCGTGCCCCAGCCGCCGGCGGCGGCCGACAGATGGCCGCCTACCCCGGCCGGCTGGCGGGTGATGATGTTGACCACGCCGCCGATGGCATTGGAGCCCCACAGCGTCGACAGCGGCCCCTGCACCACCTCGATGCGCTCGATGTCGGCCGCAGGGATGTCCGCCCACGGCGCACCGCCGCTGGTCGAATCGTTGAGCGGCACGCCGTTGACCAGCACCTTGACCATGTTGCTGTTGGTGCCCTGCAGGAATACCGAGGTGAGCTGCCCGGGGCCGCCGCTGGCCACCACGTCGAAACCCGGATAGAAACGCAGCACGCCGGCCGCGGTGGCCGCACCGCTGGCCTCGATCTGGCTGCGGCCGATGACCCGCGTCGGCACCACGGCATCGCTCGCCGGCTGCTCGAATCGGGTAGGCGTGATGACCAGCACCGGCGGCTGGCCGGCCGCCTGCGCGGCCTGCAGGGTGGACAGCAATGCCAGACCGGCACTGCCGATGAAAACGCAACGATGACGCATGGTGGCCCTCCGCGCACCTGATTGGGGGAAGTTCGCGGAGAGCACGGGGTTGCGCCGGGACAAGGTGCCGGCGGCATTCCCCTGTCGCCCGCCGCGACCGGAACGTAGACGCCAGGGCCGGTCTCCGGGCTGATGGGCGCGATGCGACGCATCGCGGCGAACCGCCTTCCCATGCGCAAGCGCACAGTGGCCAGTGTGGTGTCGCCTTGACCCAATCACCGTTGCGGGGGCAGCGCCGGACTGGTCCTTACGGACGCACCGGCTTCCCGTTTAACCCCGCGCACGCGCGGGGCACCCTGGTGTCGATATCGATAGCCGGCGGCATCGGCCGCCGGCGGGCGATCTTAGCAGCTTTGGCGGGCGGCGGGGACTCAGGCGTAGCGGCGGCCGTCGCCGGCCGGGACCGACCCGCCCTCGGCGATCGATCCACGCGCTTCGCCCTCCATCAGACGGCGGTCCACGAACAGGCCGTTGCCGGGAATGCGCTTGGCCATGCACTTGACCTCGCTCGCGCGGGCAGCGACCTCGTGATGGTTCTTGAATCCGCCCGGCGCGACCTGGACCACGCCGATGGACAGCGACAGCAGCTCGTGGAACAGCTCGCGCCCCTGCCGGTCGGGCGCGAGTATGCCGCCGGCCTCGCGCTCGGCCTCGTCGTAGAAGCTCGGCGCCAGCGCCTCGAAACGCGCGAGCACGGCTTCGAGCGTGGCCAGCCAGCTCTGCGAGGCCAGCACGAGCACGAAGTCGTCGCCGCCGACATGGCCCACGAAATCGGTCTGCGGATCGATGGACTCGCTGAGCAGCCGCCCCATCTCTCGGATCACGTGATCGCCGCGCGCATAACCGTAGTAATCGTTGTAGGGCTTGAAGGAATCCATGTCGCAGTACGCGACCACGAAATTGATGCCGCGATCGAGATAGATGTCGATCTGCTCGTTGACCGGCACGCTGCCCGGCAGCTGGGTCAGCGGATTGGCGTAGCGCGCGTACTGGATCTGCAGCTCGGTGAGGCGGCGCAGCAGATCGATGACCGTGCCCAGACCGAGATACCGTCCCTGGTCGTCGGTGATGATGAAATCGCGGTCCCAGTCGTCCTCGATCTGGCTGGTGACGAGCTGGCTGAGCTGTTCCAGCGGCGTATCCTGCGAAACCACCAGCGGGCGCGCATCCATGAAGCCGCGAATCGGCTTGCGCGCGTTCAGCTCGCGCACGTAGCGGCGCGCGTAGAAGTCCATGATCTGATGCCGCCGCACGATGCCGACCGGGCGTTCGCCGTCCGCCACCACCACCGAACGCAGCTGCGGCTCCTGCTGGAACAGCTCGACCACGCCCGGCAGGGGCGTCGACGGCGCGATCGCCGTGGCGCGGCGCAGCAGCCCGCGCGCGGTGCCCGCGCGATGGCGCGGCGAAGGCACCCGGCACATGCCGCCAAGCTGCGGCAACGAGCGCGGCGGATGCTGCGCCGGCCGCTGCAGGTAGTATCCCTGCGCCAGCTCGATGCCCAGCGAGGCGATCACCGCATACTCCTCGCGCGTCTCGATGCCTTCGACGACCAGGCGGCTGTCCAGCTCCTTGGCGATCTCGCGCATCGAACGCACGAACTGGCGCTTGACCGGATCCTCATGGATGTTCTGCGCGAAGTGGCCGTCGATCTTGACGTATTCTGGCCGCAGCTCGGTCCAGTGGCGCAACCCGCCGTAACCGGAGCCGAGGTCGTCGATGGCGATCGCGAAGCCCATCTCCCGGTAGTGTTCCACCGCCTCCTGCATCACCCGGTAATCCTTGATCGGCGTGTGCTCGGTCAGCTCGATGACCACCCGTTCCGGCGACAGGCCGGCCGCCTCCAGATACTGCAGCGTGCGGCCGCGCGGACCGTCCGTCTGGGTGATGGTCTCCGGAGTCACATTGAGGAACAGTCGGCCGGGCAGGTCGAGCTGGCCGAAGCGTTCGATGGCGAGCCGCCGGCAGAGATGATCGAGCTCCGACAGCGCGCCGCAGGCCATGGCGGTATCGAACAGCGTGAGCGGACTGTGCAGCGGGCTGTCCGAGGGGCCGCGGATCAGCGCCTCGTAGCCGAAAATTCCGCCCACCGCCACATCGGCGATGGGCTGGAACAGGACGTGCATCTGCCGGCTGGCCAGCAGTTCACGCAACGGTTCGCACAGCGGATTCGGCATATCGATCGTCGGACGGCATCGGGACATGCATCCATAGCATTGTCTTATGACCGGGAAATGACAGCCGACGACCGACGCCCCGGCCTCACCCCCCCGCTGCGGCGCCGATTTCCGCGCGTAGCGCCCGCGCCGAGGCCACCATTTCGCGCAGCGAAGCCTCCACCTCCGGCCAGCCGCGCGTCTTGAGTCCGCAATCCGGATTCACCCACAGCCGCGACCAGCCGAGGCGTTCGGCCGCCGCATACAGCAACGCGCGCATGCGTTCGGCCGCCGGCACGTTCGGCGAATGGATGTCGTAGACTCCCGGGCCGATCTCGTTGGGGTAGGCATAGTCGGCGAAGGCGTCGAGCAGCTCCATGTCCGAACGCGCGGTCTCGATGGTAATCACGTCCGCATCCAGCGCCGCGATCGCCTCGATGATGTCGTTGAATTCCGAATAACACATATGTGTATGGATCTGCGTCTCGTCGGCCACGCCCGATGTGGCGAGACGGAAGGCCTGCACCGCCCAGTCCAGATAGGCCGGCCAGTCGGCGCGGCGCAGCGGCAGCCCCTCGCGGAAGGCCGGTTCGTCGACCTGGATCACGCCGATGCCGGCGCGCTCCAGATCGCCCACCTCGTCGCGCAGGGCCAGCGCGATCTGCCGGCAGACCTCGGCGCGCGGGATGTCGTCGCGCACGAAGGACCATTGCAGGATGGTGACCGGCCCGGTGAGCATGCCCTTGACCGGTCGCTCGGTCAGCGACTGCGCATACACGCTCCAGTCCACGGTCATCGGCCGCGGACGGCTCACGTCGCCCCAGATCACCGGCGGCTTCACGCAGCGCGAGCCATAGGATTGCACCCAGCCGTGCGCGGTCGCGGCGAAGCCGTCCAGGCGCTCGCCGAAATACTCCACCATGTCGGTGCGTTCCGGCTCGCCGTGCACCAGCACGTCCAGCCCATAGGCTTCCTGGGCGCGGATCACATGCTCGATCTCGGTACGCAGAAAGGCTTCATAACCGGCCTCGTCGAGGCGTCCGGCACGCCAGTCGCGGCGCGCCGTACGGATTTCGTCGGTCTGCGGGAAAGAGCCGATGGTCGTGGTCGGCAGCGGCGGCAGATGCAGCTTCTCGTGCTGCACCTGCGCACGCGCCTCGTAGAGGCTGGCGCGGCGCGCCGCATCGGGCGGCAGTGCGGCCAGCCGCGCCGCGACATCGGCGCGGTGCACGCGGGCGGAAGCGCGGCGCGCCGCCAAGGCGGCACTCGCCGCGGTCAGCGCCTCGCCGCCTTCGCCGGCCAGCGCCTGACGCAGCGCCACCACCTCGTCGAGCTTCTGGCGCGCGAAGGCCATCCACGCGCGCAGCTCGGGGTCGAGACCGCTCTCCTGCGACAGATCGACCGGCACGTGCAGCAGCGAGCAGGACGGCGCCAGCCACAGGCGATCCGCGCCGAGGCGCTCGGCCAGCGGCGCCAGGCGCTCGCACAATACGGCAAGGTCGGCACGCCACGGGCTGCGCCCGTCGATCACGCCGGCGGACAGTACCTTGTAGCCGGGCAGCCGGTCCGCCGCTAGCGCCAGTTCGTCCGCGCGCACCGCATCGAGGTGCAAGCCGTCGACCGGCAGGCCGCAGGCCAGCGCCAGATTCTCCGCCAGCGGGCCGAAATAGGTCGCCAGCAGACGCTTCGGGCCGCGCCCCTGCAGCCGGTTGTAGGCGGCCTCGCAGGCCGTGCGCCACGTCGGCGGCAGGTCCAGCGCCAGCGCCGGCTCGTCGATCTGCACCCAGTCGACGCCCAGGGCGCCCAGACGGTACAGAATCTGCCCGTACACCGGCAGCAGGTTGTCCAGCAGCGCGAGCCGGTCGTCGACGCCGCCCTTCATCTTGCCGAGCCACAGGTAGCTGATCGGCCCCAGAATCACCGGCTTGACGCGGTAGCCCTGGGCCTGCGCCGCCACCACCTCGTCGAACAGCCCCTCGCTGGCGATGCGGAACGCCTGATCGGGCGCGAACTCGGGGACGATGTAGTGGTAATTGGTGTCGAACCACTTGGTCATCTCGCAGGCGTCGGCCGGCGCGCCGCTCGGTGCACGCCCCCGCGCCATGCGGAAATAGGTATCGAGGTCGACCGGCTCGTCCGACGCGCCGAAGCGCGGCGGCACGCAGCCGAGCAGCGCGCTCATGTCCAGCACGTGGTCGTAGAGCGAGAAATCGCCCACCGGGATCAGGTCGAGGCCGGCATCGGCCTGGTCGCGCCAGCGTGCGTCGCGCACCGCCCGCGCCTCGGCGAGCAGCGCCTCGCGGTCGATGCGCCCGGCCCAGTAGGCCTCCAGCGCACGCTTGAGCTCGCGCCGCGGGCCGATCCTCGGGTAACCCAGGTTATGTACCGTCGTCATACGCCTCATCCTCGATCCGGTTGCGGAAAAACGGCAGTGTGCCCGGCGCAAAACATGAGTACAATTTCTAATATTTCACGTAAACATGAATTTATTTCATCATGAACCTCGAACTCAAGCATCTGCGCACCCTGCTCGCCCTGCACCGCACCGGCACCCTCGCCGCTGCGGCCGAGCGCCTCCATCTGACCCAGTCCGCACTCTCGCATCAGCTACGCGGGCTGGAGGAAACGCTGGGCGGGCCGCTGTTCGTGCGCAAGAGCCGCCCGCTGCGCCTGACCCGGATCGGCGAACGCCTGCTCGCCTCGGCCGTGCGCATCACGCGCGAGCTGGACGAGCTGACGCGCGACCTCAGTCAGTTCGCCGACGGCGGCGGCCGCCTGCATATCGCCATCGAGTGCCACAGCTGCTTCGCCTGGCTGACGCCGGCGATGGAGCGCTACCGCGAGGATTGGCCCGCCGTGGAGATGGATCTGACCCTCGCGCACAGCTTCGCGCCGCTGGCCGCGCTGATGCGCGACGAGGTCGATCTGGTGGTGACCTCGGACCCGGAGCCGCGCGCGGGCCTCGCCTACCACCGCCTGTTCGACTACGCCATGCGCCTGGTGGTGGCGCCCCAGCATCCGCTGGCGCAGCGCCCCTGGGTGAATCCCGAAGATCTGGCCGGCGAGACCCTGATCACCTACCCGGTGGCGCCGCAACGGCTCGACGTGTTCACCCGTTTTCTCGATCCCGCCGGCATCGCACCGGCGGCGGTGCGCACCTCCGAGCTGAGCGAAATGATCCTGCAGCTGGTGGCCAGCGGCCGCGGCGTGAGCGCGCTGCCGGACTGGGCCCTGCGCGACGTGCCCGCCGGCCGCCGGCTGGTCACGCTGCCGCTGGGACGGGAGGGGCTGCAATGCACGCTTTACGCCGGCATTCGCGAGTGCGATGCCGCGCGCCCTTATGTGCGCGACTTCGTCGAGGTGACGCGGCGGCTGGCGGGCGGCGTCGCGTAATCCGACGAACGGCGGGCCGCCGGCACGTCCCCGGTGCGACCGGCGGCCAAAAAGGTGCGTGGCGGGTGCCATACGCGCGGGGCCGAACCGCGCCGGGCCAGGCTCTGGGACGCCTGCGGACGCGCCGCGATCAGCGGTTTCGCACCCGCATTCGGCCTCGCCGCGCGCACCGTCGCGGTGCCCGCGCGGACGCATTCATGCACAGTTCTTGCACAGCTCATCCACAGGGCTATCCACAGCATCTTGTGTCATTGACCTGCCACAATCCACATCCTATAGTATCTCAATCGACTGGCACCACCGCCCGTCCACACACCGATTCCGCGCCACCCAGGGGGAACGCATGCGTACCGAAAGCCAGACAACGCCCGCCCAGGCCGCCCTTGCCGCCGAGGGCTACAGCGACGCCGCGCCCGCGCGCGCCGAAGCCGCCGGTCAGTACCGGGTGATCCGCCGCAACGGCAAGCAGACGCATTTCGACGCGGACAAGATCAAGGTCGCCATGACCAAGGCCTTCCTCGCCGTCGAGGGCGGCAGCGCGGCCGCCTCCAGCCGCATCCACGAGACCGTGAACGCCCTCACCCGCCAGATCGCCGAGGGCCTGTTCCGACGCATGCCCGACGGCGGCACCGTGCACATCGAGGACATCCAGGATTACGTCGAGCTGGCGCTGATGCGCGCCGGCGAACACAAGGTCGCCCGTGCCTACGTGCTCTACCGCGAGCAGCAGGCGGCCAAGCGCGCCGCCGAGACCGCCGCCAAGCAGGCCGCGCAGCCCGAGGCCGGCGGCGACGTGCCGCAGGTGACCCTGGCCGACGGCAGCCGCGCCCCGCTCGACGCCGCCCGCCTGCAGGCGCTGGTGGACGAGGCCTGCGAAGGGCTGGCCGACGTCGACCCCGCGCGCGTGCTCAAGGACACCCTGCGCGGCCTGTACGACGGCATCAAGGCGCAGGACGTGGGTCAGACCCTGACCATGAGCGCGCGCACGCTCATCGACAAGGACCCGAACTACAGCCTGGTCGCCGCCCGCCTGCTGCTCGACACCCTGCGCAGCGAGGCGCTGGGCTTCCTCTCCGGGCTCGCCGAGACCGCGACCCAGGCCGAGATGGCCGAGCGCTACCCCGAATACTTCGCCGCCTACGTGCACCGCGCCGTCGAGCTGGAACTGCTCGACGAAGAACTGACCCGCTACGACCTCGCCCGCCTGGGCGCCGCGCTCAGACCCGAGCGCGACCGGCTGTTCACCTACCTCGGTCTGCAGACCCTGTACGACCGCTACTTCATCCACAGCCAGGGCCAGCGCTTCGAGCTGCCGCAGGCCTTCTTCATGCGCGTCGCCATGGGTCTTGCGATCAACGAGGTGGACCGCGAGGCCAAGGCCGTCGAGTTCTACGAACTGCTCTCCTCGCTCGACTTCATGAGCTCGACCCCGACCCTGTTCAACGCCGGCACCCTGCGCCCGCAGCTCTCCAGCTGCTACCTCACCACCGTGCCCGACGACCTCGACGGCATCTTCGCCGCGGTCAAGGACAACGCCCTGCTGTCCAAGTTCGCCGGCGGCCTCGGCAACGACTGGACCCGCGTGCGCGGCCTCGGCGCCCACATCAAGGGCACCAACGGCAAGAGCCAGGGCGTCGTGCCCTTCCTCAAGGTCGCCAACGACACCGCCGTGGCGGTCAACCAGGGCGGCAAGCGCAAGGGCGCGGTGTGCGCCTACCTCGAAACCTGGCACGTCGACATCGAGGAATTCCTCGAACTGCGCAAGAACACCGGCGACGAGCGCCGCCGCACGCACGACATGAACACCGCCAACTGGATTCCMGACCTGTTCATGAAGCGCGTCGCCGAGGAAGGCGAGTGGACGCTGTTCTCGCCCAACGAGGTACCCGACCTACACGACCTCGTCGGCACCGCCTTCGAGGCCCGCTACGCCGAATACGAGGCCAAGGCCGCGCGCGGCGAGATCAAGGTCTTCCGCAAGGTCAAGGCCGTCGACCTGTGGCGCAAGATGCTGTCCATGCTGTTCGAGACCGGCCATCCCTGGATCGCCTTCAAGGACCCCTGCAACCTGCGCTCGCCGCAGCAGCACGTCGGCGTCGTGCACAGCTCCAACCTGTGCACCGAGATCACCCTCAACACCTCCGACGACGAGATCGCCGTGTGCAACCTCGGCAGCGTCAACCTCGCCCAGCACGTCACCGAGCAGGGCCTGGACACCGCCAAGCTCGCGCGCACCATCAAGACCGCGATGCGCATGCTCGACAACGTCATCGACTACAACTACTACAGCGTGCCCCAGGCGCGCCGCGCCAACCTGCGCCACCGCCCGGTGGGCTTAGGGCTCATGGGCTTCCAGGACGCCCTGTATAAGCTCCGCCTGCCCTACGCCAGCGAGGCCGCGGTCGAGTTCGCCGACCGCTCCATGGAGGCCGTGTCCTACTACGCCATCGAGGCCTCCACCGAGCTGGCCGCCGAGCGCGGCGCCTACAAGACCTTCGACGGATCGCTGTGGAGCCGCGGCGTCCTGCCCATCGACTCGCTGAACCTGCTGGAGGAAACCCGCGGCCAGTACATCCAGGTCGACAAATCCAGCACCCTCGACTGGGACGGCCTGCGCGAGCGCGTCAAGGCCCAGGGCATGCGCAACTCCAACACCATGGCCATCGCCCCGACCGCGACCATCTCCAACATCTGCGGCGTGTCGCAGTCGATCGAGCCGACCTACCAGAACCTGTTCGTCAAATCCAACCTCTCGGGCGAGTTCACCGTGATCAACCCCCACCTCGTCGCCGACCTCAAGTCGCGCCGGCTGTGGGACGAGGTCATGGTCAACGACCTCAAGTACTACGACGGCTCCGTGAGCGCCATCGACCGCGTGCCGGACGACCTCAAGGCCCTCTACGCCACTGCCTTCGAGATCGACGCGCGCTGGCTGGTCGAGGCCGCCTCGCGCCGCCAGAAATGGCTCGACCAGGCCCAGTCGCTCAACCTCTACATGGCCGAGCCCTCCGGCAAGAAGCTGGACAACCTCTACAAGCTCGCCTGGGTGCGCGGCCTCAAGACCACCTACTACCTGCGCTCGCTCGGCGCCACCCACATGGAAAAGGCGGCCACCCGCAGCGCGCCCGCCGCCGCGGAGGAAGCCCCCAAGGTCTGCTCGATACTCGATCCTGAGTGCGAGGCCTGCCAGTAACGCCGCAGGCCGGGCGGCGGCCTCCGCCGCCGCCCCCGCCCATCGAGCCCACCGATCGCAAGAGGTACGCAACATGTTGAACTGGGAAGACCCCCTCGCCACCCGCCCCGCCGCTCCCGCACAGCCGCAGGCGGGCAACGCCGAAGCGCGCGCCGACGAGGCCGCCAAGGCCCCGGCGCCCGCGCGCGCCGAGGCCGAGGAACTGTCCGCCAAGCCGGTCAATCCCGATGACAAGCGCGTCGTCAACGGCCTCACCGACGTCAACCAGCTCGCGCCGTTCAAGTACCCCTGGGCGTGGAACTACTTCCTCAACGCCAACAAGAACCACTGGACGCCACTCGACATCAACATGGCCTCCGACGTGCACGACTACTTCCACAAGCTCACCCTGGAAGAACGCCACGTCTACGAGAACGTGCTCGCCTACCTGACCACCTCCGACATCCTGGCCATGCGCAACATCGGCCTCGCGGTGATGGAAAAGATGTCCGCGCCCGAGCTGCAGATCTACCAGGCCCGCCAGGTCTACGAGGAATCCCTGCACACCTGGACCTACCAGCACTGCATCGAAACCATCGGCCTCGACCAGGGCGAGATCTACAACCGCTACCGCGTGGTCCCCGAGATCCACGCCAAGATCCGCATCGCCAACCGCCGACTCGACTCCGTCCTGCGTCCCGACATCGACCTCAAGGACCGCGACGAACTGATGAACTTCCTCATGGCGTACATCTTCTTCGCCGCCGTGTTCGAAGGCAGCTGGTTCTACAACGGCTTCACCCCCATCTTCGCCCTGCAACGCCGCGGCCTGATGAAGGGCACCGCCGAACAGCTGCAATACATCATGCGCGACGAAGTCATGCACGCCAGCTTCGGCATCCGCGTGGCCAAGCAGATCATGCTGGAGGAAAACATCCGCCCCGATCCCAAGGCCATCCGCGAGATGTGGGACGAGGCCGAGGCCGCCGAAAGCGGCTACGCCCGCTACCTCCTGCCCGACCCGATCCTCGGCTACACCGCCGAGATGCACAGCGACCAGTTCCGCTTCGTCGCCAACCGCCGCGCCAAGCAGCTCGGCCTCGAAGAACCCTTCCCGGGGGCGGAGAATGCGATCGAGTGGCTGGATGAGCAGGCGAACTTGCGGAAGGAGAAGAATTTCTTCGAGACGCGGGTGACGGAGTATCAGACGGGAGGGGCGTTGAGCTGGGATTGATTGCTTAAAGCAAAGTTCTCAAGTGGCCGAGAACATCAACACCCCCCTAGCCCACTTATTAAACCATCCAAAGCCACCGATTTTCCCGGTGGCTTTTTTGTGCGACCCCCCCCCAAAGAACAAAACACACGATATGACAAACAGATCAATAACCACATAAACAAACACAAATTGGACCAAGAATTATCTAGAATGAAAAATTCTGAAAATTTAATTCTTAAATTAGCTAGTTACACCTTCAGCATCATCGGCACCTATCTAATGCTCGCCGTGAGCGTTTCTCCGCATGACGCCGCATCTAATTTAGCAGCGTGGCTACACGCTCTTGGCATCACACGCATACCAGCATCCTTACAACACTTTTCTATCGACACATGGACGTTCTGGTTTGGAGCACTTATAGCGACTCCAGGTCTACTCTCCCTTTTTAGCCTAATAATCAAGAAATATTCTTCATCAAAAAACTCTCAACTATGTATTTTCCATGAGCCAAAACCACCTTATGAAACAATCGAGCCGACCAAGGGGCATATACGTAGTACAGTTAATATTGGAATAAAAAACACAAGCATTAATAACCTCTCAAATTGGTCATTGTATGTTGACGAAGTAACTCCATATCAGCCATTAATCGGTGGCCTTCCATTGTTAATAAAAGAAGGGCACAGCCTTCGCTACGACGAACCAGAAACCATTATCAACTTAGCAGAATACTGGGATCATATAGACAAATACAGGTTCAGCGCACCTATATCAGGATTCGCTGAAACCTTAAATTATATGGACGCGAGCACACCACGCACGATTGTAATACGCCTCAAAGCAGGGCACCACGAAAAGCGTTCCACATACAAAATATGGGTTGATAACACGAAAACGCTTCATCTCAAATATCTCGGAGACCCACAGTAAACGAGAACTAACACCCCATATTTCAGGATAAAATTCCACAACATTTCGATAACACGCCGGGGATAGGCCAAGTCAAGAATTCATACCCACTCCGCAAAACGCCGAATCAACTCTTGCATTACTGCATTGCCAAACGCAAACGCGCCATTCCGGGCGCGAATCGGCCTTTTCATAGTTGATCTGGCACAGCGACGCGCCCGACCCGATTTCTTTGTTCGCCCAAAGAAACCGGGGAAAGAAATGCGCCCGAAACGCCTTGACCCTGCGGGCAAACCTCGCCCGCACACGCCGCCGAGGGGCACAGCAGGCATTCGCCGTCCGGGCGAAGCCTGCACGGGCAGCATCCTGCCGCCCGACCCCACGTCGGCGCGCACGGACGAGGCAAGGCGTAACGGGAAATAAAAAGCATAGGCGAAGCCGCTTCGCGTTCGTGACGCGCTTCGCTTGTCGGTTTTCCATCCCCTTATCGCCTTGCCTCGCGAGGATGCGTCTGGACGGGGTCGGCCCGGAGGACCCGGGCCGAGCAGCCCGCGCCCGGACGGCGCTTGGCTGCGGCCCCGGCCAGACGGATTCACGCGAGGTCGCCCGTAGGGTCAAGGCGGTCCGGGGCGAATTTCTTTGGTGACTTTCTTTGTTCGTCCAAAGAAAGTCACTCGCACGCCCGCGCCAAAACCAATCAAGAACACCGTTGCTCAAGGCGTGTGAAACCTCACCACCAATAATCAAGCTGATAGAGATCCACCCAATCGAAGCAGAGAAAGTCATTCTACAAACCGAGATCGCTCAATCCCGGATGATTATCCGGCCGCCTCCCAAGGGACCAATGAAATTTCCGCGCCGTCGCCTCGATAGGCAAATCGTTGATGCTGGCAAATCGATACTGCATCAAGCCTTCCTGGTTGAATTCCCAGTTTTCATTGCCGTATGAGCGATACCATTGGCCGGCGTCGTCATGCCACTCATAGGCGAACCGGACCGCGATCCTGTTGTTGTCGAAACTCCACAATTCCTTGATCAGTCGATAATCGAGTTCGCGCGCCCATTTACGCCTCAAAAACTGACGCACGCTTTCTCGCCCCACCGGGAATTCAACACGATTCCGCCAGCAGGTATTTTCCGTGTATACCATCGCCACGCGCTCAGGATCGCACGAATTCCAGGCATCCTCTGCCATGCGCACCTTCAAGGTGGCCGTATCGGCTGTGAATGGCGGACAAGGGGGTTTGCTGTGCATGGCGTGCTCCCGGTAGTAGACAGGTCTGTCCACTACCGAGGCCATACGATGTAGACAGACCTGTCTACAATAAGGACATGACACGCGATAAGCACATACCCGCCAAGGAGCGCATCCTTCTGGCTGCGCACGATCTCTTCTATCGGCAGGGCATTCGCGCGACCGGCATAGACCGGATCATCGCCGACTCCGGCGTGACCAAGGTGACGCTCTACCGCCATTTCCCGAGCAAGAACGAACTGGTACGCGCGTTCCTGGATTATCGGCACACGCGCTGGATGGAATGGTTCAAAAGTACGATCAAGCGCCACGGCCAGAACATCGACGCACTTGTGCCGACCTTGATGGACTGGTTTCAGGGCGAGGATTTTCGCGGCTGCGCATTCATCAACACGGTAGGCGAACTGGCAACCGATTTCCCGGAAGTCGTCGACCTCGCACGTCGACACAAAGAGGCCATGACCGCCGCGATTTTCGACCTGTTGCCAGCCATGCACAACCGAGACCTGATCGCCCATGCACTCGGCATCGCGGTCGACGGCGCTATTGTCAGAGTGCAATACGGACAACGCCCGGAAGACACAGCAAACGCCCTGACCGAAATCATCCGCGCGCTGACGCCTGAGCGCCCATCTGCGAAATAGGATCTCTCGCTGGCTTGAGTCGTCCGCAGGGTCAAGGCGGTTCGGGGCGCGTTTCTTTCACCCCTTTCTTTGCGCGAACAAAGAAAGGGGTTCGCACGCCCGCACCGAAACTAGTCAAGAGCGCCGTTGCTTAAGGCGTGTGAAATAGGCCCGCCGCTTCCTACTGGCTGCGAAAGAAATCGCTCAAAGCGTGTGAAACCATTCCGCCATTCCCGCTGAATTTCCGCTGACCTGACGAGAAACCGCCAAATAATGCCGGGGGGCAACTATCGGGCAAACCCCGAAGGGCCGAGGCGCAGGGATGCGCTACACCCCCTGACTCAACCGGGCAATCCTGCTCCCCCCCACTTCGACATGTCGCTCCAATGCGGCGAGACACGGCATGAACCGCTCGCTGAATGCGTCGCCGACAAGCCGCAACCTCTCCAGATATTGCCGTGCGACTTCCAGCGCGCGCCCCCAGGTTTCGTTATCGACCGAAGGCGTGATATGCGGCTCTGCCAGCGATTCGGGCAGAGCGCCGCCGCTTCTTGGCGCAAAGCCCATGGGCAGCATGTCGTAGGCAGGCGCGAGGGTGTAGGGCCTCCCATGATCGCCGTGGAACGAGAGATTTCCGAAGTGCATGTCCGTGTTGCCGATGAGCGTGCCGAAGGCGTGCAGGAAGGCCGCTTCGCCATGGGCTTGGGCCTGCACATGCCCGGCTTGCGCCAGGCGCTGCACGATTACGGGCCATTCGCCGGAACCGGCTCCCACGAACTCGGCATCGAGCGCGGCCAGGGAGATCAGGGCATGACGCCCCATCTCGCCCTCGCGGTCGAAGCGCTCGGTTTCCAGGAATCTTTGCCCGCCATGATCGAACAGACGCGTCGCCACGGCGGCGATACCGGCGGCGCGCAAGGTCTCGGCCGCGACGTGCTCGGCCAGCAGCAGATCTTGCCAGCGCTCGGCGATCGGGTTGTCCTCGGCTACCGAGAACTTGACGAGCACGTGCCGTGGGCCGACGTCCGTCATCGCGTAGGCAGCAAACTTGGGCTGCTCGCCACCCGCCGATGAACCCGGCTGATCGCCGCGCGTGGCGGCCTCGGCCAAGCGCACATAGGCCTCGCCACGGTCGACAGGGGGGATGGGAGCCGGCAGAGCCCCTTCCAGGAAGCGCTGGCGCGCGCGATCGCCCAGCAGGAGGTTGCCGACCGCGTTTTCGCCATGCCTCAGCAGCGCACGCAGGACTTGCGTGTCGTTCCACTCGTTCGGGTTCGCCGGCAGATCCAGATCGTCCGCATGCCGGCGCGCATACGCGCGTCCGAGGAATCCCTGCGGACGCATGTCCAGCAACCACCAGGGCAGACCCTCGAAGTGCTGCGCGGCGCCGTCTTCCTGGCGCATGACGAAACCATCGGGGTGAACGGGGATCAGCCGCCCGAGCAGCCGCAATCCCCCTGCGGCATCGACCCGGTACACGGGCACGTCACCCAGGCCGCGAGAGGCGTCCCGAAGAGCGTAATGAATAGACGGCCCCGCCCCGATACGCACGACCTCATCGCCCAGGCCGGCGATGGCACGGGAAACGGTGGGCTGGCTCAGGCCCGTCGAATCAACGAGTTGACGGGCCCTCATCGCCCCGCGGGCCAGTTGCTCGCGGATGATCGTGCCGTTGCTCATGGTGTACGGATCATGGCGTGAACAACTAGATGAATAGATACATGAATAGTTATTCTATGGGGCCCACAGAGCGGGTTCAAGCAGTATCGCGAGACAGATGCCTCACCGGTCCGACTCACCGGATACGTGTTCGCAGCGGCAGCGCCTTCCCTGCCCCCCCCGATGACCACCCACCCTTCATCAGAACAGGCACGAATCGGCATCATTGCAGTCCGCAGCGCGGCGGAGACGATCGTCGCTTATGTCTTTGCTGCCCCTTATCGCCTTGCCTCGCGGGGCTGCGCGTGATCTCACGCAGCCCGGATCAGCGGTGTTGACGCGGCCCGTACAGGGTCAAGGTCGTCCGAGTCGCGTACGGTCTCCCCCTTGGTTGCACGGACCGCGAAAACGCCTGGGCGATCTTGCGCGTCGGCCCGGCAGGAATAAGGCACGGCATACGCCAAGCAAGCCAATCGCCCACGGACGGATTCGCGGGCGGCGGGCGTCACCTGAGGTCTTCTCGCCGCTGGAGGTATTCCTCGCGGTCGATCTCGCCGCGCGCGTAACGCTCGTCAAGGATATCCTGCGCGCTATTGCCGGAGCGCGCATGCGGCGTGTGCGCGGCCCGGCCGCCCAGCAGCCATTTGGCGATGGCGACCACCAGCACGATCAGCGCTCCCCAGACCAGCACCATCATCAGCCCGCCCCACAGGCCAAAGCCCCCCATACCCCAACCGTATTCGCTCATCGGTCCCCACATGGCATCCCCCTTGTCGACCCGGCAACAGGCGCCGGCCCATGACGCCTGGTTGTCCGGCGTTCCCGGAATCACCCTAGACCCTGTAGTCGCTACAAGGTCAAGCCCGCGCTCGTCGCCCGAGCGCCGGCAGACCATGCCGTTCCTATCCTTTACAATGTCCCCAATGAACGACGACACACAGGCATTGCGTGCACGCCTCAACGCCGAGACCGGCAAGATCGCATGGGCGGAGCTGGAGCGTCACTTCGCGCGCGGCACGGTGGTGAAGGTTAACGCGGCGCTGGATCTGGTCGATGTCGCTGCCTGCGTGGTGTGCGACGACAGCGAGGCAGTCCGCGGCTGGATGGCGGGCGGCGCGCTGGCGCGCGCGACGGATGCCGACGCGCGCCTCTGGGGGCAGCGCCAGCCGGTATTCTGGGCGGTGGTCGCCGCGCCGTGGGTGCTGGTGCAGGAGATCGAACACCGCGACGATTGAGCCGGGGACGCGCCCGAAGCGCCGGGGCGGGCGTTACGCCGTGCGTCTTTCCAGGACCCACACCTCGGATGCGACCAGAAACGGCGCCGCGATCCTGCGGTGGGCGACCTGCCAGCGATGGCGATCGATGAACGGGTTGAGGTCGATGGCGCGGCAGCCGCCGACCAGCGCCGGACGCCGGTTGAACAACGCGGTCCAGGCCCCGGAGACGACGCGCGACGGCACGCTGGCACCCCGGTGCAGGCTCGCCAGGCAGACCTTGCCCTGTGCGCTCAGGCAGCGGTGGGCCTCCTCGAAGAACTGCGCGACATCCGCCTCCGCGAGCAGATCGAGCGCGAAAACCGAAACGATGCGGTCCGCTTCCTGGTCGAGCAGCGGAAACCGCAAAGGCACCCCGGACGGCACCACCTGGGCCTGCCTGGCATGCGGGGCCAGGCGCTTCTGCGTCAGCGCGATCATGACCGGGCTGGCGTCGCAGCCGAGATACTGCGCGCCGGGCGGCAGATACTGGTCGAACAGGCGCGCGGCGAAGCGACCCGTGCCGCAGCCGAACTCGAACACGCTTTGCGCGTCCTCGAAATCGGCGTGCGCGATCAGGTCGTTGACCGACGGCATCCCGTGGAACCCCAGCAGGTCCAGCCTCGGCCCCAGCCGATCGTAGCAGTCGCTTACGGCAGACGGGCTTAGCGCCTGCCCCCTGACTCTCTCCGGCATGCCTTCCCCCCGATGCGGGTTTTCGCGTCGTGCTGATGGTACGAATCCGGCTCGCCCGACGCCCGGTATGCGCCGGCCGCAGCACGGTGGCGAGGCCTGGCCCCGGCGCCGCACCGGCACCCGTCTTCGGGTCAGCGCGCGCTCACCTGATTCAGCACCGCCGCCAGCGCCAGCGAGCTCGCCAGCACGCCCGCGGCGTAGACCGCCGCGGCGCGCAGCCCCATGAGCCTGCAGACGGGACCGAGCGTGGCGATATTGGTGCCGACGCCGGCCACCAGCAGCAGCATGGCATTGCCCGAAGCCAGCCCCTTGCTTTGCAGGGCGTGGATCCACGGCAGCGAGCCCAGGCTGTCCGTATACAGAATGCTGGCGATCATGGCCAGCACGAGCAGGCTGAGCGGGCCCGTGGCGGCGCCGAAGTGCGCAACCCAGCCGATGGGCATGAAGTCCTTGACCACGGCGCCCAGGAGGGCACCCGCGACGATCCAGGGCGCCAGCTCCCTCAGCAGCGCCCACGCGATGCCCAGGGCCTCCTTGAATTTCAGCACCGGCGAAGTGAAGTCGAACCACGCGCCGCCCCGCCGGGTATCGGGGGCATCGCAGGCCGTTCCGCAGCCACAGGCGGGCACGGCCGGTTCGGCGGCCGGCATGTCCGCCGCCGCGCGGTCGCGCGTGCACACGTCCACCGCCACCCCGGTCACGAAGGCGATCATGACCGCCGACAACGACACGGACAGGGCAAATCGCCAGCCCAGAAACACGAACAGCGCCACGAGCGCATACCAGTTGAACCAGGGCGTGGCGATCAGAAAAGCACTTGCCGGCCCGCGCCGCCCCGTGGCGCGGTACAGTTCGACGGCCGTCGGGATCGCGGTGCAGCAGCAAAGCGGCGTTGCGAAACCGGCCACGGCGGCAGCGGCATTCGACCGCAACACGCCGCCGCCGACCAACTGCCGCAGCGCGTCGGTGCGCATCACGGCCTGAAGCAGGCCGGCAAAGAAGAATCCCAGCACCGCGATCTCGGCGAACTGCCAAAGATAGCGTGCCGCGGTCAACGCAAAGTCTTGCAGGGCGAGCGTCATGTCGCTGTCTTTAACACCCGGCTCCGCACACCGTCAAATAGCCGCATGGAACGCACCATAAACCGCGCGCGCCAGAATGCGGCAGCCAGGGGCCGGCCACTTGCCGACCGACCCCCCAAAGTCCATTCTTTGAATGCGTGAATTGTCCCGGGGGCGCGATGCCACGCATAGGCCTGCTGGCGTGTTTACTGGGTACCTGGCTTACGGGTTGCGTGCCCAATGCCACCCAATACTACCGCCCCTCGGTCGAAGGCGGCCGACAGCTGACCACGGGGCACTGCGTGCCGCTGCCGAGGGCCGTGGTGTTTCAGGTCGGCCCGTTGCCGGTGCGGGCGCTGCTGAGCGCAGGCGCCCGCACCACCTACGTGGACCTTCGCCTGGGCGACCGCGCCGATCTGCCCGACGCCGCCGCGGCAAGCTGGCAAAGCTACCATTTCACCGCCGACCGTTTCCTGATGCGCGACCTCGCGCGAGACACGCTCAGCGGCCCCCTGACGCGTTTCACGTCCTCCCCGGACGTGACCGAGACCAGCACCCAGCCTCGCTGGGTGGAAATCCGCATACCGAAGCCGCTCCCCGCACGCTTCGAGTTCATCAGCCCACCCATCATGGTCGACGGCCAGTCCCTGCCGTTCCCTGTGATCCGCTTCGAAAAAACGCTGTGGATGGGCATCAGTCCGTTCAACTGTTGAGGTGCTCGTGTACGCGTGGTTACACGACACATCGTCGCTCATTTCACATGCAATCAACAATCAAAGCCCTGGCGCTTCGGTCCATGCCATCTTGTTGGGCCAATAACAAACTGTGATTCCGCCACAGGCAAGGCGTTGTCATATAGATTTTCCATGGTTAGCACCATCGGGAGAATGAATTGAATGATTCATTGAAACACCTTACATGCCAAACCTGTTACACCAACCATGTTTATGCAAGTATAAATTCACGCGAACCACGCGTGATTGCAACTGCTTATAACAAAATCATATATTGACGGGAGGAAGCGAAATGAATCGTCTCTACAGTTGGCCTCTATCGATTTTTGCAGCTTCATTGCTGCTGGGTACGGCGGGCCTGGCGCATGCCCAAAAAAAAGAGCACGGAGAATCCATTCATCGTGATTCGGTATATAACAATTCGCGTTACATGCAGGATTTCCCGACGCATCTTTTGATGGTTCAGCCACCATGGAACAAACCCATTTACAACGGCACCGAATTGACCGTACCTGGGCTACAGAACGTGCCCGACATCCATGGCGACGTGAACAATCCTCAGTTGGTCGTATATTTCGCTGGCAATCAGTACATGCTGGTCAATCAACTGATGCGAGATTTCATGAAGGCCTATCCGCAATACAAACGCGTGGTTGCCTTTACTTTGCCGCCAGGAAGACTGATCACCGCCATCAAGCGCGGTAACGGCATATTGATCGGCAATATGCATGTCAATCTCAAGCCAGACATTCTGACCGCCGGACATGGCAGTATCATGCATCTTCAAAACACGATGCACTGGTTCTCAAAGGTAGAGGTCTATGCGAAAAACAAACTTGCCATCATGGTGTACGAAGGCAATCCTCAGCACGTCAAAGGCATGCTAAGTCTTGCCCGACCCGAGCTGCAGCTTTGCATGCCCAATCCCGAATGGGAGGGAATCGCCAAACATGCAATTATACCGGCACTCAAAAAAACCGGTGGTGAATCATTGGTCAATGTCGTTTACAGAGAGAAAGTCAAAAACGGCACGACCTTCCTGACACATATTCACCATCGACAAACCCCGGTACGAATCATGGAGCATAAATGCTCGGCGGGCGTCGTCTGGTATACGGAGGCCTATTTCCACTCCAGGATCGCGCATCATCCGACTGCCATCATCAATGTACCCGAAAAAGACAATAAAGTTGTGGCCTACACAGCCGGGATGATGAAGCACGCGCCCGACCCAAAGGCAGCGCGAGACTTCATGAAATTCATGGTAGGCATAACGGCTCAAAAGCTCTATCGTAAATACGGATTTATGGCGCCATGACGACATGAAATTTTCTTTGCGGGGCGTTGCTACGCCCCGTTTTTGGGCAACTGCGTTATACGTTATCAGACAGGGGTATGCAGTGGCTCGTATCTTGAGATACTGGCCAGTAGAGCCGCTACGGCTCAGGAAGCCGCCTGTCCAGGCGTGCGCGGCGCATCGTACTCGATCGCGGCGCCGCCGTCGTGGGCATACAGCTCCAGCCCATTCGAGCGGATGAAATCGATCACCAGGCGATAAGCGTAGGGATTGGCCTGTTCGAGCGCATCGAAATCGACCTCGACGCAATGGCCGTATTGTTCGGTGTAGGCCGGACGCAGGTAGTCCGCGTAGACCAGGCGCCGGTCGCGCGCGTCGAAGGCGGCGGCGGCGTCGCTGAGCATTTCGGACCACGCCGACGGCCTGAATTTTGCGCCGTGGCGATAACCTGAAATAATCGCCTGCCCATGAAAAGGCGTGTGGTCTTTCATCCGATCGCCACCTCGCTAGCCGCGATATCTAAACATTAAGAGGCCTGCGTACGGGCAAAGTTTCGCGCCGGGACCCATACACCGACAAACGGTTCGCACCTGCGCCGCTGGGCCGGCAGGCGTCGCGCCGCACCGCGTTGCAGCCGGTCGAGCGGGTTTGGCGATCATTGCCTACAATGGATATCGGATTCGCCCGCCGTGGGAGACGGTCGAACCAGACAGGCGTGTTCGGCCCGGCCGACGGTTCAATATAGAAACGACTCGATCGAACCCATCCCGATGATGACAGGCGATATCGCTATGCCGCGCCGGCATGCGGCTTTGACGGCCGTTTCCGCGGGCGCATTCGCGTCCCCGGCCGGCGACCTGGTACCCACGGGGACAAAGCGCGCATGAGCCAGCAGCAGGCGAACCCTTGGGACAGCTCGCAGCTGGTCGCAGAGCAGCTCAAGCGCGGTGTGTTGACGATCATTCTGGTGCTGGCCTGGCTGGCCTCGCTGTTCGCCTGGGGCATTATGGAATGGCAGGGCACGGTGTCCACCGTCCTGCGCGTGGTGTTCGCGCTGAACGTCATCTTCCACCCGACGATGTTCGCGATCGTCTGGCGCCGCCTGCTGCCGTTGAGATTCGTCGAGCTGTCCTGCCTGGTCTTCGCCACCCTGATCTGCGCAGGATGCATGGCCCTGCATCTGTACTCGCCGACCTACGGCGCGGACATCGATCTGCGACCGCTGTATCTGTGGATACCCGTGCTCTATGTCTTCGCCTTCGTGATCGGCGACCACAAGAGCGGCCTGCGCCTGTCGCTGGCGATCCTCGCCCTGTACGTCGGCATCAGCCTGCCTTATCTGCTGACGCCGCCGCAGCCGGCAACGAATTTCACCATCCAGCTGCTCGTGGTTTCGGGCGTGCTGATCAGCGCGCTGCATTTTTTCGCCGGATACCAGGGCCGCTTCCAGCGCGCCCAGCTGACCATGGACGAGCTGACCCAGCTCGCCCACACCGACGTGCTCACGCAACTGCCCAATCGGCGGCGCACGATGTCGATGATCGAAACCGAGCTGACCCGTTTCAGCCGCTACGGGCACACCTTTTCCCTGATCCTGCTCGACATTGACCATTTCAAGGCCATCAACGACCAGTTCGGCCATCATGTCGGCGACCAGACCATCGCCGCGCTGGCCATGCGGGTGCACGACGTGCTGCGCACCACCGACGCCATCGGCCGTTGGGGCGGCGAGGAGTTCGTCATTCTACTGCCGGAAACGACGCTGGATGAAGCCAAACACAAGGCGGACACCCTGTGCGCGCATATCGCCGCGCGGCCTCTGGTCGGCAATCACACGACGACCATCAGCTGCGGCGTCGCCGGCATCGAGTCCGCCGACACCCTCGATACCCTGCTGCAGCGCGCCGACAACGCGATGTACGCCGCCAAGGCCGCCGGCCGCAACCGCGCCGTGATCAGCCGGACATCGAACGCCGGAGTCGCCGCCGCGGAATGAACGGCCTGTCGCGTGTATTCAGGACGTTGATCCGAATCAAGGCAGCCTCGCTCCCGCCCGGCTATGTTCGCCACATGGCCAACCGCCACTTCCGCCGATGCGATTCGCACGGGAAGGCAGCGCATGCCCACGTACTTCGAAAACCGCCGCGACGCCGGACGGCAGCTGGCCGCCATGCTGGGCGACAGCCTGACGGCCGAAGACAAAAGCCCGCTCGTGCTGGCCTTGCCACGGGGCGGCGTGCCGGTGGCTTACGAAATTGCCTGCGCCCTCGATGCGCCCCTGGACGTGATGGTCGTGCGCAAGCTCGGCGTGCCGCAGTACCCCGAGCTGGCCATGGGGGCCATTGCCTCGGGGGGCGTGCGCACGATGAACGAGGCTGTCGTGCAAGATCTCGGCATCGACCCGCAGGCGGTCGAGACCGTGGATCGGCACGCGCGTCAGGCACTCGAAGCCCGCGAAAGGCTGTATCGGGGCACGCGGGGGGCCATGCCGCTGCGTGACCGGACGATCATCGTCGTGGACGACGGCCTCGCGACGGGCGCCAGCCTGCGCGCGGCGCTGCAGGCCGTCCGCGCCGGTCGTCCGGCGCGTGTCGTCGTGGCGCTGCCGGTGGCGCCGGCCGGCGCACGCGCGGACTTCGCGACGCTTGCGGACCGGTTCGTCTGCCTGCATGAACCCGAGGATTTCCTGTCGGTGGGCGAATACTACGTCGACTTCGCGCAGACCGACGACCACACGGTGCGGACCCTGCTCTCGCGCAGGACGGCGCGTGCATCCGAACCGCCCGCGCATTGATCTCGGCAGCGTCTCCCTATATATTCCGATTTTCTTATATACTCGGCGCACGGCCATCATTGCCGGCCTCGCCACGGAGATGGAGACGCGCATGTCGGATTCCCTCGACGCCAGCAATATCCTGAGAACCACGCTGCTGGCCAGAACGTCGGCCGGCCGGACCTTCAAGCTCGTCGTTTTCTGGATCTGCGCGATCGGCACCTTCGTGATCCCGCTCGGCATCCCCGTGCTCTATCTGCTCTGGCGACACGGCAACGCCATCGACAAGGCACAATCCCGGGTACCGCCAACGGCTCTCACCGCCGACACCAAATCGCTCTGACCCTCTCTCGGCGTCCGGGCGCCACACGGTCGCGCCTTATCTGACGCAGCCGCTCGCCAGACAATGTGCCGCCACCGCCCCCGGCGTCGTCAGCCAGGCCGAGGCGTCTTCCACGATGTGTCTCAACGCCCTGCGCAGATGCACCAGACGGTATGGCTGGCCGACGATGTAGGGATGCAGCGCGATGCCCATGACCAGCGGCTGCCCCGCGCTCTGCCTGAGCATTTCCTCGTAGTTGTCGATGATCATGTCGGCAAACTCGCCGGCACCCATCCTTCTGGCCGCGATCGCCGGGATATCGTTCACTTCCTGCGGATAAGGGACCGAAAGCAGCCGCCCGCCGCGCGTGTGCAGCCAGGTGGGCTGGTCGTCATGGCACCAGTTCAGCGTGTAGCGGTAACCGGCTTCCTGCAGCAGATCGGAGGTGACCGCGGTCTCGGAGATCCAGGGACTCAGCCAGCCCTGCGGCACGCGACCATCCTGTTCGCGGTGGATCGCGGTGACACGCCGGATCAGCTCGCGCTCCGTCGCCTCGTCCATGTCGTCCTGACGTTCCGAATTGGTGTAGGCGTGGGCGACGATCTCGTCGCCGCGGGCGCGGAAGGCGGGCACGATGTCCGGGCAGGTTTCGTACAGCGCGGCATTGACCAGCAGGGCCGAGGGCAGGTCGAGCGCATCGAGCATTTCCAGCATGCGCCAAATGCCGACACGGTTGCCGTATTCGCGCCAGGCGTAGTTCGCCACGTCCGGCTGCGGCGCCGCGAAGCCGAGGGCGGCACCCAGACCCTCGCCGTAGGCGAAGGTTTCGACGTTGATCGCGAGATACACGGCGAGTCGACGCCCGCCCGGCCAGTCGTAGGGTTCGCGGTCGAGAATCGAGGTGTAGGCGAGCCGCCCGTTCGGGGGCAGTGTCTGATACATATCGGGACGCGTTCCTTGGGCTTGGCCCGGCCCCGGCGGGCACGCCGCCGGAGCCGGGTTTCATTCGGGTTCCGGCGCCAACTCGGGCGCGCGAGCGGGCAGCCCCGCCGCGCGGCCGAAAATCCAGTACAGCCCGCCGCCCGCCAGCACGCCGATGAACCAGGAGAAATCGGCCATGGCCGAAAGCTCTGGCACGAAGAACCCCACGATGGCGAGCGCGCCGGCAATCCCCATCGCGTAGAAACCGGCGGGGTTGATGCCGTAACGGCCATGCAGCGTTTCGGAGTAACGGTAGAGGGCGTCGACGTCGTACTGCTGCCCGTGCAGCACGAAGTAATCGACCAGCATGATGCCGGTCACCGGCCCGAGCAGACCGGCGATGATCTCCAGCGCGTGGAAGATGGTGGTGGCGTTCTGGAACCAGTACCAGGGCACATAGAGCAGACCGGCGAACAGCACCAGCATCGCGGCGCGGTTGAAGTTCAAGCGGCGCGGGAACAGGTTCACCAGATCGTAGGCCGCGGGCATGATGTTGGCCGCGACGTTGACCGACAGCGTGGCCAGGATGATGGTCAGCCCGCCCAGCACGGTGACCACCGGGTTGTCGATCGCGAGCAGCAACTTGACCGGGTCCCAGATCGGTTTGCCGAAGGCGATGATCGTGGCCGAGGTCACGATCACGCTCATCAGGGTGAACACGATCGCGGTGATCGGCAAGCCGATGAGCTGGCCCAGGACCTGATCGCGCTGCGAGCGCACGAAGCGGGACAGGTCCGGAATGTTGACGGCGAAGGTGGACCAGATGCCGATCATCCCGGTCACGCCGATCGCGAAGGTGAGCGCGCCGTCGGTGCCGTGCAGCTTCGAGGGCTGACTGAAGATCGGCCCCAGACCATGCGCCACGTGCAGTCCCCAGAACGTGGCGATCACCCCGACCAGGATCACCAGCGGTCCTGCGATCAGCTCGAAGTTGCGGATGCGGTGCACGCCGTGACTCACCACCAGGGCATGCAGCATGAGGAACAGCCCCATCGACAGCCAGCCGTTCGCCGGCATGCCCAGAAAACCGGCGTTGAAGTGCGCCCACGGCGTCCACAGCGTGGACAGGATCGCATTGATCGCCTGGCTGCCGGCATACACTTGCACGGCGTACCAGAACATCGCCACCACGCCGCGGATCACCACCGGCACGTTGGCGCCGAAAGGGCCGAACGGCGAACGCACCAGGACGCAGAACGGCACGCCGTGTCGCGTGCCCGCCTTGGCGTTGAACCACATCGCCAGGAACAGCATGAAATAGGCTACGGCAACGGCGGCGATGGCCTGCATCGCGCTCATGCCCATGCTGATGAGCCCGGCCGCGGCCTCGTAGGCGACGACGTTGTGGACCATGCCCATCCACACCGTGGACATGTTCAGCCACGACCAGTTGCGCAGCGAACCGTCGACCGGTGCGAGATCGGCGTTGTAGAGCCTGGGATGGTACCCGCGGCTTTCGGGAGGCATCGCGCCTTCCCCGGATGGCAGTACAGACATGGCTCCGTCCTCGATGTCGACATTCACAGCGGCAACCCACAGGCAGGATCGATGCCAGCCGGCTCCACCGCGACGAAGTCATGGCAAACCTTTAATTTGCCGGACATATCCTAGCCGGAGGCGGACACGCGGCCCGGCCGGCCGCGGGCTGCCGCACAGACAGGAAGCATGGATGCGCGCCCATGCACCACAACGCAGCGCCGGCATCGCGGTCGCTGGCCGCGCCGCTTTCGCACGGGCCGCCAAAATCCGTAGAATCGTCCTGGCAATCATTCGCGAAACCTATTGCCCATGAAGATGAGCGCCGGCCTGACCCTTGAACACCTGCTCCGCCGGCTGTCGGTCGGCCAGCGCATCGCGATCATGCTCGCGCTGTTGCTGCTGCCGATGGCGGCGCTGAGCGTGGTCAGCCTGGACGTGCTGGAGCATCAGGAGCTCGATTTCCGCCAGTCGGTGCAGGAATCGATCAACGCCCTGCTCCCACTGGCGACGCTGGAGCACTATCTGGAACGGGCCCAGGTCGACGAACTGGAGGCCGAGACCGACACCTCCGCACCCAATTTCACGGCCCTGACCCACAACATCGATCGCAGTTTCTCCACCATCGAAACCACCGATGACGGACCGGATCTGCCGGCGGGCCTGATCACCCAGGCACAACGCGCATGGCGGGATGCACGTCCGGCGGTGCAACGTCTGGTGGAGCGCATCCGCCCGCTGCGCATCGGCGACCCACGGCTCTCCGATGCGTTGTCGCGCAAGGATATTCAGCAGGCCATCCACGACGTCAGCCTGGCGCGCCTGCATCTGGCGGCGGTCATCAAGGCGCGCTACACGCATGCCATCGCGCTGCGCCATCGCGAGCTGCGCTGGCTGATCTGGAGCTGGGTGGTCACGCTGTCGGTCGCCACCGTGCTCATCGGCCTGTTCCTGGCCTCCATCCTGCGCCCGATCAAGGCGCTGGAGACGGCCGCCCGGCGCCTCGGCGCGGGCGAGAGCGGGGTGCGCGTCGATATGCGTGGCCGCGACGAACTGACCGAGGTGGCGGAACGGTTCAACGAAATGTCCGAGAACTGGGAGACCACGCGGCAGGCGCTGATCACCGAAACCGCCATGGACCCGCTGACCGGCGTGCTCAACCGCCGGGGCATTCTCGCGGCGCTGGCGGCGGCCTTGAACGCGCACCGCATGCGCGATCAAGGCCTGAGCGTGTTCATGATGGATCTCGACCGCTTCAAGCACATCAACGACACCCAGGGACATAGCGCAGGCGATCGCGCGCTGGTGTGGGTGGCCGGGAAAATGCGCGAATGCCTGCGCGACAGCGACCACCTGGGACGCTACGGCGGCGACGAATTCCTCGCGATCCTGCCCGGCACCGGCGCGTCGCAGGCGCAGGCCATCGCCCAGCGCATGCAGCGCGCGATCCACGACGGTGCCAGCACCGACCCGAGCCTGCCCCTGGTCAGCATCGGCATCGCCACGGCGCCCGACGACGGTTGGGATGCCGACACCCTGATCGGCGCCGCCGATGCGGTCCTTTATACCTGCAAGCAACGCGGGCGCGAACCCGAGCCCCCGAGTTGAAGACGCCGGCCCGGGACCGCGCCGATGGCTGCGAGGCTAGACTATGACAGCAATCGCGGAACCGCACCCGTCCGTTGCCCACGGTCCATGAACAAGGGGAACGCCCCATGCCGCTCGCCGAATCCATCGTCGTTGCCCGACCGCAAGGCCACCCAGGTCAGCTGATGCTGCTGTTTCACGGCCTCGGCGCCACGCCGAACGACATGCTGCCGCTTGGCCAACGTCTGGCCGAGGCCTATCCGCACGCCTGCATCGTCAGCGTGCGCGCTCCGGACCCCGGCGATTTCGGTTTCGGTTTTCAGTGGTTTTCGGCACGAGAACTCGACGACGCGCGCCGCAGTTCGCGCGTGGCCACCGCCCTGCCCGCCTTTGCCGACACCGTGCGCGAATGGCGATCGCGCACCGATTGCGGAGCGGAGGAGACCGCCCTGATCGGGTTTTCGCAAGGCGCCACCATGGCGCTGGAATGCGCCCGCGCGGAGCCCGAACTGGCGGCGCGGGTGGCTTCCATCGGCGGGCGTTTCGCCACGCTGCCCGACGAGGCCGACGAACGCACCACCTGGTATCTGCTGCACGGCAAGGACGATCCGGTGGTCCACTACCGTCAGACCGTGACCGCCGCCGAACGGCTGGTCGCGCTCGGCGGCGACGTGGTGGCCGACGTACTGCCCTTCGTGGGACACGAGATCAACGACGCGCTGGCGTCGCTGCTGATCGAACGTCTCTCGAGCCATGTGCCGAGACGCACTTGGCGCGAAGCACTGCGCGAGGACACGCCGGTCGGGCCGGCGCGCGGTTGAGTATTGCGTCTTCGGGCGTCCTAGAGCCGTCCTGCCTCGATGATGCGCTTGAGGAAGGCGCGCGTGCGCTCCTGCTGCGGATCGCCGAAGATCTGCTCCGGCGGGCCTTCCTCGTAGACCACGCCTTCCTGCAGAAAACAGACCTTGCTCGCCACCTCGCGCGCAAAGCTCATCTCGTGGGTGGCAAGCAGCATGGTCATGCCCTGCTCGGCGAGGTCGCGCACGATGTTGAGCACCTCAGACACCAGCTCGGGGTCGAGCGCGGAAGTGATCTCGTCGAGCAGCAGCACCATGGGATCCATGACCAGCGCACGCACGATGGCGACGCGCTGCTGCTGGCCGCCGGACAGGCGGTCGGGGTAAGCGCCGGCCTTGGCCTCCAGGCCGATGCGCTTGAGCAGCGTCATGGCGCGCGACTCTGCCTCGGCACGGTCCATGCCGAGCACCTGGATCGGCGCCAAGGTAACGTTCTGCAGCACAGTCATGTGCGGAAACAGATTGAAGCTCTGGAACACGATGCCGATGTCGCGGCGCAGGGCATTGAGATCGACGCCGGGGCCGGAGATGCGGTCGCCCTTGAGTCGGATCTCGCCGCCGCTGATGGGTTCGAGACCGTTGAGGCAGCGCAGCAGTGTGGACTTGCCGCAGCCCGAAGGGCCGATCAGGCAGACAACCTGATGTTCCTCGACGTCGAGGCGGATGCCGTTGAGTATCTGCAGGTCGCCGTAGCGTTTGACGACCTCGCGCATTTCGAGAAAGGACATGGTTTAGGCACTCATGGTCGAAGTCAGCCGCGGCGCTGCTTGTCGCGCTCGATCAGGCGATCCACGGCGCGCGCCTGCGGAATGGTGATGAGCACGAACAGAAACGCGACGGTGGTGACCGCGGAGAGGTTGAAGTCGTTGCTGGCGATGATCTTGGCCTGATTGAAGGCGTCAATGGCCCCGATCACGCTGACCAGCGCGGTGTCCTTCTGCAGGCTGATGAAGTTGTTGAGCAGCGGCGGGATCATGCGTCGCACCGCCTGCGGCACGACCACGAAGCGCAGGGTCTTGAAATAGGACAGGCCCAGCGAACGGGCCGCGGAAATCTGGCTCGGGTGGATGCTGTCGATGCCCGCGCGGTAGACCTCGGCATTGTAGGCGCCGTAGGTCAGCGACAACGAGATGATCGCCAGCCACACCAGCGGCAGGTTGCTCAGAAATTCCAGCCCGGTGAGCGGCAGGCCGAAGCCGACCAGATACAGGGTGATGATCGCCGGCAGGCCGCGGAAACCGTCGATGTAGGCAATGGCCAGCAGCCGGATGGGGCGGCCCGCCTTGCCGGGCGCGAAACGCGCCACCGCCACCACCAGCGCCCAGACCAGCACGATGGCCTCCGCGGCGGTGAAGATCAGCACGTTGAGCCAGAAGGCCTTGAGCACCAGCCAGAACGAGCTGACCATCAATGAAGTATCGAAGAAGGTACGCCCCACGGCCTCGTCGTTGGCGAGGATGAATAGAATCAGCATCAACACGATGACCAGCGCGGCGGCATAGCCGAAGGTCACCCAACTCCAGTCGCGCGCCTCCGAACCCGCCACGCGTGCGCCGACCACATCCCCGCTGCGTAATTTTGCGGTGGCGGCGAAGGCGCGCCTCAGGCCGCGCGAGGCGGGGAAAAACAGCGCCAGAGGCACGAGCGCAACGGCGACAAGCAGCGCGTCGGTGAAACCGCCGGCCAGCCCGACCTTGAGCAGCACGCCGTGAATGAACCCCGCCACCCACCAGGTGGCGGCAACCATGAGCACGGCCGTCGCGCCGGCCGCGACCGCGAAACGGCGCTGATCCTTCGGTATCGCGCTGCGCTGCGTCGGATGCGGAGCCGCAGGATCGCCGTCGATAAGCGTTGTCATTGCGTCATTCCTGTCTGGGCATGGGGCCACTACCGCGCGCCCCATACGGAAAACGTCCGCACCGGCTTGCCGCCGGCCCGGACGTGTGTGGATGCGACAGCTTCCGGATACCCATAAACGGCCCGGCCGGCGCAGGCGCCGGCCGGGTCATCGGATTACGGAAGCTTCCAGGTGGGGATGCTGTTGGGCGAAGCACCCCAGGCCGCGGCCAGATACTTGTCGCCAAGCTTCTTGAGGGTTCCGTCCTTGATCAGGGACTCGATGATGGTGTTCATCATCTGCTGGTTCTTCGAACCCTTGGGATACAGCGCGCCATAGGTCTCACCCGTATCGTACTGCCCGACCACGACCAGTCGGCCATGGCTCTTGCCCTGCTGCGCGAGCACGATCGAGGTATCGGTGACGGCCACCTGAATCTGATGCGCGGCCAGCGCGGTGAACAGTCCGGCCTCGCCGCTGAACTGACGCGCGGGCTTCATGGGCTTGATCTTGTCGGTCACGAAGGACGCGCCGGTGGAGCCGCCTTCCACGCCGATCAGCTTGTCGCGGATGTTCTCGGGCGTGACATGCTCGCCCTTGCGCACCAGCACGCCCATGGTGGACTCGAAATAAGGTACCGAGAAATCGACGACCTTCTTGCGCTTGTCGGTGATCGAGATTTCCGACAGGGCGAGGTCGAAGTTCTTGGTCTGGCCGGCGACCAGGCCGTCCCACGCCACGTTCTTGACCTTGACCTTAGGGATACCGGCACGATAGGCGATGTTCGCGGCCATGCAGTATTCGTAGCCGCTCTTGATGGTGTCCGGGGAATTGCCGTTCCACCAGCCCGGCGCCGGCATGTTGACCTCAACGGTCAGCTGGCCCGGAATCACGGGCTTGAAGGGATGCGAGGCCCACTTGCCCGTCACCTTGCACTCGCCGTAATGCGCGTCGGCGGCGGAAGCGGCCTGTACGGTCCCCGCCATCAAAGCTGCCGCGGTCATACCCGCCCCCAGTACCAACAAGCGACTCAGCCGATTGATCATTCGATTTCTCCTCGTAAGAAAAACTGTTGCCCCACGCGTCCGGCGCTCTCTCGTACCGCCCTTTCGACGGCCCCCATGATTGCCGAGCGCCACGACCGGCGGACATGCGTCACCCGGCGCCCCCTGTCCGTCACTGGCAGACGGATCACGACGGCATCCCAAACGGGCGCCCCTTATAAAGCAAAATACAAGCCAAGCCAAGGGTTGCCGCCTGGGCCGCGAGGGCGATAAGTATGTGGCATCGGCGGCCCAAGGCAAAGCCATACGCGCACATTATTGGTGCGCGTATGCGCGCGTGCGCACCCGGCGCGAACGCCCTGGGCAGCGCGGCGGGGAACTATCGCCCGGTGCGCCGGTCGGATTCGAGCATGCTTGGCCTGCCTTACGATCGTCTCGTCTACCCCAATCCGCTGAACATCGATCCCGTCGCGTTCAGCCTGGGACCGCTGCAGGTGCACTGGTACGCCTTCGCCTACCTGGTCGCCTTCGGCCTTTATCTCCTGCTGGCCATGCGCCGCGCCGGCAAGCCGGGCCGCGCCCTGTCCCGCAAACAGGCCGTGGAGGCCCTGATCCACGGAGAACTCGGCGCCTACCTCGGCGGCCGCATCGGGTACGTACTGTTCTACAACCTGCCGCTTTATCTCGCCCACCCGCTGCAGATCTTCGCCGTCTGGGACGGCGGCATGAGCTTTCACGGCGGTCTGATCGGCGTCATCATCGCGCTCGCCTGGCTGGCGCGGCAGGAGCGCCTGCCGCTGCTCGCGGTCACCGATTTCGTGGCTCCGCTGATACCGCTCGGCCTCGCCGCCGGGCGCGTCGGCAATTTCATCAACGGCAACCTATTCGGACGGGCGTGCCATCACGGCTTTGCCTGGTGCGCCTACTTCCCGCACGGCGGCGATGTCCTGCGCTATCCCTCGCAGCTGTTCGAGGCGATCGGCGAGGGGCTGGTGTTGTTCGCCATCCTGTGGGTGTTTTCCGCCCGCCGCCGCCCAACCGGCGCCGTCTCGGCACTTTTCCTGCTGGCCTACGGCCTGATCCGCTTCACGCTGGAGTTCTGGCGCCAGCCCGATCCGCAGCTCGGCTTCGTCGCCTTCGGCTGGATGACCATGGGACAGGTGCTGTCGGTGCCGATGATCGCGGGCGGCGCCATCATGCTCTACGAAACCCTGCGCGCACCGCGCCGGACGCCTGCGCCGACGGGCCACTCGGTGGCCGCACACGAACGGGGCTGAGCACCGCCGCACGGCCTCATGCCACCGCCGCCGCGGCGGCGTAGAATCTCCCTGCCGACTTCCTGCGTCCGCCAACATGCACTCGACCGCCGAAATATCCGCCTGCTACGCCAACCTGCTCGTCCAGGCCCGCGCGCTGTTCGCCGGCGAATCCGACCTCATCGCCAACGCGGCAAACCTTGCCGCCCTGGTCTTCGGCGGCCTGCCTGGGCTGAACTGGGCCGGACTATACCGCTTCGACGGCGCGCAGCTGCTGCTCGGCCCGTTCCAGGGCCGGCCCGCCTGCGCGCGCATCGCGCTCGGCCGCGGGGTGTGCGGCAGCGCCGCGATGGAGCGGCGAACCCAGATGATCGCGGACGTGCACGCGTTTCCGGGCCACATCGCCTGCGATGCCGCCTCGCGCTCGGAAATCGTGGTGCCGCTGATCGATGCCGACGGCCGGCTGCTCGGCGTCTGGGACGTGGACAGCCCGCTGCATGCCCGCTTCGGCGAAGCCGACCGCATCGGCATGGAAGCCCTGTGTGCGGCCCTGGTCGAGGCCGCACGGAGCGGCGCCGGCGCATGACGACGCGCAACCTGCTGAGCGACCTGCCCGGCGACGCCGACGCCGAGGCCTTCGAACGCCTGGCGGGCACCGAAGCCGTGCGCATCGAGCGTATCGTCTCGCGCGGGCACCGCTCGCCTGCGTCCGGCTGGTACGAGCAGGCGCAGGCCGAATGGGTCGCCCTGCTGCAGGGCGAGGCGATGCTCGTATTCGAGGACGGCGAGCGCCTGCACCTGCGCGTCGGCGATTGGGTCGACATTCCCGCGCGCAGGCGCCATCGCGTCGAATGGACCGCAGCGGACGCCGCGAGCGTCTGGCTCGCCGTCCACTACCCGGCCGACGACTGACGCCGATGCCGCATCTCGCCTGGTTCGCCGGCCTCGATGCCGCACACGTCGCACTGCTGCTGGCGGCCAGCTTCGCCGGCTCGCTGATGACCGCCTCGCTCGGCGTCGGTGGCGGCGCCTTCCTGCTGGGCATCATGGCCGGCCTGGTACCGCCGCTGGCGCTGATACCCGTGCACGGCCTCGTACAGATGGGATCGAACGCCGGCCGGGCGTGGATGACGCGGCGGCATGCCTCCACGCGTGTCGTCGGCCTTTTCACCCTCGGCGGGCTGATCGCCGCGCCGGCGACCGTGCTGCTGCTGGGCAGACTCTCGCCGCATTGGATACCGCTGTTCGTCGGCTTTTTCATCCTCGCCCTGACCTGGCTGCCGTTACCGCATTTCGCGCAGCGCACCGGCCCGCTGTGGTTGATCGTCGGCGGACTGGTCACCACCCTGATCACCGTACTGGCCGGCGCCACCGGCCCGCTGGTCTCGGCCTGGCTCGGCCGCGATCAGGGCGACCGCTGGCACTACACCGCCAACTTCTCCAGCTGCATGACCCTGCAGCATGCACTCAAGCTGATCGCCTTCGCGCTCGCCGGCTTCGCCTTCCTGCCTTGGCTGCCGCTGCTCGCGCTGATGATCGGCTGCGGCTACCTCGGCACCCTGACCGGGCTGAAGCTCCTCGGCCGCCTGCGCGATGTCCATTTCAAGCCGCTGTTCCGTATCGTCATGACCCTGCTCGCCCTGCGCGTGATCTGGGTCTGGAGCGGCATTCACCTGTAGCGCGTACGCACGGCTTGACATCGCACTCCGCCGCGGAAATTATGTTGGTCAAACAACCTATAACTGCCGCCATGTCCGCACGCAACACACGCAAACGCGATCTCATCCTCGCCGAAGGCGAGGCGCTGATCTATCGCCAGGGCTTTCGCCGCACCACGCTCGCCGACATCGCCCATGCCGCCAAGGTCGCGCTCGGCAACATTTACTACTACTTCAAGACCAAGGACGAACTGCTCGAAGCCATCAGCGCGCGACGCGTCGAGGCCTTCGCCGAGCGTTGTCGGGAATGGGAGACGCGCGCACCGGACCCGCGCCAACGGCTGCAGGCCTACCTGGAAATGCCTGCCGAGCGCATCGACGAGTTGACCGCGCACGGCTGCCCGATCGGCAGCCTGGCTCAGGAATTCATCAAGGAAGGCCGCACGACGCCTGTCGGCCATGCCGTGATGAATGCGCAGATGGAATGGGTGGAACGGCAATTCCAGGCGCTCGGCAGACACTGCCCGCATGAGGACGCCGCGCACCTGATCGGCGCGGTCCAGGGCGCCATCCTGATGGCCGCTTCGTTGAACGAGCCGGCCCTGCTGCAGCACGAACTCGACCATCTTCACGCCTGGCTGCAGGCACTGACGACCGATGACTGAGCGGCCGACCCGGCCACCCGTTTTTTTCGGGCCAGAATATTAGCCTGGTTAGCCAACAAGCACGTTCTTGGATACCCGCGCCACCCTACCCGACCTCGACCGCCAGTTGACCGAGCTGCGCGAGGATGCGGCTGGCCTCACCGCGCGCGGCGCCTGGCGACCCACAAAAAGCGACTCCTAGAGCACGCCACCCCATCGGGTGAACAGGCCCTCGGCAATAAAAAACACTAGAGCCGTAAACCGAGGATCGCGAGGCTGCGGCGCACGCCGTCGAGCTCGGCCACGTCGGGCAGCAGCCCCCAGCGCACGAAGCCCTGGCGCTCGAACAGGGCAAGGCTCGCGGCATTGTGCGCGAACACGAAGGCGAGCAGCGCGTCCAGCTCAAGCGAGGGCGCCAAGGTCAGCGCCTCGGCGAGCAGGGTGCGGCCGTGACCTCGGCCCTGGTGGGCAGGATCGAGATAGAGGCCGATCTCGGCCGTGCGGCTGTACGCGGGTCTGCCGTAGAAATCGCGGAAACTGAGCCAGCCGACGACGCGCCCCTCCGCCTCCAGTACCCGCAACGGGCGCTTCGGCCCGTGCGCCGCAAACCAGGCCTCGCGGCTTTGCACGCTGACGGGTTCGGTGTCCGCTGTTGCCATGCGACCGGGAATGGCCGCATTGTAGATTTCGACGATTCTCGGCAGGTCCTGCCGCGTTGCGGTTCTCATCCGCGCCATCCGCAAATGCCCGGTCCGGTCGGGCGACAGCCGCCAGCATAGCAAACGCGGCGACCGGCGGAGCGCGGGAATAACCCTGCGCGCGACGGCTTGATACGCGGCCCATCACGGGCTTTATCATGTCGCATCGCCACCGCCGGACGCTGCCTGTGAAACCCGCGCTTTCCGTACTCGATCTCGCCCCGGTCCCCAGCGGTACGCCGGCCTGCGCAGCATTGCACCGCAGCGTCGCCCTGGCGCGCCATGCCGAACGCCTCGGCTATGTGCGCCACTGGTTCGCGGAACATCACGGCATGCCCAGCGTGGCGAGTTCCGCGCCGGAAATCCTGATCGCACAGGTGGCTGCCGCCACCGCGCGCATCCGCGTCGGCTCGGGCGGCATCATGCTGCCCAACCATGCACCGCTGAAGGTGGCCGAGGCCTTTCATACCCTGAACGCGCTGCATCCCGGCCGCATCGACCTCGGCATCGGCCGCGCGCCGGGCTCGGACCCCAGGGTCACCCGCACCCTGCGCGCCTTCGACGGCGGGCAATTCCCCGCGCTGCTCGCCGAGCTGCTGACGCTCTCGCGCGGCGACGCGCCGCCGGGCCACCCCCTGCACGGCATCCGCGTGATGCCGGACGACGCGCACCTGCCGCCGATCTGGCTGCTCGGCTCCAGCGGTGCCAGCGCCAGCATGGCCGCAGAGGCCGGCATGGGCTACGCCTTCGCCAGCCACTTCAGCCATACGCCGGCGGCACCGGCCATGCTCGCCTACCGGGAGCGCTTCCAGCCCTCGGCCGACTTCCCGCACCCGCACGCGGTGCTCTGCGTGGCGGCGGTCTGCGCGGACACGCCGGAGCGCGCCCATTTTCTCGCCGGCACCCTGGACCTGATGTGGCTACGGCTGCGCCGAGGCGAATTCCTGCCTCTGCCCAGCCCGGAAGAGGCGCAGGCCTATCCCTACACCGAAACCGAGCGCGCCCAGGTGGCCCACTACCGCGAGCTGACCGTGGTCGGCACGCCCGAGGCGGTCGCCCGGGCAATACGCCGCAAGGCCGAGGAGGCGCGGGCCGACGAGATCATGCTGACCTGCAATCTGCACGGCCACGACGCGCGCCTGCGCAGCTACGCGCTGATCGCCGAGGCCTTCGGCGCGGCCTGAGCGCGGCGTTCAGACCGAACGCGCCGCCTGCCGCCGAGCCAGTCCCTGCTGGGCGGCGACCCACAGCCGGATACGCTCGCGCAATTCGTCGCGCACGCGGCGGAAACGGTCGTGCGGCAACTGCCCCTCGACCGTTTCCGCGGGGTCGTCGAAGCGCCAGTGGATGCGCTCGCTGTCGCCGGGGAAGGTCGGGCAGCGATCGCGCGCGCGGTCGCACACCGTGATGATGTAGTCGAAACGCTCGCTTGCGAACAGGCTCAGCGACTTGCTGGAATGGCCCGCCAGATCAAGCCCGGACTCGGCCATCACGGCATAGGTCAGCGGATGTATGCCGGTCGGCTCGCTGCCCGCGCTGTACACCTCGAACCGCGCGCCGCCCAGATGTCGGAGGAAGGCCTCCGCCATCTGCGAACGGCAGGCATTGCCGCTACACAGGAACAACACACGCACCGTCTCGCTCATCACACCCTCCGAGGGGCTTGCCAGAAATATACGCAAGGTAGTATATATGTTCTAACGAATATATGAAGACGCCATCGCGTCGCCATCCCACGGGAGATCAGCATGAGTCGCTTCCATCTGCATATCGCCGTCGACGACCTCGACCGCAACATCGCCTTCTACACCGCCGTGTTCGGCGCCGATCCCACCGTCGTCAAGCCGGATTACGCCAAGTGGCAGCTTGAGGATCCGCGCATCAACTTCGCGATCTCCGCGCGCGGCGCCAAGCCCGGCGTGGACCACGTCGGCCTGCAAAGCGAGGACGAGGCCGAATTGGCCGCCATCCGCGCCCGGCTGGAAGCCGCCGGCGTGGCCGGCGTGGCGCAAGAAAACACCAGCTGCTGCTACGCGCGCTCGGACAAGTACTGGGTGCAGGATCCGCAGGGCATCGCCTGGGAAACCTTCCACTCGCTGGGCAGCATCCCGCTGTTCAGCGAAGAGGACGCTGCCGGCGCGCGGCAGCAGGACGCCGCCTGTTGCCCTCCGGCCGCGGCACCGGCAGGCAACTGCTGCGGCTGAGTCGACAGCGCGCGGAACCTTCGCCGCATGAAGGGCGTGTTACAGGGTGAATGCGAAGCGGTCTGGCGCTGTGTTAATCTGAACGGCGCGGCGCAGACCGCCCGCCCTCACCCTTGAGGCGCCACCATGAATCGAGCGACCACACAATCCGTTCTCACGCTGCTGGGCAGCGGCCTGCTGCTGGGCCTGTTCGCGGTGCCGGTCGCCGCCACCGCGGACGACGCCGCTGCGTTGCGCGTGCCGATCACGGTGGTGCCGCCCGATCAGCCGCTGGTGCCGCATATCGACCAGCTCATCGTGACGCCCGGCGGCGATGTCGACCGGCTGGACACGCATCCCGGCGAACACGGGATGGCGCGCGCCGAACGCGAGATCGGCGAAATCGAATCGGCCGTCAAGGAAGCCGCCGAAGAGTCGCAGGAGCTCCAGGAAGAAGCGCGCGACATCGACAACGACTGACGCGCGTCAAGCAGGGACCGCCCTTCCCCGGCCCCGGACTGCTAACCTATCGTCTCCACGCCCGCCAGACGGAGACACCATGCCCCAGGAACAGCCCGGCATCCTCGCCCCGCTTCCCGCATTCGCAAGACAGCTCTTTTTCGAACTCAACGACGCCGAACTGGCCGGCGATTACCTGCCCCGTCTCGCCGAAATCGCCGACGGAGACCGTGTGGTGGTCGGCGTGGGCGCGTCGCTGACCGGCGCACTCGGCGCCCATGTGGCGGGCCTGGACTGCTTCCCCGCGCTGGCGGGTCCCGGCGTCGATATTCCCTCGACGCCCACCGCGCTGTGGTGCTGGCTGCGCGGCGGCGAGCCGGGCGAGCTGTTCCACCGCGGCCGCGCCCTCGAGGCGCTGCTCGCGCCCGCCTTCACGCTGACCCAGGCGGTGGGGTTGTTCCGCTACGGCAGCGGCCTCGACCTGACCGGCTACGAGGACGGCACCGAAAACCCCGAGGGCGACGAGGCCCGCGAGGCCGCAATCGTCGGCGGGACCGGCGATCCGCTGGCCGGCTCCAGCTTCGTCGCCGTGCAGCAGTGGCTGCACGATTTCGAGCATTTCGAGTCGCTGGCGCCGTCGGCGCAAGACGACATGATCGGGCGCCGCCGCAGCGACAACGAGGAGCTGGACGACGCCCCGTCGAGTGCTCACGTCAAACGCACCGCGCAGGAGGACTTCGAGCCTCCAGCCTTCATGTTCCGCCGATCGATGCCCTGGACCGAGGGCGATGCCGGAGGCTTGATGTTCGTCGCCTTCGGCCGCTCGTTCTATGCCTTCGACGCCGCCATGCGACGCATGGCGGGTCTGGAAGACGGCGTGGCCGACGCGCTGTTCGCTTTTTCGCGGCCGTTGACCGGCGCCTATTTCTGGTGCCCGCCGCTGCGCGACGGGCGTCTGGATCTCGCTGCCCTCGGCCTGTGAGGCGGGGCGTTCAACAACCCTGGGCGAGGCCGTCGGCGCGGCTGTCACTGCCGGCCACGTAACCTCCGCCGGGGTTGCGCAGCACCGCCTGTCCGCGCCCGAAACCGCTGAGCTCGGCCTGCACCGCAAGGCGATGGCCGCGCGCGGCCAGCGCGGCCATCGCCGCCTGCGTCCAGCGCGGCTCCACGGCCACCTCCAGCCCCTTGAGCCAGCGCCAGCGCGGCGTGTCCAGCGCGCGCTGCGGATCCATACCGCGCACGGCGAGATTGAGCAGGAACTGCAACTGCCCCTGCGGCTGCATGAAACCGCCCATCACGCCGAAGGGGCCAAGCGGCGCGCCTTCGCGAGTGAGAAAACCCGGAATGATGGTGTTGTAGGGCCGCGCGCCGGCGCGCGGCGCATTCGGATGCCCCGGGCGCGGGTCGAAGCAGGCCGCGCGGTTGTTGAGGGCGATGCCGGTACCCGGCGGACACACGAAGGCGCCGAAACCCATGTAGTTCGACTGGATCAGGCTGATCATCTGGCCGTTGGCGTCGGCGGCCGAGAGATACACCGTGCCGGCGCCGATCGAGCGCCCCAGCTCGACTTCGGACGCCTCGGGGCCGATCCGCCCGGCCAGCTCCGCGATCTGCACCGGATCGAGGCAGGCCAGCGCCGCCGCGCGCGCTTCGGGGCCGTCGGCGATGAAGGCCAGTGCCGCGCGGTAGGCCTGCTTGATCGCCTCGATGCCGTCATGCTGCAGACGCACTGGGTCGGGATCGTCGCCGAGGCGGTCGACGATGGCCGCCGCCATCAGCGTGACCACGCCCTGGGTCGGCGGCGGCAGTCCCCATAGCTGGTGACCGAAGACCGGAACGCCCAGCGGCGCCACCCATTCGACCTCGACCGCCGCCAGATCCTCCAGGGCGAGATCGCCGCCGGTTTCGGACGCATGGCGGGCAATGGCCTCGCCGATGTCGCCGCCGTAGAGCGCCTCCATGCGGCTGTCCGCCAATCGCCTGAGGGTGCGCGCCTGATCGAGGTTGCGATACCAGACGCCGGCCTGCGGTTCGAAACCGGCCGGCAGGAAGCTGTCGGCAAACGCGCGCATTTCCGCGCGCGTGCCCTCGGCGGCGAGCGCGCGGGCCGTCATGCGCCACAGATGCGACACCACGGGCGACAGCGGGAAACCGTGTTCGGCGTAATCCGCCGCCGGACGCAGCAGTTCGTCCAGCGGCAGACGGCCGTAACGCTCCGACAGCGCGCGCCAGCCGGCCGGAGCCGCCGGCGCGGTGACCGATGCCCAGCCGCGGTCGCTGCGGCCGGGCGCGAGCAGCCGCGCGGGATCCAGCCGCGCCGGGGCGGCGCCGCCCGCGATCACACCCTGCAGGCGGCCATCCTCCCAGATTAGCGCCATCAGGTCGGAACCGATGCCGTTGGAGGTGGGTTCGACCACCGTGAGCGCCGCCGCCGCCGCGATCGCTGCGTCGACGGCGGAACCGCCCCGACGCAGCATTTCGAGCCCGGCCTCGGTCGCCAGCGGCTGCGAGGTGGCCACCGCGCCACGCGGCGCGTAGATGGGATTGCGGTCGGTCATGCGCTGCCTCTGCGAAACGATCTCGAACCGAACAACGGGCGCTGGCGCTCGGGATGCATCAGCTGCCGCCGTGCGCGTCGATCCGCTTGACCACGCCGAGCACCTGCGAGGCGTTCATCTGGCGCGCGGGCACCAAGTGGCCGGCATCGATGCGCGATATCAGCATCGGCGTGGTGACGTCGCCGTAGCGGTCGAGCATCAGGTCGCCGGTGGCGCCGAGATAATGCACCTTGCCGCCCGCCGCGGCCACCTTGAGGCCGTGCGCCAGGCTGGCACGCGTCGGGTAGACGTCGGTCCCGCCCGGCCGGGTGATGCTGCGCGCCGCCGCGAACAGCCGCGCGGGCGTGGCGTGCTCGCCGGCTTCGGCCAGCGACAGCAGCGTGATCACCATGGCGTCGAAAGCGTTGTTGTCGTAGGAAATCCTCGGCGCATGACCGTAGGCGTGCCGGTAGGCGTCGACGAACTCGCGGTAGCTCGGGGTGTGCATGTTGGCCTGCTCGTCCACCGCCCACCCGCCGAGCAGCTGGCCACCGCTGTCGTCGACGAAATGCTGAGTGGCGATCGAGTCGGCCAGCATGGCCTGATGCGGACCGCCCTTCTGCAGCCACTCGCGCAGGATCACCTGCGAGCCCTCGGGATGGCCCAGCAGCACCAGCGCCTGCGGCCCGCCGGACAGGGCCTTGTCGACCACGGCGTCGTAACTCGGCTGGTCGGCGTTGTAGGGCACGACGTGCAGGACGTCGATGTCAAGGCGCCTCAGGCTGGCAGCGACGATCTTCGCGTAGGTGGTACCGAAGGCGTTGTTCACGTAGATCACGCTCACCCGCCGCCAGTGAGCGAGATCGTGCGCGACATAGGCCGTGACCGGCCCCTCGTCGCCCACCGACATGACGGTGCGCATGAAGGCATCGTGGGTCAGCCCCTTGCGCGCCAGCACGGTGAAGGACGAGGAGGCCGCGGTCGGCGACACCAGCATCACGCCGGCCGGCTCGGACACGCTGCGCAGCACCGCGATGGTGGTGCCGCTGGAATTGCTGCCGACGATCGCGCGCACGCGGTCGATGTCGATCATGCGCTTGGCGGCGTCGACCGCCACCGCCGGATCGGTCTGCGAGTCGGCGGTCACCACCTTCACCCGGCAGCCGCGCACGCCGCCGGCGGCATTCACCAGATCCGCGCCGAGGTGCGCCGCACGCGCCGTCCCCTGGCCCTGATCGCCCATCGAACCGCTGAGCGCGAACAGCTCGCCGATACCGAGCGTGCAGGACGCCCACGCCGGCATAGCCGCCGCCCACAACAGCACCAATCCGCCCAGCCGGACCGCCCATCGCCGCTTGCCTTCTCCCGCGTGCCGCCGTGCCATCGCCCACCTCCACTGAATACCGGAACGGCAGTTGCGCTAGCAGCATTCGGACCAACCCGCGAGCCCCACCAAACCGCGGCGGCGCGAAGCAGGCGCGCCTCCGGCGCACCAGGACGAGGCAATCCTGCCAGGCGCGCACCGAGGTGCGGCACGTCGCACCAGAATAAGCGTTTCGAATTGGTTCCGCGGCCGATCAGCCACCACAATCAACAGTGCGACATGGCCGCCGCCCGCTGCCGGACGAACCGCCCATAACCCATAAGACACCATGAGCCGACCGCCCGCTCAGGCTGACCAGAATCCTACCGCCATGCCGCGTAACGATGCTCCCCAGCATGCCGACGTCTCCACCGCACCCGCGGCCATGCGTCCGGTCAGCCTGCGCTTCGAATCCTCGCTGCTGGAGCAGGCCTACCATCATTTCTATACCCAGTGGCTGCGCGGTCAGGCGCGCATCGCCATCGGCATCGGGATCTTCCTGTTCATCCTGGACGGCCTGATCGACCTGACCCTCTCCCAGGCCGACCTGAGCCGGGTCTGGACGCTGCGGCTGATCCTCGTGTTGATCGGTCTCGTCGGTCTCGGCTACACCTACACGCATCGTTTCGAACGCCACAACCAGGTGCCGATGGCCCTGCTCAGCCTGATCGGCGCCGGCGGCCTGATCGCCATTCAACTGAGCCTGGGTTCGGGCGAGGCCATCCGCTACTTTCCTAGCCTGATGCTGACCACCTTCTGGGCCTACCTGTTTCTCGGCCTGCGCTTCACCAGCGCGCTCGCCACCGGCGTGGCGATATTCATCATCTACAACCTCTCGCAGCGCTTTCAGCATCTCCCCGACATCCTGCTGCTGGATCAGAACTACGATCTGCTGGCCGCCAACGTCATTGCCGCATTTGCCGCCTATTTCTCCGAACGCCAGCGACGCACCCTGTTCCACCAGCGTTGCCTGATCGACCAGGAACGCCAGGTGCACCTGCAGCATGCGATGGAGGACGAACTGACCCGGCTGCCGAACCGCCGTCACCTGGAACAGAGCCTGGAGCGCCTGCTCGGCGAGGAAGGCATGCAGGCGCATGCCGGGCTGTTCGTCGATATCGACCATTTCAAACCCGTCAACGACCGCTACGGCCACGAGGTCGGCGATGCCGCGCTGCGCATCATCGCGCAGCGCATCCGCCAGGCCACGCGCGACAGCGACATCGTCTGCCGCCTGGGCGGCGACGAGTTCTTCGTGATCCTGATGGACGTCGAGGGCACCGACGCCGCCCAGCGGGTCGCGGACAAGCTTCTGTCCTCGCTGCAGCAGCCGCTGACGATCGACGCGCCCGACGGCGAGCGCGTACGCTGCACCATCAGCGCCAGCCTGGGCATCATCACCTTCCCCTTCGAGGATGCCACCCCATCGACCATCCTCAGCCGCGCGGATCGCGCCATGTACCGCGCCAAGGCCGCGGGGCGCAACGGCTACGCGCTCTTCGACCCGCAGCTGGATCTCCAGGGCAGATCGTCCAACGCCTGAAACACAACCCGAAGCTGGACATCGCCGTCCAGTCCCGGAGAATAGTGGGGGGCTCAAACGAATCGCCCTCCATACGGCCCCGCGCCGGACACACACCACAACAAGACAGCACTCAGCGAGGAGTGATCACATGCAAACCCAAGACACCATCAAGATCGCCGATACCACGGCCAATCCGGCTCCGCTGGGGCTGATGGCCTTCGGCATGACCACCGTCCTGCTCAATCTGCACAACGCGGGCTTCATCGCGCTGGACACCATGATTCTCGCCATGGGCATTTTCTACGGCGGCATCGCCCAGGTCATCGCCGGCCTGATGGAATGGAAAAAGCGCAACACCTTCGGCACCGTGGCCTTCACTTCCTACGGCTTCTTCTGGCTCACCCTGGTCGCCTTGATCGTGATGCCCAAGATGAACGTCGGCGTGGCGGCCACCGGCGCCCAGGATCTGGGGGCCTACCTGCTCATGTGGGGGCTGTTCACCGCCATCCTGTTCGTACCGACGTTGCGCATCAACCGCGCCCTGCAGGTGGTGTTCGCCACCCTGACCGTACTGTTCGTGCTGCTCGCCGCGGCCGAATTCACCGGCAACAAGGCCATCGCCACCTTCGCCGGCTATGAGGGTATTTTCTGCGGTCTGTCGGCCATGTACGCCGGCATGGCACAGATATGGAACGAGATCTTCGGCCGCGAAGTGGCGCCGATCGGCGCCGTCTGAGCGCTTCGCCCCGATCGCCATCGCCCCCGGTCATTTGCCGGGGGCGATTGGACAGGGCTTTTCCACCCGTCTATTAAACTAAGGGATAGCTCAGACTTATTCTAAATGACCCATCATCGAGACGTCCGCCAGGGATGAGCGTCGCACGACACCGATTCGTCAGCCTGAGAACGCAGCTCCTCGGACTGCTTCTGCTCGCCGTCCTGCCCGGACTCGCCGCCCTCGTCGTGCTGTCTCACCTGAATCGGGAGTCGAACCGCGACACCGCGATCCGCGAAGGCGAGCACCTGGCCGAGATGGTCGGCTGGGGTCAGAGCCAGGCGCTGCGCACCGCCCTCGACGAACTCCACCATCTCGCCGATCTCTATCGCCTGGTGCCCACCGGCGAGCCCGAGGCGTGCAATCGGTTGATGCGGCAGTTCATCAATCAGCACCCGAGCTATCTCAATGCCGGACTGATTGCGCCCAACGGGCGTATCGTCTGCAGCGCGCTGCCCTTCAAGCCCGACACCGACCTCAGCGACCGCAGCTACTTCAGGCAAGCCATGGCCGGCGACGGCCCGGGCGTGGGCGAATACCAGGTAGGGCGCCTGACCGGCCAGCCCAGCCTTAACATCGGGTTGCCGATCCGCAACCTGCGCAAGCTATCCACGGGCGTACTCTACCTGGCCGTCAGCCTCGACTGGTTCGCGCAGGCCGTGCGCAATCCCGCCCTGCCGGCCGGCGCCTACGTGGCCATGATCGACCAAAGCGGGCACATACTCACCCGCTACCCGCAGGCCGCGAGCGCCATCGGCACGCGTTTCCCGCTGCATGCGGTCTTCAGCGCCCCCAAGGCCGATTCGGTGGACAATGCCACCGAATACCGGATCGCGCGCGGCGAACGATGGATCTACATACACAACCCCCTGTCCATCGGCCAGGGGCAATCCCCGATCTACACCATCGTCGCCATCCCGGCGCAACAGATCGACGGGCCGATCGACCGGCAGTTCCAGCTCACGCTTGCCATCGTGCTCGCCTCAAGCCTGCTGGTGCTGCTGCTCGCCTGGTTCGGCGCGCGGCGCATGGTCCTCAAGCCCTTGCAACGCCTTACCCAGGCCGCCACCCTGATCGGCCGGGGGCAACACGGCGATTTCGACTGGCCCGACAACCGCAACGAATTCGGCACGCTCGGCCGCGCATTCCGACAGATGGACCAGGAACTCGCCGCACGCGATACGGAAATCAAGCATGCGCAGCGGGCCCTGAAGACCCTCGGCGAGGCCAACCGCTCCCTGATCAAGGCCGTGGACGAAACGAGTTTTCTGCAACGGATGTGCGAGATTGCCGTAGCCGAGGGCGGCTATATCGCCGCCTGGATCGGCCTGGCCCGCTCCGACGGCGCCATCGAGCTGGTGGCCGGCCACACGCAGCCCGGCACCGAAATCGACCAGCTGCCGACGCGGATCGCGCTACGCTGGGACGACACGCTCCACGGCCGCGGCCCGGTCGGGCAGACGATCCGCAGCGGCCGGCCGCGCGTGTTCCGCCCTGACGAGGACGATCCGGCCTTCGCGGCCTGGCGCGCCCTGCTGGGCGAAGCCGGCGTGCGCCTTTCGGTCGCCCTGCCCCTGATTCTCCAGGAAGGCGTGGCCGGCGTGTTGATCATCCACAACCGCGAGCCGCATGCCTTTCAACCGCGGGAAGTCGGCACCCTGAGCGAACTCGCCGCCGACATCGGTTTCGGCATCACCGGCCTACGCCTCAAGCAACGGCATCGCGAGGCCAGACGGGCCATACGCGAGGCTTCGCGCTACGACCCGGTGACCGGCACGCTCAGCCGCTCGTCCTTCTACCGCCGCTTCTCGCAATGGGTGCGCCGTCGCCACAAGCAGGAGCAACTGCTGGCCGTGGTGATCGTCAATGTCTGCCAGTTCGGCGCCGTGAACGTGGCCTTCGGCTACGAGCAGGGCGACCACATCCTCGCGGAGATCGGCATGCGGCTGCAATCGCTCGAGCCCGAACCGCTGGCGGTGGGGCGCTGGGGCGGCGCCGAATTCGCCCTGCTGATCGAGGTGGCTCAGCAACATGCGCTGGACGATATCGTCGAGCACCTCAGCCGCGCGCTGGATCCGCCCGTCACCACGGCCCAGATCGAGCTCAAGGCCGAGACTTGCATCGGCCTGTCGGTTTACCCGGCCCACGGCGAACAGGTCGGGCAGCTGCTCACGCGCGCGCGCGCCGCCATGGAACGCGCGCGCGGCCTGGGCACGCGTTATGCCGTCCACGAGGGTTCGCCCGAACGCGAGGCCACCCGACATCTGCAGATACTCACCCACCTGCGCACCGCCCTGGACGACGACCAGCTTTCCCTGCACTACCAGCCCAAGATCGATCTCGCCAGCGGCCGGGTCAGCGGCGTGGAAGCGCTCATGCGCTGGCAGCACCCGGAATGGGGCAATGTCCGGCCCGACGAATTCATCCCGCTGACCGAACAGACGCGGCTGATTCAGCCGCTCACCGAATGGACGCTGCAGCAGGCCCTGCGCGATCGCCGCTTCATGCTGCAACGGGGTATTGACGTCCCCATTGCCGTCAATCTTTCGTCCGGTCTGCTGCGCAGCCGCGAAATCGTGCGCATGGTGGCGCAAGTGCTGTCCGAGCCGCCCGGCAACGGCTGGCTGCAGCTGGAACTGACCGAAACGGCCATGATGGAGGACCCCGAGCGCAGCCTGCAGATTCTGCGCGAGCTGGTCGAACTGGGCGCCCCGATTCATGTCGACGACTTCGGTGCCGGCTATTCCTCGCTCGGCTATCTGCAACGCCTGCCGGTGGACACCATCAAGATAGACCGCGTACTGATCCAGCATGTCGACCGCGACGCCCGCAGCGCCGCCCTCACCGGCGCCGCGGCCGAATTCGCCCACGTGCTCGGCCTCAAGGTCATCGCCGAAGGCGTCGAAACCGCGACCCTTTACCGCCAGCTCGCCGACCTCGGCTGCGACGCCGTACAAGGCTATTTCATCGCCCGCCCGATGCCGCGCACCGATTTCATCGACTGGTTCGAACGCCAGGGCGGCCGCTTCGCGCCGCCGGCGGATGCGGATACCGATACGGGCTGAATCAGCCGCCGAAGACGCGCTGCAGACGCAAAAGCGCCTCCTCCAGCACCGCCCGCGACGTGGCGAAATTCAGGCGCATGTAGCCCTCGCCGCCCGGACCGAAGTCGGTGCCCGGGTTCAGCCCCAGCCGTGCGACCTGCACCATGCGCCGCTGCAGCACGGCATCGTCCAACCCGAGTCGGCGACAATCCAGCCAGGCCAGATAGCCGAATTCCGGCGGGCGGTAACCCACGGAGGGGACGACCTCGGCCAGCCGCTGCCCCAGCCAATCGGCGGTCTCGGCCAGATAGGACACCAGTTCGCGCAGCCAGGCGTCGCCCTCGCGCCAGGCCGCTTCCGCGGCCACCAGCGCGAACAGATTCGCTTCCGCAAGACCGCCGATGCGCAGCGCCTGCTCGAAACGTTCGCGCAGGGCGATATCGGCCGTGACCGCAACGGCCAGTTCCAGACCGGCGATGTTGAAGCTCTTGCCCGCGGACAGCAGCGTGATCACGCCGGCCTCGGCGCCTGGCAGGCTGCCGAAGGGCCGGTGCCGGGCGGACGCATGATAGGACAGATCGCCGTGCACCTCGTCGCTGACCACGATCACGCCATGGCGTCGTGCGAGCGCGAACAGGCGGCTCAGCTCCTCCTGGGTCCACACTCGCCCGACCGGATTGTGCGGCGAACACAGCAGCAGCATGCGTGCCTGCGGCATCAGGCTTTCGAGCTGCGGCCAGTCGATCCGGTAGCCTTCCGGCGTTTCCAGCAGCGGGCTGGCCAGCAGCCGCCGGCCATGCGCCTCCACTGCGCCGATCAGGTGCGGATAGACCGGCGTCATGACGACCACGCCCTCATCGGGCGCCGTCAGCGCGCGGACCGCCGCGTAAAGCGCCGGTACCACGCCGCGCAGGATGCTGACGTGGTTTTCATCCACGTGCCAGCCGTGCCAGCGCGCGTACCAGCCGCACACGGCCCGCTTGAGTTCGGCATTGAAAAACGGATAACCGTAAACCGGATGCGCGGCGCGCGCCTGAATCGCCTGCGACACGCAGGCCGGTGCGGGAAAATCCATGTCCGCCACCCACAGGGGCAGGACATCGGCGCCGAACCGTGCCTTGCGTCCGTCCCATTTCAGGGATGCGGTGCCCAGACGTTCGGGCGTGATCGTGGGATCGAAGCCATTGCGCATGCCGTCTCCTTCGCTTGCTGGACCGATGGGATCGATGGCCGGCACCCAGATCTGGGTTCGGCAGCGGTCAGCATATCATCCGCATGCGGCGATGCCGGACACGCATGCGCTATCATGCCCAGCCCGGGCCGCATGCGGCCGCACACGACGGAATCCTCAATGACCCAGCGCGCCTTCGCCATCCTGTTCGCATCCGCCTTGCTGCTGCTCCTGCAGGGGTGCAGCCAACTTCCGCCGCTGCACTACGGCGCCGAGGCGGGAGATGGCGCGAAACCCATCTGTATCGAACACATGCGCGGCGCGTGCCCGCTCGATAGCCGTCCGGCCAACTGAGCACGGCGATGACGGCTTGGCGGATCCGGCCGCTGCAGGCGGGCGACGAATCCGCGCTCTGGGAAATGATCCTGGATGTCGCGCAGGCCGGCGAAAGCTACCCCTACGCCCCTGACATCACGCGCGCCGAGGGCCTGCGCCAGTGGTGCGAACTGCCGCTCGAAACCCATGTCGCCGTGGCGGGCGAACGCGTGCTCGGCGGCTATTACATCAAGGCCAACCAGGGCGGCCCCGGTGGACACGTATGCAATTGCGGCTACCTGGTTGCCTCGCAGGCGCGCGGCCGGGGCGTGGCCACCGCGCTGCACGCGCACTCGCTTGAAACGGCGAAACGGCTGGGCTTCCTCGCCATGCAGTACAACCTGGTGGTGTCGACCAACACGGTCGCGGTGAGGCTCTGGCAGAAGCTCGGCTTCGCGATCGTCGGCACGCTGCCGCGCGCCTTCCGGCACCGAACGCTGGGGCTGGTGGATGCCTACGTGATGTACCGCTGGCTCGGCGACGACGCGCCCGCCGATCAGCCGGGCTTGCGCCCGACGAACAGGTAATAGGGCACGCGCAGGCCCGGGAGGTACGGCACGGGTGCACGTCGCTCTTCGATCCGGAGCACGTCCAAACGGCCCATCAGATAGGGCAGATGGTCGGGGCTCGGCCGCACGCCGTCATGGCCGAACCAGGCCGGCCAGAAATGTCGTGCCAGCGCACCGTGACGCACCAGCCCCGGCGCAGGATGCGGCCGCGAGACATAGAAATCCACCACGCCGAGCACCCCGCCCGGCTTGAGCAGGCGCAGGGCGTTGTCCACCGCCTCGAACCAGTCCGGTATCATGGTCAGGGCATAGGCGAAATAGGCCGCATCCATCGGACGCTCCGGCCGATAGCGCGTGGCATCGGCTTCGCGCACCCGCACCTGGTCGTGCCCGGCCCAGCGCCGACGAGCCTGGGCAAGCAGCGGCGCGCACACGTCCACCAGTTCCGCGACTTCGAGCGAATCGACACGGCCGCTCAAATAGCCCAGATTGCGGCCGGTCCCGGCCCCCAGCTCGATCAGCCGTCCGCCCGCGGCCGGCAGCTGCGCCGCCACTGCCGATAGCAGGTCGTCCCGGCCATGCAGCAGACGTTCGCGAAATCCGTCGTAGCGGCTTGCCTGGGGCCCGTAGAAACGATCAAGACGTTCGGCATGGGTCGCGCCGCCCGGCTGGCCACGCAGCAGCGTCCACAGCACGCGGGCATCGTCGCGCAGGTTCATCGATCAGGCCGCGTGCTGGGCGATGTGGAAGCCGGCATAGGTATGCACGCGATCATGCGCCTGCAGTTCCGCGGCCAGTTCGCGCTCGAAGCGGAAACGCTCGTGCAGCCCGCCGATGCCCGGAATATGCAGCGTCTGCAGGTAGCCCGGCTGTGCGTGGGCACTGCGGAAGATCAGGCGGGCATCGGGCGTGGCGCGCGCCATGATGGCCTGCCATTCCTCCACCAGGGCCTGGGGGTGGTACACGCTCATCCAGTCCATGTGATCGAGTAGCACGAAGCGCGAGAGGCGCTCGTCGGTCTCGCGCAGAAAACCGGTCACGGTGGTGGTGTGCGGTTGGATGCGGTCGGCCAGTCCGTCCTTGAGCGCGGCGAACCCCTCGGGCTTGAGGTATTCCGGGCAGCACTGCGGGGTATAGCGTCCGCGCAGATACAGCGACCAGAAATAGTTGTCGGCGACCGGCAGGCTGCAGAAGACGTATTCCACCGCCTCGCGGATGAAGCCTGCAATGCCGTTGTCGTGGCTGCGCACGACCTCCTCGCGCTGCGGATGCGGCACGCCCAGCAGGCTCATCGTGAAGGGTCGCGACAGCGCCCAGTTCATGCCGCGCCCCCAAAGCCGTGGGGCGACGTCGCGATCATAATGCTCGCGCTGCTCGTCGAGATCGCTGGCCGACAATACCCGTTCGACCGCATCGCGCAGGCCGGGACGAACCTTCATGTAGGCGCGAAAGCCTCGTGCCACCCAGCCGGAAAGCCCGAAATAGTAGAAACTGCCGCCGCGCCGGCCGGGCAGGAAGGCGGCGATGTGGCGGTCCCAGTAGCCCTGAGCGAAAGGCGACAGGTCGGCCCGCAGGGCGTCGTGGTAGAGCGCGCGTGCCTCGGCGTGGCGGCCGTCGCCGAACAGGGCGAAGAAATCGGCATGCGCCAGGCGGCGGATACCGGCGAGCTTGAGTTCGAGCAGCGCGGTCTGGCGCGGATTGGCATCCACGGCATGGATGCGCGCCGGCCCGCAGAGCGCGTAATCGAGCACGTTGCAGCCCGCGCTGGTGATCGCCAGCAGGCGGTCGTCGGGGCCGATGTGCAGGGCGCGCCGGTCGACCGCTGGATCCTCCCAGCAGGTGTTGTAGACCAAAGCGCGCGAATACAAGGCGTTGAACACACCCTGGTTGATGCGGTCGGCTAGGCGGGTACGGGTCACGGCGGCACCTGTTCGCAGTCGGCTGTCGTCGCGGCAACGCGACACAAGTCTGCGAGTCTAGTGACCGCCTGTGACAAGTCCATGACCCCGGCGGCGCCGGGGTCATGTCACGCCTCAGTGGCCGTGCTGGTGCAGGAAGTGCAAATCGCCGAGGTCGTGCAGTTCCAGCGTGCGCGGCGCGATGCGGCGGCTGGCGCCGTGCTCGAAGACCTCGCTGAGCACCACCTGATACGGCGGCTCGCCGCGGCCCGCCTTGAGCACGCCGAAATGGCGCACGCCGTCGACGAACAGCGACACCGGCTGGTCCGCGCCCCACTGCGAAAAGTTGTAGGTCACCTTGCGGGGATAGGCGAGTGCTTCTTCACGCGGCATGTTCGTGCTCCTGCTTTGTTGTATTAGGCATTGATGATGAACTTCATTCTGGGGATTGCCGCGACATCTGACAAGTGCCGGGACAAGCCCGGCGGCACAGGCGTAAGATCGCCGCATGACCAGCCTGCGCACCTTCGCCCTGCTCGGCAGCCTCTTCATCCTGGGGCTGACTTTCTACCTGATCGAAGGGGTTCTCGTACCCTTTGTGCTCGCCTGGGTGCTGGCCTATCTGCTGGTACCCTGGGTCGACCGACTGCAGGCACGCATGCCGCGGCTGCTCGCCATCGTGCTGGCCTTCCTGATGGTTTTCATAGGCATCGCCATCCTGCTGCTGGGGCTGATTCCCGCGCTGCAGGGACAGATCACGCGTTTTCTCGCCACGCTGCCCGCCTATGCCCACCACCTCAGCCTCACGCTCGACGCACTGGCCACGCGCCTGCATCTGCCGATCGCGCCCGGCGCCGTCGCCAACCATCTCGAACAACAGGTGCGCCATCTCGGCACTCACCTGCTCGAAGCGCCATCGGCCCTGCTCAACACCGCCACCGGCATGATCCGGCTCGCAGTACTGGTGGCGCTGGTACCCATCGTCAGCTTCTACCTGCTGCGTGACTGGCATCACCTGAGCGCCGGCATCGAGTCTTTTTTGAGCGCCCCGGCGCGCGCCAGCCTGAAGGCGTTTCTGCAGAGCAGCGACCGCGTGCTGCGCCGTTTCATTCACGGCCAGTTGTTGGTGATGCTGGCCATCGGCGTCGGCTATTCGCTCGGCTTCGGACTGACGGGCATCAATCTGGGTCTGGTGCTCGGCGTGCTGGCGGGCCTGGTCAGCGTGGTGCCCTTCGCGTCCTTCGTGCTCGGTGGCCTGCCTGCCTTGCTGCTGGCTATGCTGCAGTTCCACGACCTGACCCATCCGCTGATGATCCTCGGCACCATCGGACTGACCGAGTTCGTCGGCAATACCATTCTGACGCCGGTGCTGGTGGGGCGTTTCGTGCAGGTCCACCCCGCGGTGGTCCTGCTGTCGATCTTCGCCGGCGGGGCGCTCTACGGCATTCTCGGCATGCTGCTGGCGCTGCCGGTAGCGGCCAGCGTGTCGGCCTACTGGGGGCAGCGGATATCGGATCCGCAAGCGGCGGCGGCCGACGCGCAGCCTGCCGCCGACCCCTGATCGGGGCCGGCGGGACGACGCCGCCTCAGTCGAGCGACACGGCGGGATTGAGCGTGTAAAGCCCTACGATACGATCCTCGGCGAGTACATGGCCCTCGATCGCGGCGCGTACCTGCGCGCCGGTGAATTCGCCCTCCACCGGGCAGCGCGCCAGGTCCGTGGCGTACAGCACGAAGTAATAATGGTGAACGATCTCGTCGTTCCAGGGCGGACAGGGACCGTCGTAGCCGAAGTAACGACCGCCCAGCTGCGCATCTCCTTCCAGAAACCCCGTGTAGTCGTTGATCCCCTGGCGCGAACCTTCGGGACCGTTGGGGGTGCGCTTGCCACCCGGCGTGACGGCGGCGCTGCAGCTCGCCGCCGCGATACCGGGCAGATGCGGGTCGATATCGACCATCACCCAATGGAAAAAATCGACGCGTGGCAGCGATGCCGGCACCGTGCGCCCGGGCTGATTGACGTCGTCGGCGCGGCTCGGCACATCGGGGTCGTAGCACAGCAGCACCAGGCTGCGGGTACCCACCGGCACCCCCTCCCAGGCGATATGCGGATTGCGGTTGGTACCCAAGGCCATGCCGTCCCGGTCGTCGGGGATACCGAAGGCGAATTCGGGCGCGATCGGCGCCTGATCGACCAGACTGTCACTCACGAGCTTCATTATGGGGTCTCCTGCGTCAATGGGGTCGAATCACCCGGCTCTGCCGCCTGGTAGCAGCCGAACAGCTGCCCCCCCATGCCAGGCGCGGCCGGATCGTAATACAGACGATGCAACCTCAGGTCTAGCGGGGGTCTGAACGCTGCCCCCTCGATCAAAGTGGTCGGTGGTCCACCGCCCAACAGGCGGTGGACCTGGGTCAGGTAGAGCCGCGACAACACCCCGCGCGCAGCGAGCAGATGCAGCACCCGGGCACCGCCGACCGCATAAATCGCGCGCAGGCCGCGCGCGGCGAGCAGCGCGACCGCCGTTCCGGCCTCGACCTCATCTCGACCGGCCTCGACCACCTCCGCACCGGCCTGCCGCAGACGCTCGGCCGCCGGCGAGCGTGCGGCCGCGGCACCGGTCAATATCAACAGTCGTTCGGTTGGGATGTCGGCGGGGGGAATGAGGTCGAGACGGCGGCTTGCCACCACGATGCACGGCCAGGCCGGCAACCCGCGCTCGGCCCGCCAGTCCCGCAGCTCGGCATAGCGTGGCGCATGAAAGGCCGCGAACAAGTCCTGGGCGAGCCCGTTTATCCGGTCCCGCAGGTGGCGGCCGCCGACCAGAATGGCGTCGGCCTGCACGGCCAGCTCCTGGAACAGCCACCAATCCCTGGGATTGGCGATACCCGACGGCACGCCGCCCTCGCCGATGGCGATGCGTCCGTCGAGGCTGGCAACGAAATTGGCGTATACGAGAGGTGCGTGCCGCGCCGCGGCCTGCAGGTCGTGCGCAAGGTAAAGCCCCGCCAACGGGCGGGGCTCTGCCGATGGCCAGAGCGGCCAGATCGCGTCTTCGGGGGGGGTATCCCTCCCCTGCATGGGAGGAACGACTCCGCCGGGATCAGCCGCCTTGACCGCCGTGCATCTCAGCCAGACGTTTGCCGATAGCGTTGAGTTCGGCAATCATCGCCTTGGTCTTCGGATTGACTTTGCTCATAGCGGCAACGGTCTCCTCGCTCAGCTTCTTGCGCGCCGCCGCCACCTTGGGATCACTCACGGCCTTGTTTTCGGCCTGGATCAGGCCCGCCTGGATGGCGCGCGCCTTGGTGATCAACGTCTGACGCGTGGTGTTGTCGGTGTTCTTGTCCTGAATCTGCCGGCCCAGCTTGTTGAGCTCGTCGATCTTCGGCTGGGGATCGGTGCCCTGGCGCTTCATGGTGGCCACCAGCAGTTCTCGGAAATGCTTCTCCTGCTTGGCCAGCTCGGGCGACTTCTTGACCGCTTCCTGCTGCGTCTGGGCAAGCTCGGCGCGCAGCTGCATGAAGCGCTGCTCCATCTGCATCACCTTGTCGTTGGCCTCGGCGCCCGGCTTGGCGGTGGTCGTGTCGGCCGCCTGAGCGGTCGCGCCGAAACACAGCGCAGCCGCTACGGTGAGGGCGCCGGCCAGACCGGCAAAGGTGCGCTGTTTGCGACTGAATTTCATACCTGGATCTCCCTGCGGAGGTGTGTGGATGCGATACGGGGTGGGGCGCTCCGCGCCGACCACGTAGCGCGCCACACTAACAGCCACCACCCTGTGGCTGTCAAGCGCGATCCGCCCGAGTTCACGCATGCGGCAGCATGGCCCGTACCGAAGCACCGCCCAGGGGCGAACGCCCGATCTCGACCGTACCGCCATAGCCCCGCACGAGCTCCACCACCACCGCGAGGCCGATACCTTGCCCTTCCACCCGGGTATCCGCGCGCGCGCCCCTTTCGAGCAGCCGTCCTGCCTCGCCGGGCGCGAAACCCGGTCCGTCGTCGTCCACGCTCAGCACCAATGTCCCGGCCTCGCGGGCGAGCCGGACCGACACCTGCGTACGCGCCCATTTGCAGGCGTTGTCGAGCAAATTACCGGCCAGTTCGAGCAGATCGTTTTCGTCGATACGTCCGGTCATGTCCGACGCCAGATCGATGGCGATTTCCAGATTCCGGTCACGGTAGGCCCGCTGCAACGCGGATATCACCCGCTGCACGGACGGCGCGAGCGCCACCGGCGCCATCAATCCCAGCGCCGGCCCCGCGGTGGCCCGGTTAAGCTGATAGGCGACGATCTGATCCATGCGCCCGACCTGTTCGGCCACCCGACGCTCCGCTTCGCCGCTCAGGCCATCGCGGGCCGTCAGACCGCGCAGCACGGCCAGCGGCGTTTTCAGACTGTGGGCGAGATCGTCCAAGGCATGCCGATAACGCGTCTGGCGGGCCCGTTCGTGGGTCAGCAGGGTATTGAGGCCCGTCACCAGCGGCGCCAGTTCGGCCGGGTAGGCGCCGCCGAGCTGCGGGGACTCGCCGCGTTCCACCCTGCCCAATTCCCCGGACAGCTCGCGCAGGGGGCGCAGCCCCCAGTGCAGCAGGGCGACCAGTGCCAACAGCAGCAACACGGCCGCGGCGCTGAGCCAGAATGCCAGCGTGCGACGAAACTCGCTCAACTGGGCAAGATAAGACGCGGCCCGCTCGCCGACCACGAAGGTATAGCGGTGCCCGCCGCTATCGGGCGTCCAGCGCACGCCGAAGGCAAGCTGGAAACGATCATGACCGGGCGCGCGCCGACGGTCGAAACGCCACGCGCCCGGCGGAGACGACGGCACGCTGGCGGGAGGGACGAGCAACGAGGGCGAGGCCCACACCACCCGGCCCGCCGTGTCGGCAATCAGCGCGTAGAAGCCCGAGCCCGGCTGCTGCAGCCGTGGATCGCCGAGTTGCGGCAGCGACACCTGGACCGAGTGCGCATCGATGTCGGCTGCGCCCAGCAACGCATAGGTCATGCCTCGCAGCTTGGCCTCCTGCGCATGCAGGGCGGCAGCGGAAAAGGCGCGGTCCAGCGCGACGCCGGTCAGCACCACGAAGGCGGCGAGCACGACGCCGGCCGCCAGTACCAGCCGCGTCCTAAGCGAACGCATCCGGGGCGCGGCGAGGCAGGGTGAAGCGATAGCCCCGCCCGCGCAGGGTTTCGATCGGCTGCAGACGCTCGTCGGGATCGAGCTTGCGACGCAGACGACGGATGAACACTTCGATCACATTGCTGTCGCGCTCGTCGTCCTCGGCGTAGAGATGTTCGGTGAGCACGCTCTTGGACACGACCTCGCCGGCATGCAGCATCAGATATTCGAGCAGGCGGTATTCATAGGCGGTCAACTCGACGGCGGCGCCGTTCAGGGTCACGCGCTGGGTCTGCGGGTCTAGCATCACCGGTCCGCAGGCCAGTACGGATTGCGCCCAGCCGCTCGACCGGCGTAGCAGCGCGCGCACGCGGGCGAGCAGTTCCTCGGGATGGAAGGGCTTCACCAGATAGTCGTCGGCCCCGGCCTCCAGCCCCTCGACCTTGTCCTGCCAGCGCCCGCGCGCGGTCAGCACCAGCACCGGCACCTCGCGTCCTGCGGCGCGCAGCCCGCGGATCAGCGACAACCCGTCGAGCTCGGGCAGTCCCAGGTCGATCAACGCGAGATCGATGGGATATTCAGTGGCGAGATAAAGCCCTTCGCGACCGTCGACGGCCACATCCACCACCACCCCCTGCTCGGCCAGACGCGCAGCAATCTGGTCCCTCAGGTCCGGATCGTCTTCGACCAGCAGCACACGCATGTCGGCAACCTCAGCGCAACACGCGGCCGTCGCGGGCATCGACCACCACGACCCGGATCTGGCCGCCGACCAGCAGACGCACGCGATAACGCGCGCCAGGGCCCTCGCCCACTCTGTGCACCGCCAGCACACGGCCGCCCACCGCCGCCCGCGCGGCATGGGCGGCGTCGGCCGGCGAGATGAAACGTTCCGCCAACAACGGCGCCACCCCGGGCGGCAGGCGATAGGGCGTGCCGTCCGGGGCGGCGCACGCGGCGCCGGAAAAGGCGATTAGGGCACAGCAAAGCAGACGACGCATGCACACGGACTCCCTCGGGACTTGCGCTCAGTCTAACGGAGATGCGTCCCGATGTACGCGCAGGAAGCGCCCCGGGTGCTGGTGCATACGCGTGACGTAGAGGCGCCCATGGTAACGGTAGGTCACCCGATAGCCGCGGATCCGCTCGACCGTACGCAGGCTAGGCTGCGGATGGCAGACCGTCATCGGTCGTACCACCGTCGTCCGCCCATCGGCCAGACTATGGCCGATGGCGCCACCGATGATCGCCCCCGCCACCGTCGCGACCGGATTGCCGCCGTCGTCGCCGAGGCGGTTGCCGATGACCCCGCCGATCACTCCGCCGACCAGCGTGGCGCCCACCGGATCGGCGTGACGGTCGCGGCTGTAGGCCACCTGTTCCGTGGTACAGTGCCGCACCGTCGGGCCAGGCACCCGCATCACGCGCACGATCGGGCGAACCTTGACCACGCGCGCCAGCCGGACGCTATCGTGATCCCAGCGCTGATAGCCCCAGCGCCCATCAGCATGCGCCGCCAGCGGCAGCGCCATGCCGGCACCCAGAATCGCGGCAATCGCCCTTTTCAGTGAAGGTTTCATCGCGCTTACTCCTGTCCATTTGAGGATGACATGGCTAGGCTATGCGCGGCCGACTGAACAGCGACTGAACACCCTCATGATCGAAAGACTGCCCTATCCCACGCTGGAATACGCCATCGGCAGCCGCGCGGCGCTGGCCACGCTGTGCGAGGACGCCGGCACGCCGCTCGCCGATTTCCGCGTCGCCGACTATGTCAGCGATTACCGCGTGCGCCACCCGCGCGACGAGCAGGATCTCATCGGCGCCTGCGCCCGCGTGTTCTTCGAGGAGAACGCTCCCTTGCTGGCGCAGATCGACGGCCGCGAACACGAGCGCCCGTATGCGCTCGTGCTGTTCGCCACCTTCCTGGTGCTGGAATTCAACGCCTTCACGCCAGAGGCCCACTTCCTGGTGCTCGCGCCGACCCAGCCGGCGCGCGATGCGGATGCACCCTATGCCGGGCTGTGGGCCGCGCAACGCATGGACACCTTGCAGGCCACGGGCGACCCCGCCACTCTGTTCGGCGCGACCGACGCCCTGATCGCAGCCCTGCGCCGACCGCCCCCGGCACAGGCCGCGCCCCCGCCCCGGCGACGCTGGTGGCGACTGTTCGGACGTTAGGCGCTTCCGTGCAGGCGCGCACCGCTCTAGAATCCTGATCCACCGAAGCCCCTACCCGCCAAGGATCCCACATGAAAATCCGCCTGCTGCTGCTTTCCGCCCTGATCGCCACGCTGACCGCCGGCTGCACCTGGGTCAAGCTCACCCCGCAGGGCGAGGAAGCCCGCGTGCTCAAGCCGAATCAGGTTGCCAGCTGCAAACCCATGGGCACCACCACGGTCCAGGTGGCCGCCACCGTGCTCGGCGTGCCGCGCCCGCGCCGTGACGTGGAGCACGACCTGCAGGCCCTGGCCCGCAATGCCGTACAGAATGCCGGCGGCGACACCATCGTGCCCGAGGGTCAGCCGGTCGACGGCCGCCAGACCTTTGCCATGTACCGCTGCATCAATCCCTGATCCGGCAAACGGCGCGTGTCGGAAACGGAAACACCGGCCGACGGCGGCCGTCCGCTGATACAGGTCGGTGTCTTTCTGGATTACGTCTGCCCCTTCTGCCATATCGGCAGCGCGCGCCTGCTGCGGCTCGGCGAGCGCTTCGATCTGCGCGTCAACTGGATGTTCATCGAGCTGCGTCCGGAAACGCCGCCCGAAGGGCAGGGCCTGGACACGCTGCCCTACAGCGAGGCCGAGTTCGAGGTCATGAACCGCAGCCTGGCCGAACTCGCCGCCGAGGAAGGTCTCGCGCTCGCCCGGGATCGCCGTCTGGCCAATTCGCATCGCGCGCTGCTGCTCGCCGAGGCGGCCAAGTCGCTCGGCCGCGAACCCTTCTACCGGCTCCACCGGCGCCTGTTCGAGAGCCATTTCGCGCGCGCCCGCAATATCGGCGACGAGTCGGTGCTGCGGGACATCGTCGCGGCCTGCGGCCTGCCCGATTCCCTGCCCGACCAGGCCTGGTCGGATCCGTCGCTGGAGACCCGTCTCGCGCACTATCGCCAGATCGCCGCACGCCACGCGATATCGAGCGTACCCACCTATATCTTCGGCGATCGCGTGTTGAGCGGCGTCCAGCCTTTCGAGGCCTTCGAAGACGCCGCGCGCTCGATATCGTCGGGCTGATTCGCCCGTCGGGCAGGTCCCCTTTCAAAGGCCGTCGCCGTGCTGATAGAGTACGCGTCCGGTCCCCCATGCCACCGCGTTCGCGGGCGGCAGCGCATACCGCACAAGCACCCGGGCACGTCGCGCGACGCCAGCCCCTACGTCAAACCGTTTCGCATGAAGGAGTCGACGCGATGCTGAGACTCGTGGCCTCGTTGTTCAATCTGCTCTTCGGCATGTCGGTGCTGCTGACCGGCGTCGGGCTGCTCGGCTCGCTGCTCGGAATCCGCGCAGGGCTGGCCGGCTTCAGCAGCGAGGTCACCGGCGTGGTCATGGCTGCCTACTTCGCCGGCTACATCCTCGGCACCTATCTGTGCCCGCGCATCATCCGGCGCGTCGGCCATGTGCGCGCCTTCACCATCTTCGCCGCCCTGGGTTCGACGGTTTCGATCGCCCATGCGCTGTGGATCGATCCCTGGTTCTGGGGCGTCCTGCGCTTCGTCAACGGCGCCGGCATGGTCGGCCTGTACATGGTGATGGAAAGCTGGCTCAACTCGACGGTGAGCAACGAGGGCCGCGGCCGGCTGTTTTCGGCCTACGTCATGTCCACGCTGCTCGCCATGGGCCTTGGCCAACTGCTGCTCACGGTCGGTCCCGCCGGCAGTTTCGTGCCCTTCGCCCTGGTATCCATGCTGTTTTCGCTCGGTTTGATCCCGGTGGCGCTGACCCGCGTGCCGCAGCCCACCCCCATCGAGCACCCTAGCCTGCACCTGCGCCAGCTGGTCGGTTTTTCGCCACTGGGCACCGTCGGCACCCTGATTGCGGGCGTCACCAGCGGCACCTTCTGGGCGCTCGGCGCCGTTTTCGCCCACGGCGTCGGCCTCGCCACGGCCCAGATCGGCGCCTTCATGGCGGTCAGCATCGCCGGCGGCGCCTTCCTGCAATGGCCGCTCGGCAAGCTGTCCGACCGCTTCGACCGGCGTACCGTGTTGCTGTTCATCTGCGTGGGTGGCGCCCTACTGGCCACCGCCATCGCCCTTGTCGGCGCGCGCAGCCTGCCGCTGCTGCTGGCCCTGAGCTTCGTCTACGGGGGCTTCTCGTTCACGCTCTACGGCGTCAGCGTGGCGCACATGAACGATCAAATCCGTGTCGAGGACATGCTGGAGGCCTCGTCCGGCCTGTTGATGCTCTACGGCATCGGCGCGGTGGTCGGCCCGGTGCTGGGCGGTGTGCTGATGTCGCACTTTGGCAGCCCCAGCCTGCCCTTGTACCTGGCCTCGGCCTTCGCCCTGCTCGGACTGTTCGGGCTGTACCGCAACCGCGTCAGCGACGCCCCGCCGCGGGAGGAACAGGGGGAGTTCGTGCCGCTGGTCCGCACCTCGCAGGCGGCTATCGAATTGTCGCACCCGGAAGCGACCGCCGCCGATACCGGCGAAGCAGCGCCGGAGCGGCAAAGCGCGGCCTGATCCGCTTCAGCCCGCGGCGCGCCCGGCCCGGATCCAGCCAACCGCCGTGCCGGCCAGCAGCAGGACCGCGAGCAGGTACAGCAACGGTCGCGCCTGGGCATAGCCGCCGTCGTGGAAGAACAGGGCCAGCGCGCAGGCGACCAGCAGGGCGGTGAAGCTGCGGTGCGGCCACGGCCGCAGCCCCCAATGCCAGCGCCGCGCCCAGGCGACGCCCGCCCAGGCCGACAGCCAGCCGCCGAAGGCGCCGCCCAGCTCGTCGAGCGGCCAGTGTGCGCCCACCGCCGAACGCGACGCACCGATCAGCACCGCAAAACCCAGACAGGCTGCGCGCCAGCCGGCACCGCTGCGCGACAGTGCGAGCACCCCGGCAAGCACGAAGATCGTGGTCGTGTGCCCGGAGGGGAAGGAATTGGCGAGCAGCCGCGGACCGATCACGTGCACCAGATCCGGCGGCAGCAGCGCCGCCGGGCGAGGATGGTGCAGCAGCGGCTTGAGCACGTCGACCCACAGCGTTGCCGGCAGCGCGGCGAGAAAGACCGCCCACACGATATCCGGACGGCGCCGCGCCCAGGGCAGCAGCAGGGCGAAGGCGACGACCGTATCGCCGAACATCGTCAGGTTGGCCCACAACGCGTCGCCGGTGTATTCGGGCAGGCGATTGAGCCATTCGAAGACCCGCGCATTGGCGCCCAGGGCCGCAATAAGCGCGCCGAGGAGCAGCGCGGCCAGCGGCGGCGCCCAGCCCCAGGCGCCGGCGCCGCCGCGCGGCGCGGGATACGCGTCTGCGGTCCATCTGGAAACGCCTGTCACCTCTTCGTCCGAGTGGCTGCGAAGCCGCGATTGCAGCAACCCGCAGCCGCTTTGGCAAGCCCGCGCCGGCGTACGCCATTCCTGGCGCGGCTTTGGTAAAGTGATGCCCCTTCGGGGACCGCCCCGCAGCCCAACCCAAGGATCAGCCTTGTCCCGCCGATTCCTCAAGCTCGATGCTCCGCAGGCCACCGCGCTGCTGCTCGGCCTGATCACCCTGCTGCATCTGGCCGCCGGCGCCCGCGTGGGCCTCACCGGCGACGCCGCGCACTACGCCCTCTACGGCGCCAAGCTCGCCTGGAGCTACTTCGACCACCCGCCGATGATCGGCTGGCTGCAGGCTACCGTCGAACCCTTCTCGACGGCCAACCTGGCTCTGCGGCTGTGGCCGATCGCCCTCGGCACGCTCAGCGGCGCGGCGCTCTACCGCCTCGCCCGCCGTCTCTACCCCGAGCGCACGCCCTGGCTCGGCTTCGTCGCCGTGGCGGTGATGCAGTCGGCCGTGATCCTGTCGCTGATGGGCATCTCGATGCTGCCCGACGACCCGCTGCTGCTCTTCTTCCTGCTCGCCGCCGGCGCGCTTCATCGCACGCTGATCGAGGACGAGCCGCGTGCCTGGCTGTGGGTCGGCCTGTGGTTCGGGCTCGCCGGGCTTTCCAAATACACCGCCGTCGCGCTGGTGTTCAGCGCGATCTGGCTGATGATCTCCGAACGCCGCTGGGCGCATCTGCGCACGCGCTGGCCCTGGCTCGGCATCCTGATCGCCCTGCTCGCGATCCTGCCGGTGCTGGGCTGGAACGCCGCGCACGACTGGGTATCCTTCCGCTACCAGATCCTGCATGTCAGCGACCCCGACCGGCACTGGCGGCTGATGCACTTCGTCAAGTCCCAGCTGATCCAGTTCTTTTCCTACTCCCCCGGGATTTACCTCTTCGGCCTGATCGCCCTGGTGCACGCGTTACGCCGCCGCGACGACCCGCGCAACCGCCTGCTGCTGGCGATGACCGTACCGGTGTTCGTCATCATCGACGGCTCTTCCGGCACCACGGTCTCGCTGCCGCACTGGACCGCCGTGGCCTGGGCGGTGCTCAGCATCGGCATCGCCGCCTGGCTGCTCGACCACTGGCGACGGCGCGCGGTACGTATCGGCGCCGCCGCCTCGGGCGTCTATTCCGTGCTGCTGATCGGCGTGCTGCTGAGCGAGCTGATCCATCCCTGGATACCGTTCAAGGCCAACGCCTACCCCTTGGCCGACCTCTACGGCTGGCGCCGCGCCGCCACGCAGGCCGAGACGCTGCGTGCGCAGATGGCCGCGACGCCCGGCACGCGCCCCATGCTCTACGCGGGCAACTGGTCCTACGCCAGCCACATCGCCTGGTACGCCTATCCGCAGCCGGTGCAGATCACCGACCGCAAGATGCACCAGATGACCCTGTGGTACGGCAACGCCGCCGACGGCGGGCGCGGCATCCTGGTGGTGCCGCAGCAGTTCCACGGCCATGTCCCCGCCTGGACCGCCAAGTTCGCCCGCTGCGCGCCGGCCGGCGACCTGCCGATCCCGCTGGAGGGCAAGGTGGCGACGACCTACTACTTCTATCGCTGCGAGGGCTACCATGGCTGAGGTCGCGCAAGACCCGCGCCGCGCCGCGCTCGCGGACTGGCTGGCCGGGGTCGCGCCGGGGTCGCGCGATCTGCGCCCGGCCTCGGGCGACGCCAGCTTCCGCCGCTACTTCCGCCTCGACACCGACGGCGGCCCGCGCATCGCCATGGACGCGCCGCCCGCGCAGGAACCGCTGGCCCCCTTTCTCGACGTCACCGCACGCCTGGCTGCCGCGGGCGTGCACGTGCCGCGGGTGCACGCGGCCGACACGGACCTCGGCTTCGTCCTGCTCGACGATCTCGGCACGCGCCACTACCTCGACGCGCTCGATGCGGACAACGCCGACGCCCTCTACGGCGACGCCCTCTACGCCCTCGTGCGCATCGCCGCCGCCGACAGCGCCGGGCTGCCGCCCTACGACCGCGCGCTGCTCGCGCGCGAGATGGCGCTGTTCCCCGACTGGCTGCTCGACCGCCATCTCGGCCTCACGCTCGACGGCGCGCAGCGCGCGGCCCTGAACGCCGTCTGCGAGGCGCTGATCGCAAGCGCCCTGGCGCAGCCGCAGGTCTTCGTGCACCGCGACTACCACGCGCGCAACCTGATGCTCACCGAAGAACACAATCCGGGCGTGCTCGACTACCAGGACGCCGTGCGCGGACCGCTCGCCTACGACCTTGCGTCCCTGCTGCGCGACGCCTACGTGAACTGGCCCGAAGCGCGGGTGCGCGGTTGGGCGCTGGCCTACCGCGACCGCGCCGTCGCCGCCGGACTGTGCGCGCCGACGGCGGACGACGACTTCCTGCGCGCATTCGACCTCATGGGCGTGCAGCGCCAGCTCAAGGTGCTCGGCATCTTCGCCCGCCTGTGGCACCGCGACGGCAAGCCGGGCTACTTAGGCGACCTGCCGCGCGTGCTCGCCTACGTCGAGGCGGTCGCCCCGCGACATCCCGAAACCGCGCCGCTCGCCGCGCTGATCGGGCAACTCGACCTGCGCCGCCGGCTGCAGGAGGCCGCCCGCCCATGCGCGCGATGATCCTCGCCGCCGGCCGCGGCGAACGCATGCGACCGCTCACCGACACCCGTCCCAAGCCGCTGCTGGCGGCGGGCGGCGAGCCGCTGATCGTGCATCTGCTGCGCCGCCTGGCCGCGGCCGGCTACAAGGAGATCGTGATCAACCTCGCCTACCGCGGCGAGATGATCCGCGAGGCGCTGGGCGACGGCGCCGCCTACGGTGCGCACATCGCCTACAGCGACGAGGGCAAGACCGCGCTGGAGACCGGCGGCGGCCTGCGCCGCGCCCTGCCGCTGCTCGGCGACGCGCCGTTCCTCGCGGTCAACGCCGACGTGTGGTGCGACCACCCGCTCTACCCGCACGACCCCGGCGACGACCTCGCCCATCTGGTGCTGGTCGACAATCCGCCGCAGCATCCCGGCGGCGACTTCCACCTGCAGGGCGACCGCGTCGACGACGCCGGCGAGTCCCGCCTGACCTTCTCGGGCATCGGCTACTACCGCCCCGAACTCTTCGCCGGCACCCCCGACGACGCCTTCCCGCTCGCGCCGCTGCTGCGTCGCGCCATGGCCGCCGGTCGCGTCGGCGGAGAGCACCACCGCGGGCTGTGGCTGGACATCGGCACCCCCGAGCGGCTGGCCGATCTGGACGCGCGACTCGCGACCGGGCGTGCGCACGCCCCCCACGCCACCCCCCACCGGAGCTGAATCCATGGCCTTCGACCCGGCGCGCGTCAGCGCCTCCTTCGACTTCGACCGCGACACCCTGGACGGACTGCGCCGCGACTGGCTGACGCTGCTCGATCTCAGCGTTTTCGGCGCGGTGAAATCGAGCAAGATCGGCGCGGTCGACCGCCTGCGCCGGCGCCTGCTGGAAATTGGCGAAGGCCTGCGCTCGCTGACCAACGACCGCAGCTGGATTCCGCACCCTCGAGAACAGATCAAGGGCGCCATGGGTGCCAGCGTGAAGCTTCGCGACACCTTGCTCGGCCTCGAACGCGCCGCCCAGCCGCTCGACGGCGGCGACGATTTCCCGCGCTTCGAGCACGAACTGCTGGATTTCCGACGGCGCCTGCTGCAACTGATCGAGCGCCACGAAACCCTCTGGGCGGCCCTGCTCGACGAGCAGTACGAAGAAGACACCGAAGAAGACGACTAGTCAGCCAGTCCGTATGTCGGCGAATTGACGCCGCCCGTCGTGAAACGGCGACAGTTGCCGGCGCTGCGTCAGCACCCGCATGATGGACGTTAGCGGCCCGCATCGACGCAGGCTGCGACGACAACCGCACCTTCATGGAGGCATCATCATGCAACAACGTCCGCTGACACACGCACTGGGACGCATCGCCCTGGGCGCGAGCTTGGCCCTGCCGCTCTCGGCCTTTGCCGTACCCGGTTACTGGACCGACAGCGCCGGGCAGCTGGTCCACACCGGCAACGGCGAATGCGTGCGTACCGGCACCTGGAAACCGGCCGACGCCAACAGCAGCTGCGATGCCGATCTGATGCCCAAGCCGGCGCCGGCGCCCGCGCCGATGCCGACCGCCATGCCGGCGCCCAAGCCCGCACCGGTGATGCCGCCACCTCCCCCTGCACCGAAGATCATCACCCTCAACGAGCAGGCCAGCGGCAAGGCCCATCTGGGCTTCAACAAGTACAAGATCACGCCGGCGCAGCAGAAGCTGCTGGACGCGCAGCTCAAGTCGGTCGACCCGAACAGCGTGCAGTCCGTCGTCGTCACCGGCTACACCGACCGCATCGGCAGCAAGGCCTACAACATGAAGCTGTCGCAGAAGCGTGCCCAGTCGGTCGCCAGCTACATCGAGCAGCGCTACAGCATTCCGGCCGAGAAGATGACGGTGGTGGGCAAGGGGCCGGCCGATCCGGTGGCCACCTGCACCGGCGTCAAGGGTCGCGCGGCGCTGATCAAGTGCCTGGCGCCCAATCGCCGCGTCACCGTGGCGATCAGCTGGATGCACAAGGTCGTGCAGCATCCCGAAGGCACGATGACGGCACCCCAGCAGTAAGCTTGGGGTCCGATACGGCGGCGCCTCCCCGGAGGGAGGCCCGCCGTCCTATCTTCTAGTCGCCGGCCCGCCAAGCGCGCAGGCGATACCACATCAGACCCACCACCTCGTGCGCGACCTCGGCCATGGTGGTGGCCGCCCGCGTCTGTGGGATCCAGCCCAGCGCGCCGCGCTGTGCCCAGCTACGGTTGGCGAAGCCGACCGGCGCCGCCACCGGATCGAGCCCTGCATGACGGAAGGCCCACATCGCGCGCGGCATGTGCCATGCCTGGGTCACCAGCAACACTCGGGTGATGCCCAAGGGTTTGAGAATTTTCGCGCTCTCGCGCGCATTGCCCCAGGTACTGCGACTGCGCGTGTCTTCCCAGCGCGTCTTCAGGTGGAATTCGTCGGCGAGCACGTGCGACATCAGTTCCGCCTCACTGTAGCGTTCGCCAAACCAGTCGCGCCCGCCGCTGACCAGGATCGGCAGACCGCTGCGACGCGCCAGCCAGGCGGCATAACGCACGCGTTGCAGGGTCAGCAGGGTCACGGTGTCGCCGTCGCCATAGGCCGGCGCCGGGCGGCTGCCCCCGCCGATGACCACAATCGCCTGCGCATTGTCCGGCACCGTGCGCAGCGGTGGGTTGTGCGACTCCCACACGTCGGCCAGCGGATAGACCACCGCGGGGATGCTGCCCGCATAGGCGAGGACAAAGCCCACACCCGCAAGCGCGCCGCCTATCCGGCGCCGGCGCAGCAGCAGCAGAAGCAAGCCCAGCCCCAACACCAGCAGCGGGCCGGCCGGGGGCAGGATCAGCAATTCCAGCAAGGTTCTAGACCACATCACGGGGTTCCCTTGGCGCGTGCCTCACGCAACCACGACAGCAGCGTCTCGGCATCCATCGGCCGTGCGACGAGATAGCCCTGCAGCGCCGGGCAGCCGTGCACCTGCAGGCAGGCCCGTTGCGCTGGGGTCTCGACGCCTTCCGCAATCACGTCGATATCCAGTTCGCGCCCGAGCTGGAGGACCGTGCGTACCGCAACCAGGCTTCGCGGATCGTCCGGCAGGCGCTGCACGAATGTCTTGTCGATCTTGATGCCATCGACGTTGGCACGACTCAGGTATTCCAGGCGCGCATAGCCGCGCCCCCAATCGTCGAGTATCAACCGGTGCCCGGATTCGCGCAGCGACGACAACACCCGCTGCTGCGCAGGCGAGTCCTCGATCAGGACGTTTTCCAGGATTTCGAAGGCCAGCCACTCGCGATGCAGCAGCCCGCTACGCTCGATCGCCGCGGCCACCCGTGCCGGGTAGGTCTGATCCGAACACTGTGCAACCGAAAGATTGACCGCCACACGCATCATGTCCAGCCCGGCGCGCTCCCATCCACGGAGTTGCTGCAACACGGCATCCAGCACCCAGTCGTCCAGCTCGCGCATCATGCCGACGGCCTCGGCCGTCGGCACGAACTGGTCGGCGACGAGCAATCCCAGCCCGGGATGACGCCAGCGGACCAGTGCCTCCAGACCGAGCATGCGGCCATCGTCGCTTGCGACCACCGGCTGGTAATGCATCTCAAGCTGATCGCCGATGATCAGCGCGTGACGCAGATCGCGCTCGATGGCAACCTGCCGTTCGGCGTGCTCGCGCATCCAGCCCTCGAAGACCACGCAGCGGTTGCGGCCGTCGTTCTTGGCGTGGCGCAGCGCCCGATCCACGTTCTGCCGCAACACTTCGACGCGATCACCATCGTCCGGGAACAGCGCGACCGCTGCGCTCGCGGTCACATGGATCTGGCGGCCGTCGACCGAATAGGGCGATTCACCCAGCCGCTCCACCAAGCATCTACCGAGTCGCGCCGCTGATTCGCGATCGGCATCGCGGGCGATCACGGCGAATTCGTCGCCACCCAGCCGCGCCGCCAGCTCATCACGGCCGACGATCTTGCGGATGCGCTCGGCTGCCGCCTGGAGAATGCGGTCGCCCACACTATGCCCCTGAGCGTCGTTGACGCGCTTGAAGTGGTCGATATCGATGAACAGCAAGGCCGTGCGGGTCTGCTGCAACAGCAGCCCGGCCAGATATTCGTCGACACGGTAACGGTTCGCCAGCCCGGTCAGCGCGTCATGATAGGCCAGATGGCGCACCTGCCGCTCCAGTTCGCGCTGCTCGCCGACGTCCTGGAATACCGCGACATAGTACGTCCCGCTTCCCGCATCGCCGTCGACGCGCGCCACCGAGCCGGCCAGCGGGCAGGTGCTGTCGTCGCTGCGACGCAGCACCGTATCGCCGCGCCAGTACCCCTGACCGAGCAGCGTCCGGGTCATGGCACGCATACCGGAGCGCCGGCGCCCCCATGGCAGCAGCGCGTAGGCGCGGATACCCCGCAATGCCTGCGGCGCGTAACCCGATATGCGGCTGAAAGCCGGGTTGGCGGAGACGATGCGCCAGCGATCGTCCAGGATCACGATGGCGTCCGCCGAGCTGTCTACGGCGCGGATGTTGAGTTCGAGGCGCAGATCGCGGTGCGCATTGTCGGCTGCGTGAGCGATGTCCTGCGCGGTTTCGGCGAGCAGGCCGTGCAGACTCGCGTCGTCGCTGCTGGCCTCCAGCGACACCAATAGCACCGCCATGCCGCCGCCCGTCGGGTACAGCGGCAAGGCCGTCATGAGCCTGTCCGGCCGATCCGAGCAGGTGGCCGTGGCCGCACGCGCTTCGACGACGGCCTGGCGCAGCAGACGGTGGGTAGGACCCTCGCCGCGCCGTTCGCCGGCTGCGTACGGCGCGGCGCCTGCCATGGCCCGGACCGTGAAGGCGTCGTCCGCCGTCGAGAAGATACCGATCATCGCGCCCGTCATCGACGTTTGCGCGGTCAGCACGTCGCAGGCATCGCGCCACAGAGTTTCCTCGTCGGGGCGCTGTGCGATCAGCCGATTGAGCGCGCCCACCGCCCGATAATGCTGGGTCATGCGTCGCAGGGCCGATTCCGTGGCATTCGCGCGGTCCGCCTCGCCGCGCGCATGCCACGCCAGGCGGACGAAAAAATACAGCAGCGGCAGGCCGACCAGGGTGGTGGTGACGGCTGTCGTGACGATCACCGCAAACGGCAGGTACCCGGTCAACGCCAGGAAGACCAGAGGGGCGATGATCTCCGCGCCGGTCAGCGCGGCCGCCAGCCCGAATACCACCAGCCAGGTCCCCGGCAGGCGGCGGCCTCTCGGTCCAGACGGGCCGGCTGACGCTGCCTCGCTCATCGGCACCTGCTGGCCGGCGGGCTGGATGCCCGGCGGTTAGCCCCCAACCGGCGCCACATGCTCAGAGCACGCCGCTTGCCTGCCGGTCGGCATGATAGGAGGAACGCACCAGTGGCCCACTGGCCACGTGGGAAAAACCCATGGCTTCGCCGACGGCACGCAGGTGTTCGAATTCGGCCGGCGGCACGAAACGGCTGACCGGCAGGTGGTGGCGCGACGGCTGCAGATACTGCCCCAGCGTGAGCATGTCGACCCGGTGCGTCCGTAGATCGTGCATCACGGCCTCCACCTCTTCCAGGCTTTCGCCGAGACCGAGCATCAGCCCAGACTTGGTGAGCACGTCCGGATGCGCGCCCTTGAAGCGTTCGAGCAGCGTCAGCGACCATTGATAGTCCGCACCCGGGCGCGCCTGTCGATACAGACGCGGCACGGTTTCCAGATTGTGGTTGAACACGTCGGGCGGCGCGCTCGCCAGCGCTGCCAGCGCGGGTTCCAGACGGCCGCGAAAATCGGGCACCAGCACCTCCACCCGCAGCGAAGGGTTGAGCGCGCGCGCGCGCGCCACGCAGGCGGCGAAATGTGCCGCGCCGCCGTCGCGCAGGTCGTCGCGGTCGACCGAGGTGATCACCACGTAGGACAGCCCCATTTCGCGGATGGTGTGCGCCAAATGATCGGGCTCCTTCGCATCCAGTGGATTCGGACGGCCGTGCGCCACGTCGCAGAACGGGCAACGCCGGGTACAGATGTCGCCCATGATCATGAACGTGGCGGTGCCGTGATCGAAGCACTCGCCGAGGTTCGGGCAGGAGGCCTCCTCGCACACGGTATGCAGCGCGTTCTCGCGCAAAATCCGTTTGAGACGTTCAACGCGCGGGCCGCCCGGCACCTTGACCCTAATCCATTCCGGCTTGCGCGCCGGCCGCTCGGTAGGTGCGATCTTGATCGGTATGCGCGCCATCTTCTCGGCGCCGCGCTGTTTATGACCGCGTTGCGGTCCGCCCTTGGCGATCTCGCTCATGCCCTGTCGATTCCGTGATGACTGTGTCCAGAGGCGGCAGTGTACCCCAGTCGGCGGGCCAGGCGCTCGGCAAGCGCCTGGCCCGCCGTCCATAGATCGAGCGTGATGCCGTAGTCGGCCAGCCGCGCCACCTCGAGACCACGGTAGCCACAAGGGTCGATGCGCGCGAAGGGCGCCGGATCGAGATCGACGTTGAGCGACAGGCCGTGATAACTGCAGCCATGGCGCACGCGCAGGCCGAGCGCGGCGATCTTGCGCCCGTCCACATACACCCCGGGTGCCTCCCGGCGCGACTCGCCGGCGATACCGTGGGCGGCCAGCAGTTCGACCACGGTCTGCTCCAGGTTTTCCACCAGCGCGCGCACGCCGAGACGCAGGCGCCGCAGATCCAACAAAACGTAGAGCACCACCTGACCGGGGCCATGGTAAGTCACCTGACCGCCGCGATCGCTCTGCACCACCGGGATGTCGCCGGCATCACGCACATGCTCGGCGCGCCCGGCCTGGCCGAGCGTGAAGACCGGCGGATGCTCCACAATCCAGAATTCGTCGGCCGTATCCGCGCCGCGGGCGGCGGTGTAATCGCGCATGGCCTGCCACACGGCGGTGTAATCACGCCGCCCCATGTAATGCACGCGCAGTTCCGGCGACATGTCAGAGCGCCATGGTGACCAGTTCGCAGGCCGTCAGCGCACGGTAGATGGCATCGAGCTGCGCGCGGTCGGTGGCTTCGATGGTCACGGTAAGGCTGAGATAGCGCCCGCCGCGACTGAGATTCTCGCGCACCGCGTCGTCGTCGACCGTGGCCGCGTGCTCGCGGATCAAGGCGAGCACGCGGCCACGGAACTCGGGCACCGCGGGCCCGAAGACCTTGATCGGGAAACGGCAGGGAAATTCGAAGGAGGTCTCTGCCCCGTCCTGTTCCCGATCGCTCATGGACACTCGCCTCCGGCACGCAAGGCGGCCTTGCAGTCTTGGTACCACTCCGCCATGCGGCGCCACACAGGCCCAGGCCGGCCGTCGCCGACCGGCTGGCCGTCCAACCGGGTCACGGCCATCACCTCGCGGGTCGAACTGGTCAGCCAGATTTCGTCGGCGCGGCGCAGATCGGTTTCGGAAATCGCCCTTTCCGCCCACGGCAGGCCGTGGCGCTGCGCCAGTTCGAGCACCAGATCGCGCGTCACGCCGGGCAGTAGCGCGGGCCCCTTGGGCGGCGTCGACAACATGCCGTCCGCAACGATGAACAGACTGCTGGCGCTACCCTCGAGCACGGCACCGTCGCGCACCAGGATGGCTTCGTCGTCGCCGGCATCCAGCGCCGCCTGGCGCAGCAACACGTTCGGCAGCAGGGTGATCGCCTTGATGTCGCAGCGCGCCCAGCGCGTATCCGCCATCAACCGTGCCGACGCGCCCGTCTCGAGCCGTGCCGGCTCCGGTGCGCGCAGCGGATGGGTCATGGCAAACACCGTCGGCTTCACATCCGCCGCCGGGAAGGCATGGTCGCGTTTGACGTCCGCGCCCCGGGTCACCTGCAGGTAGACGCTGTGATCGCCGGGGCCGGCCGTCGCGACCAGCTCCTGCAGCAGTGCGCGCCACGTCGCACGGTCGTGCGGGTTGCCGATGCGGACCGCCGCCAGACTGGCGTCCAGGCGGTCTAGATGCGCTGTCAGACGGAAGAGATGCCCGCCATAGGCCGGGATCACCTCGTAGATGCCGTCGCCGAAGAGAAACCCCCGGTCGAGGACCGGCACGCAGGCTTCGGCCAGCGGCAGGAAGCGCCCGTTGAGATAGACGCGGCTCACCGCTGCGCCTATTTGTGCTCGAACCACTGCAGCACGGTATCGCGCACCCGCTGCCACAGATTGCCCTCGGGATCGGCCTCCAGCGCCACCAGCGGCACCTGCGCGACCGGCTTGCCGGCCAGGCTGACCTTGACCTCGCCCACGGTCTGACCCTTGGCAATGGGCGCCTTGAGCGTCGGGTCGAGCGTCATTTCGGCCTTGAGATTACGGTACTGGCCAGAGGGCACCGTGACGTAGAGATCCCGCATCAGCCCCAGTTTGACGTGCTCGTGCGCGCCGCCCCATACACGCGCCGTGTTCAGCGACTGGCCGGCACTGTACAGCTTGTGGGTGGAGAAAAAGCGGAAACCGTAGTTGAGCAGGGCTTCGGACACGCGCGCGAGGTTGATGTAGTTCTGCTCGCTGCTGGCCTTGGGCAGATTCACGCCCATCACCACAGCAATCAGCCGGGTGTCGTTACGCACCGCCGACGAAGCCAGGATGTAACCGGCCTCGCTGGTATAGCCGGTCTTGAGTCCATCGACGCTGGGATCGCGCCACAGCAACTTGTTGTAGTTGTACTGCTTGATCTTGTTCCAGGTGAACGATTTCTCCGAGAAGAAGTGATAATACTCGGGAAACTGGGTGATGATCGCGCGCGACAGCTTGGCCAGATCCAGCGCCGAGGTGTAGAGATCCGGCTCCGGCAGGCCGTTGACGTCGGAATAGTGGGTGTTCGCCAACCCCAGCTGTTTGGCGTAGGCATTCATCAGCGACACGAAGGCGCCGGTAGTGCCGGCCACGCCCTGCGCCAGCGCCACCGCGGCGTCGTTGCCCGAAGGCACCAGCAGACCCTGCAGCAACTCCTTGACGCTGACGGACGAGCCGGGGTTCAGGAACATCCGCGAGCCGCCCTGACGCCAGGCCTTGTCGCTGACGTGGAACTTGGTATCGAGCGTGATGCGCCCGGCCTTGAGATCTTGGAAGACCACGTAGGCGGTCATCAGCTTGGTGGTACTGGCCGGTGCGCGACGCTCGTCGGGATCCTTCTCGGCCAGAATCTGCCCGGTACGGTAGTCCATCAGCACATAGGATTTGGCACCGATCGGCGACATCGGCGGCACCGGCACGGGCAGTGGCGGCGTCGGGCCAGGAGCCGCCGGCGACGCGGCGAGCGCCTGACCGGCGAACAGGCTGACGAAAAGCAGGACCAACGAGCGGAACACTAGGCGCATATCAACGGACCTTGACGGGTGAACGAGGGAGGATGTGCATCGGGGCCTGCGATTCTAACCCCGGTGCCGCGATTGGGAAACGCCGACGCCTCATCTCACTCCACGCCGACGCGAAAATGCTGAATACCGAGCGCGTTCATGCGCTTGGCTGCGGCATCCGCGGCCGCCACGTCCGCGAGCGGGCCGAGACGCACGTAATACAGCGTCTGGTTGGGGCCAACCTGGCCGGACTGGATGATCATCGGCCCGAAACCGCGTAACGCCAGTTTGGCCTGGTAGCGCTTGGCATTGGCCAGTTCGCCGAAGGCGCCGACCTGGATGTAGATGTGCGGCGTCGGCCCGCCGTGAGCGGCATCCAGCGGCGGCGGCGGGTTGGCGGCGGGATTGCGCGGGTTGATCGCCTGCACTTCGACCAGCGCCGTACCCGGGCCGATCATGCCCAGCCGTTTCGCGGCGGTATAGGACAGATCGATGATGCGATTGGCCACGAAGGGGCCGCGGTCGTTGATCTCGACCACCACCTTCTTGCCGTTCTCGAGGTTGGTGACCCGCACCCAGGTGCCAAGCGGCAGCACCTTGCTCGCGGCGGTCATCGCATACATGTTGTACGGCACACCGCTGGCAGTCAGCTTGCCGTGGAAATTGGGACCGTACCAGGAAGCGATGCCGCGGCGTGAGTAGTCCTGGGCGGTCGGCAGCACGTAGTAGCGCTTGCCGAACACCACATAGGACTGACCGCCTCCGGAGGGTGGCGGACCCGCGCTCGGCGGCGGCACGACGGCACAGGCTGACATCAGCAACACCGGCGCGAGCGCCGCCGCTAGACGCCAGCGCGGGCCTTCGCATCTGCTCATGGCGCGTGTTTGCCGGCGGCCTCCGCCGCGCCGGCCGGATGCCGGTAAGCCTGTTCGATCGCTTCGCTGAGCTGGTACACCGCCATCGCATAGAGCGCGCTGGCGTTATAGCGCGTGATGACGTAGAAATTGCGCCCGGTCACCCAATATTCGGAATCCTGCCGCAGTTGCAGGCCGACCAGCGCATAGCGCCCTTCGGCCGGCAGGGCGCGGCCGGGGCGAACACCCGCCGCGGCCAGCATCTTGGGCGTCAGCTGAGGTTTGACGCTGCTGGACAGCCGCTCGTAACCCTTGCCCTTGACGCGTGCCGGCACCGCGACAAAGCCCCCCGCCTGCCAGCCGTGGCGGGCCAGATAGTTGGCGACGCTGCCGATCGCATCGACCGGGTCGTTCCACAGGTCGCGCTCGCCGTTACCGTCGAAATCGACCGCATAGTGTCGGTAGCTCCCCGGCATGAATTGCCCCTGCCCCATGGCGCCCGCGTAGGATCCCTTGGGCTTGAGCGGGTCGATGCCCTCCTGCCGCGCCAGGAGCAGGAACTGCGCCAGCTGGCGGCGGAAATAATCCGCCCGCGGCGGGTAGTCGAAACCCAGCGTGGCCAAGGTGTCGAACACCGGATAGCTGCCCATGCGCCGTCCGTAGAAGGTCTCGACGCCGATGATCGCGGTGACCACCTGCGGCGGCACGCCATAGGCCTTCTGCGCGCGTTCGAGCGCTGCGCGGTGCTGCTTCCAGAAGACCACGCCCTCGCGTATCCGCTTCTCGGTCAGGAATATCGGGCGGTATTTGTACCAGGGCAAGGCCTCGGCCGGGCGCTTCATGGCGGCGATCACCGCGGGCTGCGGCTGCGCCTTGTCGAACAGGCGTTCCAGATAGGCCTTGTCGAATTTGTCGTGGGTCACCAGCTGCTGGATGAAACTCTGCACCTCTGCACGATGCGCAAAACCGGCGTCGGCGGCGCGGGCGGCGGGCAGGCAAGAGGGGATGAGGACGAGCAGCGCGGCCAACCGGCGGACCGGGGCGGGGAGGAAGCGATTCAATGGGCCACCAATCTGCGATGCGAGTGTATGCCCATGAGCATACCGAAAGCCGCCAGGATGGTCACCATCGAGGTGCCGCCGTAGCTCACCAGCGGCAACGGCACGCCCACCACGGGCAGCAGGCCGATGACCATGCCGACGTTCACGAACACATAGACCGAGAACATCATGCTCAGGCTGCCGGCCACCAGGCGCGAGTAGGTGTCCTGCGCGCGCAGCGCGATATCCAGCCCACGCAACACAATGAACACGTACAGGGCCAGCAACAGCAGCACGCCGATCAGACCGAACTCCTCGCCGAACACCGAGAAGATGAAGTCGGTCGAGCGCTCGGGCAGGAAGTCGAGCTGGGCCTGGGTGCCGTTGAGCCAGCCCTTGCCGTAGACGCCGCCGGAACCCACCGCGATCATCGACTGGATGATGTGGTAACCGGCCCCCAGCGGATCGCGTTCGGGGTTGAGGAAGGTGAGTACGCGGTTGCGCTGGTAGTCGTGCATGAAATGCCAGATCACCGGCAGCGAGGCCAATCCCAGCAATACGAACGCCGCCAGCGTCCGGTATCGCAGCCCGGCGAAGAAGATCACGAACGCGCCGACCATGCCCACCAGCAGCGCGGTGCCGAGATCGGGCTCCTTGGCGATCAGCATCACCGGCAGCAGCACGATCACACCGGCGACCGTGAGCTGGCCCGGCGTCGGCGGCAGGGCTCGTTCGGCGAAATACCAGGCCAACATCATGGGTACGGCCAGCTTCATGACCTCCGAAGGCTGGAAACGCATGAATCCCAGGTCCAACCACCGCCGCGCGCCCATGCCGATCTGGCCGACCAGCAGCACGGAGACCAGCAGCAGCAGCCCGGCAAGATAGATCCATGGCGCCCACTGCCGCAGACGCTCCACCGGCACCTGGGCGATCAGGAACATCACCAGCAACGCGATCATCAGCCGCGTGGCCTGGCGGGTCACCATGTCCGCATTCTCACCGCTCGCGCTGTATAGGATGAACAGCCCGGTGGCGATCAGGGCCAGCAGCGCCAACAGCAGCACCGGATCGACATGCAGGCGGCGCAGCCAGTACGTCAGCCCCGAATCCATGCCCTGATGCCTCATGAGGCGTCGCCCGTCGCCGGCGCGCGCGTGGCCGTATCCCTGGGCTCGGTCGGCTGCAGATCGAGCTGCGTCGGCAGGTTCGACTTGAGCACCAGGCGTCCGTTGCGCAGCTCGGTGTTGTGCTTGAGGTAATAGTCGATCATCCGCCGCGCGACCGGAGCGGCGCTGACGTCGCCGCCGCCGCCATGCTCGACCACGACCGCGACCGCAATCAACGGATGATCGGCCGGAGCGAAGGCGATGAACAGGCCGTTGTCGCGCAGACGATAGGGAATCGTGCCTTCTCGGGCATTGTCGGAATGGATGTGCGAGGTCACCTGCGCGGTGCCGGTCTTGCCGGCCACCACGTAATCGAAGCCGCGGAACTGCCGATAGGCCGTGCCGTCAGGCCGCTGCGTGACATTGCGCATGCCCTTGAGCACCGCGCGCCAATAAGCGGCGTCCTTGAGGCGGATCGCCGGCAGCGTCTCGGGCGGACGCGCCCGGACGTCGCGGGTCACCGGATCGCGCACGGCGCGCAGCAGACGCGGGCGGAATCGCTCGCCGCGCATCGACAGCGCCGCCGTGGCATCGGCGAGCTGCAGCGGCGTGGCCAGCATGAAGCCCTGACCGATGCCCGCGACCACCGTGTTGCCGGGATACCAGACCGTATTTTTGGTGCGCCGCTTCCAGGCCGGCGTCGGCAGCAACCCGCCCATCTCGCCGGTAGTGTCGATGTCGGTTTGCCGGCCGAGCCCGAACCGCGACAGAAAATCGTGCATGCGCTCGATGCCAAGCTGATAGGCGAGTCGGTAGAAATACACGTCGACCGACTGGGTGATCGCCTTGGAGACGTCGGTCATGCCGTGGCCATAGCGGTTCCAATCGCGATACTTGCGTTTCGCCGGATCGCCGGGAATCTGCCAGTACGGGCCGCAGAAAATGCGCTGATCGGTGGTGACCACGCCGTTGTTCAACCCTGCCAGCGCCATGAACGGCTTGATCGTCGAACCCGGCGGGTACTGCCCCGCGAGTGCGCGATTGAACAGCGGGCGCCAATCATTCCCGCGCAGTTCGGCGTAGCGCTTGCTGGAAATGCCGTCGACGAACCAGTTGGGGTCGTAGCTCGGCGCACTGACCATCGCGAGCACGTCGCCGTTGCGCGGATCGATCGCCACGGCTGCGCCTTCGCGCCCCTCAAGCGCCGCCTCGGCGACGGACTGCAGCCCAGCGTCCAGGCTCAGGATCAGGTCGTCGCCCGGGACCGGTGGCTGATGCGACAGCACCCGGATCTGCCGGCCCTTGGCATTGACCTCGACCTGATCGTAACCGACCCGCCCGTGCAGGCGGGTCTGGTAGTAGGCTTCGATGCCGGTCTTGCCGTAATGCGTGGTGCCTTCGTAATTTTCCGCGTCGACCTTCTGCAGCTCGGCAACATCGATGCGGCTGACATAGCCGACCGCGTCCACCATCGCGCCGCCAAAGGGGTAGTAGCGACGCAGTCGCGCCTTGATGTCCACGCCAGGAAAACGATAGCGCTCGACCGCGAAGCGCGCCACCTCCTCGGGGCTCAGATCGAAACGCAGCGGCACGGCCTGGAAGGGCCACTTGCGGCGCATGGTCTGCCGGAAACGACGGATATCGTCGGGAGTGAGTGCGACGACCGACTTGAGTGCCTCCAGGGTGCGCGCCATGTCCGGCACCTGTTCGGGCGTGACGTCGAGGCTATAGGAAGGCACGTTTTCCGCCAGCAGCACGCCGTGACGGTCGTAGATCAGACCTCGAGGAGGCGGCACCGCCACGATATGCACGCGGTTGTCGTGCGACAGCGTGGCGTAGTGCTCGTGATCGATCACCTGCAGATAGATCAGGCGCGCAGCCATGGCCCCGTACAGGCCGACCACGACCAGCGCCATGACCAGGGCGCGCCAGGCGAACTGGCGGCGCTCCTGACGCGGATCCCTCAGCGACTGACGGTCGGACACGTCTCCCCCCCAGGTTCAGGCCCGGCTCAGCCCTTGGCGCGCGCGGCGCTTGACAGGATTTCGGCGCGTGCCGCCTCCAGCCCCTCGATACCGTCGACCTTGACCCATTTGCCTGCTTCCAGCGCCTTGTACTGCTCGAAGAAGTGCCGAATCTGGCCAAGCAGGAACTCGGGCAGGTCGTCCGGCCCCTTGATGTGCGCGTAGGCCGGATACAGCTTGTCGACCGGCACCGCGATGATCTTGGCGTCCGGGCCCTTTTCGTCGGTCATCTGCAACATGCCCACCGGGCGACAGCGGATGACGCTGCCGGCGTAGAGCGGGATCGGCGTGACCACCAGCACGTCCACCGGATCGCCGTCCTCGGACAGGGTGTGCGGTACGAAGCCGTAGTTGCAGGGATAGACCATGGAGGTGCCCATGAACCGGTCGACCATCAGGGCGCCGCTGTCCTTGTCGATCTCGTATTTGACCGGCGGCGCCAGGGCCGGGATCTCGATGACCACGTTGAAATCGTCGGGCAGGGCCTCACCGGCCGGCAGATTGGCGAGATTCATGATTGTCCTCAAGCGTTTGATGTATGAATGGATGGATGGCTGAGGGGCGGCGCGCCGGGACGGCCCCGCACGCCGGGAACGCGCCCTCTCAAGCGCTGCGGGGCATTATACCCGCGGCGGACGCCCGGCGCCTGCACGCATGCCGGGCGTCCGCCTTGCTTGCGCGCCCACCGGCCAGCCGGTATAAGTGGCGCCCACCATCTCCATTATTCAAGACGGCAGAGGTTCGCGCGGCATGAGGATCGTACTCCTGGGAGCGCCCGGCTCGGGCAAAGGCACGCAGGGCCAGAAACTGGTCGAACGCTATGGCATTCCGCAGGTCTCAACCGGCGATCTGCTGCGCGCCGCGGTCAGCGACGGCAGCGCACTCGGCCGCGAGGCCAAGGGCTATATGGACGCAGGACAGCTGGTGCCGGACAGCGTCGTTCTCGGCATGATCCGCGAACGCCTGACTCGCCCCGACGCCGCCCGCGGCTACATACTCGACGGTTTCCCGCGCAACCTCGTCCAGGCCGAAGCGCTCGACCAGATGCTTGCCGAAACCGGCCAGCCGCTGGATCTCGCGCTACTGATCGACGTCGACATCACCACGCTCAAGCAGCGCCTGCTCGGGCGGCTCACCTGCAGCGCGTGCGGGGCAGTCTACAACAGCTACACCTCGCCGCCGCGGCGTCCGGGCGTGTGCGATCAATGCGGCGGCGAACTGGTGCACCGCGCCGACGACAACGAAGCGACCATCGACAAGCGCCTCGGCGTCTATGAAGCGCAAACCATGCCGCTGATCGAATACTACGCCGGCGACAACCGCCTGCGCCGCATCGCCGGCATCGGCGACATCGACACCATCTTCGCGGCCATCACCGCCGACATCGAAGCCAGGCTGTCCCAGCAGACGGGCCGCTAGGCCGGTGCGGCACCTTTGCGACGGCGGGCCGCCCGCAACGTGCCGATGCGACTAGCCCGCTTCGCCGGCATCGCGCTGGCGGCGGTATCGCTGCACGCCCCCGCGGCCCATGCGGCCGGCGGTGAAATCGGCGAATGGGCGCTGTGCCCGATCGAGCCGCGGACGCCCGTACCGCGCTATGGCGACCACCTGGTGCATATCCATGCCGACCGCGCATTCCTGAACCCGCGCGGCGTCTCGCGGCTGGAAGGCCGCGTGCAGCTGACCCGCGGCGACCAGACCCTGCTGTCGGACGCGATTGACTTCGACAATGCCACCCAGCTCGCCATCTCGCCCGGCCCGCTGACGCTGGAAACGCCGGACCTTAAGATCAACGGGCAGCACGGACGTTACAATTTCGGCGGTCAGACCGGCACGCTCGACCTCGCCCGCTACCATCTTTACCCCGCGCACGCGCACGGCGAAGCCAGCCGCATCCGGCGCCTCGGGCCGGACCGGACCGCTCTCAGCCAGGCCACCTACAGCACCTGCCCCATCGGGCACCGCGCCTGGCAGCTGTCGGCCAGCGACGTGCACCTCGACCAGCACGACGATATCGGTACCGCACGCAATGTCCTGATCCGATTCAAGGGCGTCCCGATCCTGTACACGCCCTATCTGAGCTTCCCGCTGAGCAACCGCCGCAAATCGGGCCTGCTCCCACCGGTCATCGGCCAGACCACCAACGCGGGCTTCCAATATCAGCAGCCGATCTACTGGAACATCGCACCGCAGGCCGATGCCACCCTCACGCCAGAAATCTTCAGCAGCCGCGGTTTCGGACTCGGCACGCAACTGCGCTATCTCGGCACTCGCAGCTACAGCGAACTCAACACCAACTATCTACCCCATGACCGGCTCTACGGCGGCGCGCGCTATCTGTTCTCCTTCCGCCAGCACGCCAATCCGACCGACGACCTGTCCACCTACGTCGACTACAATCGCGTTTCCGACCCCAACTATTTCAACGACCTCGGCACCACGCTGCGCAACGTGGACACCACCTTCCTTGGCCAGGGCGCAGGCATGAGTTATTACGGCGGAGACTGGTCGCTGTCCGCCATGGGCCAGCAATACCAAGTGCTGGACCCCGCCCTGCCCGCCAGCGCCGCGCCTTATGCGATCCTGCCCCAGGTCGATTTCAATGCACGGATCCCCACGCCCGGCGACCGCCTGCGGCTGAGTCTGCGTTCGCAATGGTCGCGTTTCGAGCGCCCGGGCAGCGTGACCGGCAATCGGCTCGACCTGATGCCGACCGCGCGTCTGCCGTTGAGCGGCGCGGCCTGGTTCCTCACGCCCGCCGTATCCTATCGCTATACCGCCTACCAGCTGCAAAACCAGCTCCCCGGCGACCCGGCGGCCCCCAGTCGCAGCCTGCCGATCGCCAGCCTCGACGGCGGCCTCTATTTCGAACGCAGCGCAGGCGCGCACACCCTGCAGACCCTGGAGCCACGCCTGTTTTATCTGTATGTGCCCTACCGCAACCAGCAGGCATTGCCGGTGTTCGACACGACCGCCTTCCCGCTGACCTTCAGCCAGATGTTCGCGGACAACCGCTTCGTGGGCCCCGACCGCGTCAGCAACGCCAACCAGCTCACCGCAGCCCTCACCACGCGCTTCATCAACACCGACACCGGGCGCGAACTGATGAGCGCCAGCCTGGGCCAGATCTTCTATTTTCAGCCGCAGCTGGTTACCCTGCCAGGTCAGCCTGTCGATACCGCGCGGCGGTCGGATTATGTCAGCCAGCTCAACGTGGCCATCGCGCGCAACTGGTGGGCCAATGCCGGCATCAACCTGAACCCGACGACCCATGTCGTCGACACCGCCACCTTCAATGCCCAGTACCGGGTGTCACAGGACCAGCTCATCAATCTCGGCTATCAGTTCTATCGCCAGCAATACGATCAGGCCAGCGTGTCCCTGGCATGGCCGATCACCCAGCGCTGGCAGATCGCGACCAGCCTGAGCTATTCGCCACAGGCCAAGCGTCTGCTGCAGGCCTTCGCCGGCATACAGTACGATACCTGCTGCTGGGCCTTCCGCCTGCTCGCGCAGCGCTACCTCACGACCCTCAACGGCAGTTACAATGAGGGCATTTCCTTCGAACTCGTCCTCAAGGGGCTGGGCAATCTCGGCACCCCGATCGGCACCTATCTACAACGGACCATTCCCGACTATGTACCTCCTGCCTAAACCGATTTCGCGTCTCGTCCCAGCACTGCTCGCCCTGACACTCGCCTTCGCGGCGACGCCGGGCGCCCGTGCCGACACCTCGCCGCAGCTGATCGACCGCATCGTCGCCGTCGTCAACGACGGCGTCATCACCCAGCGCCAGCTTGACGAAAAGACAGCGGAAGTCGCGCAGCAGCTGCAGGGCTCCGGCGAGACCCTGCCCAGCCACCAGGTACTCGAACGCCAGGTACTCAAGCGCATGGTCGTCGACAAGTTGCAGCTGCAAACAGCCAAGCAGATGGGCATCCAGATCGACGACGCCACGCTCAACGACACGCTCAACACGATCGCCGCGAACAACAACATGACGCTTGACCAGCTGCATCGGCGCGTGGTCGCCAGCGGACAGCCCTGGCCGCGCTTCGTCCAGAACATCCGCGACCGCCTGACCGTGCAGAAACTGGAGCAGCGCGAAGTCGGCGACCGTGTCCACATCACCCACCAGGACGTGCGGGACTTCCTGGCGCAGCATGCCAACCAGCTGGATCCCGGTGTCGAATATCATCTGGCGCAGATCCTGATCCCGATCCCCAGCGCGGCCGACCCCAAACAGATCGAGGCGGCCCTGAACAAGGCCGAGGCCATCCGCAAACAAGCCGAATCCGGCACCGCCTTCAGCAAGCTGGCGATCGCCGACTCGGCCGGGCAGAACGCATTCAAGGGCGGCGACCTCGGCTGGATGACCTCCGACCAGATGCCGACCTATTTCGTACGCACCGTCAACGTGCTCAAGACCGGAGAGGTCAGCCGACCGATCCGCAGCCCCAGCGGCTACCACCTCGTCAAACTGCTCGGTACGCGCGGCGGCAAACAGGAGAAGATCACCGAATACAAGGCGCGCCAGATTCTGATCACGCCCAACGCCACCCTCACCAACGCTCAGGCCAAGGCCAAGATCGAACGCCTGCGCAACGAAATCCTGCACGGCGCCAGCTTCGCCAAACTGGCACAGGCCAACTCCATGGACCCCGGCAGCGCCGCCAACGGCGGTGACCTGGGATGGCTCAACCCGGCGCAGCTCGTACCCCAGTTCAGCAAGGTCATGGAATCGATACCGCTGGACCAGCTCAGCCAACCCTTCCATTCGCCCTTCGGCTGGCATCTGATCGAGGTCACCGGCAAGCGCGAGGTCGACAGCACCGAGAAAATGCTGCAGGCGCAGGCGCAGAACATCCTCTACCAGCGCAAGCGCGCCGAAGCGCTCGATATCTGGCTGCGCCGACTGCGCGACGAGGCCTACGTCGACATCCGGCTCGCCCCGTCCAGCGACGGCAAGCCAGCCGCCGCCGCGTCCTGAGCGCGTGAACCCGGCACCACTGGCGATCACCCCCGGCGAACCCGCCGGGATCGGCCCCGATCTGATCGCGCAGCTCGCACAGGTCCGGCGCTGCGACGACTGGGTCGCCGTCGCGGCGCCGGACCTGCTCGCACGCCGTGCCGAGCGACTCGGCCTGCAACTCGATCTGCAGATCGTCGAACCCGACATGCCGCTGCCGCCGGCACGCAAGGGCGCGCTGCGCGTGCTGCCCGTGCCGCTGCGACGCATCGAAACGCCCGGCCATCTCGACCCCGGCAATGCCGGCTACGTGCTCGACACCCTGCGCGAGGCCATCGACGGCTGCCTGCGCGGGACGTTTTCCGCCCTGGTCACCGGGCCGGTCCACAAGGGCGTCATCAACGATGCCGGCATCCCCTTCAGCGGGCACACCGAATTCCTCGCGGAACGCTGCGGCGGCGTCCATCCCGTGATGCTGCTCGCCGCCGGCAAGCTGCGCGTCGCGCTCGCCACCACCCATCTGCCGCTCGCGGAAGTCAGCGCCGCGATCAGCGCCGACAGGCTGACGCGCGTACTGCGCATCCTCGATCACGACCTGCGCGCCCGTTTCGGCCTCGCACACCCGCGCATTCTGGTCTGCGGGCTCAACCCCCATGCCGGCGAAGGCGGCCACCTCGGGCGTGAGGAAATCGACACCATCGCCCCGACCCTGGAATCTCTGCGCACCGAAGGCCTGAACCTCGTCGGTCCACTGCCGGCGGATACCCTGTTCACGCCGCGGCACCTGCCCCATGCCGATGCCGTGCTCGCCATGTACCACGACCAGGGGCTGCCGGTCCTCAAATACGCCGGCTTCGGCGAAGCCGTGAACATCACCCTCGGACTGCCGATCGTACGTACCTCGGTGGACCACGGCACCGCGCTGGATCTGGCGGGCAACGGGCGGGCCCAGAGCGGCAGCCTGGCGGCGGCCATCGATCTCGCCGCCGTGCTGGGCGCGCGCGCGACCGCGGCCGCATGAGCCACGTCCCGCGCAAGCGCTTCGGGCAGCACTTCCTGCACGACCACCAGGTCATCGAACGCATCGCCGCGGCCATCGCGCCCCGCGCCGAGGACGCCCTGATCGAGATCGGCCCCGGCGAAGGCGCACTGACCGCCGCACTGCTGGCGCGCATCGACCGTCTCGATGCGGTGGAGCTCGATCGCGACCTGGTACCGCGCCTGCGCACGCGTTTCGGCGGTCGTCTCGACGTGCACGAGGCGGATGCACTGCGCTTCGACTTCGCCGCCCTCGCACCGGCACAGGGGCTGCGCATCGTCGGCAATCTGCCGTACAACATTTCCACTCCGCTGATTTTCCATCTGCTCGAAGCCGCACCGCACATCCGCGACATGACCTTCCTGCTGCAGCGAGAGGTCGTGCAGCGTCTGGCCGCCACGCCCGGCAGCAAGCCCTACGGCCGGCTGTCGGTGATGGTGCAGTACCGCTGTCGGGCCGAGTCCCTGTTCGAGGTCGGCCCCGGCGCCTTCACGCCGCCACCGAAGGTCGATTCCGCACTGGTACGCCTGACACCCTGGCCGGCCCCGCCCCACCCGGCGCAGGACCCGCGCCTGTTCGCCCGCTTGGTCGAGCAGGCCTTTTCCCAACGCCGCAAAACCCTCGGCCGGGCGCTGCGAGGCCAGGTCGAGGCCGAAGATTTCGCGCAGGCCGGCATCGATCCCGTACGCCGGGCCGAAACGCTGTCGGTAGCCGAGTTTGTCGCCCTCGCCAACACAGCTCGAACTCGCACGGCCATCGGCAGTCCTAGTTCTTAGGACGCGCGCGACATCTCGGCAGCCGACGGACCGCAATCGCCGGCAACCGCGACACGCAGACTGCTAGACTTGCAGCAACCACCTGTCAGGGAGGCACGCATGTCGAACCCCACTCCGCCCAATGCGCTCGCCGAACTGGGCCAAAGCATTTGGCTCGATTACATCCGCCGCGACCTCATGAGCTCCGGCGAATTGCAGCGCATGGTGAGCCAGGAAGGGCTACGCGGCATGACCTCCAATCCCGCCATCTTCGACAAAGCGCTGTCAGAAGGCGGGCTCTACGACGCAGCCCTGGTCGAGGCCTACCGCAGCGACCCGCAACTGACGCCCCAGGAACTCTTCTTCGCCCTCGCGGTGGAGGACATCCGCGCCGCCGCAGATCATTTCGCCGACGTCTATCGCGCCAGCGGGCGTCGCGACGGCTTCGTCAGCCTGGAGGTTTCCCCCGAGCTTGCCCACGATGCCGACGCCACGGTCAACGAGGCGCTGGCGCTGCACAATCGGGTCAATCGTGCCAACGTCATGATCAAGGTGCCGGCCACCCGCGCAGGCCTGCAGGCCATTCGCCACCTCACCGAAGCGGGCATCAGCATCAACGTCACCTTGCTGTTCTCCGTGTCGCGCTATGCCGAAGTGGTCGAAGCCTATCTCGACGGCCTGGAAGCCCGCCTGGATCGCGGCCTTGCGCTGGGCGGCATCAGCTCCGTCGCGAGCTTTTTCGTCAGTCGAGTCGACAGCCTCATCGACGACCGTCTTGCGGAGCACCCAGCCCCCGAGGCGCAGGCCCTGCAAGGCCGTGCCGCCATCGCCAACGCACAGCTCGCCTATGCCCATTTCCTCGTCGTCGCAGAGAGTCCCCGCTGGCGACGTCTCGCCGAGGCCGGCGCCAACCCGCAGCGCCTGCTGTGGGCCAGCACCAGCACCAAGAACCCGGACTACCCGCCCCTGCTCTACGTCGATGAACTGGTCGGCGCGCAAACCGTGAACACCCTGCCGCCGGCCACCTACCGCGCATTGTTGCAGCGCGGCCAGGCGCCCGTCGCCACGCTGCCGGGCGACGTCGACGCCGCGCGCGAAGCCGTTTCGCGCCTCGCCGAGTTCGGCATCGACCTGCCAGCGGTCACCGACCGACTCGAAAGCGACGGCGTGGCAGCCTTCGCCGACGCATTCCAGCACCTGCTCGGCGGCATTGCGGCCCGCCTCGACCGCATCAAGGCCGATGCATGAAGGATGGTGCCCGCTGCCACACCCTCGCGGACGCCGACAGGCTTTACGCCGCCGTCGCCGACCGGGTAATCGCGCTGGCCGAGTCGGCCGTTGCCGCACGCGGCCGCTTTCACCTGGCCCTTGCCGGCGGCAACACCCCGAGACGCCTCTACGAGCGCCTGGCCGCGCGTGACGACACCGACTGGAACCGTTGGGAAATCTGGTTCGGCGACGAGCGCTGCGTGGCGCCGGAACATCAGGACAGCAACTACCGCATGGCACGCGAAACCCTGCTTGCGCATGTCCCCATTCCGGCCTCGCAGGTCCATCCGATGATCGCGGATCCAGCGATCGCACCGGAGCGCGCGGCCGCCGACTATGCCGATGCACTGAGCGCGCATCTGCCGCAGCAGGCCGGCTGGCCGATACTCGACGCCGTGCTGCTGGGGCTCGGCCCCGACGGGCACACCGCCTCGCTGTTCCCCGGCACGCCCATCCTGGACGTGCTGGACACGCCGGTCGCGGCGGTCCATGTGCCGCGCCTGTCCGCCTGGCGCATCTCGCTGACGCTACCGGTGCTGGCGCACGCGCGTCACCTGCTGTTCGTGGTGGAAGGCGCCGGCAAGAGCGACGTGCTGGCACGCCTCGCGCGCGGCCCCGCCGCCGGCGAGCCGCCGCTGCCGGTCGAGCGCGTCTCGGGACCACGCGCCGAGTGGTATCTCGATGCGGCCGCGCGGGGCAGCGCATGAGGTTGCTGGCCGGCGACATCGGCGGCACCAAGACCTTTCTGGTGCTCGCCCGCTTCGACGAGGAGGGCGGCATGGAACGCCTGCACGAGGCGCGCTATCCCAGCGCGGCACATGCGGATCTCGCGCCCATGGTCTCCGATTTCCTCGCCACCGCCCCTAGCGGCCCGCAGCGCATCGACGCCGCCTGCTTCGCGCTTGCAGGCCCGGTTCAAGACCAGGGTGGACACCAGCAGGCCCGCCTCACCAACCTGCCCTGGCAGCTCGACAGCGAACGCCTCGGTCGCGTCCTCGACATCCCCTACGTCGCCCTGATCAACGACTTCGCCGGCATCGGCCACGGCCTGCCGACTTTGTCCCCCGATGCGCTTGCGACGCTGCAGGCGGGTCTCCCTGATCCTGCCGCGCCACGCCTGGTGGTCGGCGCCGGCACCGGGCTGGGCGTGTGCACGCTCTGTCCTGTCGGCAACGGGCCGCCCCGCTTGCTCGCGGCCGAGGCCGGTCACGCCAATTTCGCGCCGGCAGACGCGCGCCAGCTCCGCCTTGCCGAACACGTCCTCGCCCGCGAAGGCCGCTGCACACGGGAACATCTTCTGTCGGGCGCGGGCCTGCGGCGCGTCTATGAATTCGTCTGCGCCGAAGCCCATCGCCCTCCCGGACCCGCCCTCGCCGCCGGCGATCCACCCGCCGCGATCGCTGGCGCGGCGCTGGCCGATACGGACCCGCTGGCCGCCGACGCGCTCTCGCTGTTCGTCGCAATCTACGCCGGCCAGACCGCCGACCTCGCACTCGCCGTGCTGCCCTTCGGCGGCGTCTATCTGGCGGGCGGCATCGCTCCCAAGATACTGCCGCGACTGCGCCAGCCCGACGTCGTCGCCGCCTTCACCGACCGGCCGCCCATGCAGGCGCTGCTTGACGCAATGCCCCTTCACGTCGTGCTCGACGAGCATGCCGGTCTCGCCGGTGCGCTCGAATACGCGCGTCGCCTGGCAGCGGCGGGCGCTGACAAGAGTTAAGACCGCGACCGGCGGTGCCGGTATAATGGCCCCATGACGACGACCCCAGACTATGCCATCGAAGTGGATGTGGAGACCGAATACCTGTCCGGCGAATCCGACCCGGCAGGCAACCGCTACGTCTTCGCGTACACCATCACCATCCTTAACCGCGGCGTCCATCCCGCACGCCTGCTCTCGCGCCACTGGCTGATCACGGATGCCGACGGCGCGATTCAGGAAGTACGCGGCCCCGGCGTGGTAGGCGAACACCCGTATCTGCGCCCTGGCGAAGCCTTCCGCTATACCAGCGGCACCCAGCTGCCCACCGCGGTGGGCAGCATGCAGGGCAGCTATCAGATGATCGCGGACGACGGCACCCGCTTCGACGCCACGATCGAACCCTTCGTGCTCGCGGCGCCGCGCACCCTGCACTGACCGCCATGTCGCTGCGTGGCGCCTACACTCTTTGGGCTCCCGTCTACGATGCCCTGCTGGCCAGCGGCACGCACGCGCTGCGCGCACGCAGCCTCCGGCGACTCGGCTCGCAAAGCGGGCGTGACATTGTCCTGCTCGGCATCGGCACCGGTCTAGACCTGCCCTCCCTGCCGCCCGGTAACCGCTATACCGGCATCGACCTCACGCCAGCGATGCTCGCCCGCGCAAATCGGCGCGCGCAGCGGCTGGATCTGTCGATTTCGCTACAACTCGGCGATGTCCATCGACTCGACCTGCCCGACGCCAGCTTCGACGCCGTGATCCTGCATCTGATACTGGCCGTGGTTCCCGACCCCGTCGCCTGCCTGCGCGAGGCCGCGCGCATCGCCAGGCCCGACGCGCCGCTGCTGATCCTCGACAAATTCCTCAAGCCCGGACAAGCGGCGCCGCTGCGGCGGCTGATCAACCCGCTGATGCGACGCCTGGCCACGCGCACCGATGTAGTCTTCGAGGCCGTGCTTGCCCAGGTACCCGGGCTGCGCCTCCTCGAAGACCGCCCCGTCGCCGCCGGCGGCTGGTTCCGCGAAATCACCCTGGAGCGGCGCTAGATGGCCGTGTACGCCATCGGTGACCTGCAGGGCTGCCTCGACCCGCTGCAGGCCCTGCTCGAACGGTTGCGTTTCGACCCCGCCGCCGACCGGCTGTGGCTGGTCGGCGATCTGGTCAACCGGGGGCCGCAGTCGCTCGAAACCCTTCGTTTCGTGCGGGCCCTAGGCGAGGCCGCGGTGTGCGTGCTAGGCAATCACGACCTGCATCTGCTTGCCCTGGCAGCCGGCGTCGGCACCCTGCGCCGCGGCGACACCCTGCAACCGGTGCTCGACGCGCCGGATGCGGCCGAACTACTCGGCTGGCTGCGTCTGCGCCCCCTGCTGCATCACGACACCGCACTCGGCTGGACCCTGGTACACGCCGGCCTGCCACCCGAGTGGGACGTGCCGCAGGCACGCGCCCGCGCCGCGGAGGTCGAGGCCGAACTGCGCGACGCACCCGCAGCGCTATTCGAGCACCTTTACGGCGACCAACCCGACCGCTGGTCGGAGACGCTCGGCGGCGCGGCGCGACTGCGCTTCATCGTCAACGCGCTGACCCGCATGCGCTACCTGGACCCTCAGAGACGCCTCGACCATCGCTGCAAGGACGCGCCAGGGGCGGCAGCAGACGGACTCACACCCTGGTTTCGGGTCGCCGGTCGCCGCAGCGTCGATGCGCGCATCGTCTTCGGTCACTGGTCCACGCTGGGACTGATCAACGAGCCCCACCTCGTCGCACTCGACACCGGCTGCGTCTGGGGCGGCACGCTCAGCGCGGTGCGCCTCGACGCCCCTCACCGCCCGCTCACCGCCATCCCCTGCCCTCAGGCCCACCGGCCCAATGGCGGGGCACGCTAACCGAAAACACCTGAATCCGGAAGCAGCGTCACTCAGCGGGAAATACGCGCAAGACATCCGATGCCTCGCCGAAAATCAACCGAAACGTCGCCCCAGAAACACAAAAGGCCTACCGGTCAAGGTAAGCCTTTCATCAAATAATGGCGCGCCCGGAAGGATTCGAACCTCCTACCACCTGGTTCGTAGTCAGTAATTTACCTGTTTCAGACAACATCAGCCAATCCCAATAAACAGTATATCTAGTTGATTTATATAGGTTAGAAATATCAACCCATCTCAGCTAGAATCACCAAAACTCAAGCCAAGTGTAACCCAAGGTGTAACCCAAGAATGCCTGGGTTACACATCTAGTCCATACGTATACGTAAACATATAGGTATACGTATAGGGCTACGTATAAGGCGCTACGTATAGGGGCTACCTGTAGGAAGACTGGCATGGGCAAACTGAACGCGAAGGTGGTACAGAACGCCAAACACAGCGGGCCGGGATTCGCCACCCTGCGTGACGGTGACGGGTTGGAGTTGCGTGTCAGGGCCTCGGGCACGAAGACCTGGTTCTTGCGCTATCAGTTCCAAGGTCAGCGCCGTGTACCGCGCATCGGCGACTACGGAGACGGAGAAGGCCTCCTCACGCTCAAGCAGGCGCGAGACGTGGCCGAGGACATGCGCCGCAAGCTGCGCGAGGGTGTCGACCCTGTCGAGGAACAAAAACGCATCGACGCCGAGCGCAAAGCCGCCGAGGAAGCCGAACGCGCCCGCCTTGAGGCTGAACGCCTAGCGCTGGAGAACCGACGCACCTTTGCGAAGGCTTTGGACCGCTGGGCAGAGCTGGAGCTATCCAAGCGCAAGGACGGCGGCGCGGAGAGCCTGAGAGCGCTTCGCAAGGACGTAGTACCGGTATTGGGCAATCGCACGCTCACCGAAGTCGGTCGGGGCGATGTGGTCGACATTCTGGACAGCATCACCAGCCGTGGGTCGCGGATCATGGCAAACCGTGTGTTCGGCGACCTGCGCCAGTTCTTCAACTGGTGCGATACCCGCGAGTGGATCGACCGCAACCCGCTGCGCGGCATTACCAAGGAGCGCATCGGCGGACGCGAAACGGAGCGTGACCGCGTCTTGTCACCGGATGAACTGGTGGAACTGCGCGACAAGCTGCCGAGCGCGAATTTGGAACTCCAAACCGAGGCCGCGATCTGGATCATGCTGTCAACGCTCTGCCGAGTCGGCGAACTGATTCAAGCTCAATGGGCGGACGTGAACTTTGAGGCAAGCACGTGGCGGATTCCGCCCGGCAACAGCAAGAACGCCCGCGAGCATCTCGTTTACCTATCCCCTTTCGCCCTGCGCTGGTTCAGAGCCTTGCACAAGCGCACGAAGTGGAGCGACTGGGTGTTGCCGTCCGTACTCAAGGACGGCGAGCACGTTTGCCTCAAGAGCATCACCAAGCAACTGCGCGACCGGATGCGCGACACCCCCATGAGCAACCGCACCAAGGCCACGGGGGCGCTGATCCTGAGCGAGGGGACATGGACGGCGCACGATTTGCGCCGCACGGGCGCAACGCTCATGGGCGAGCGCGGCGTTCTGTCCGAGATCATCGAGCGCTGCCTAAATCATGTGGAACCGAGCAAGATCCGCCGCACCTACCAGCGTCACGAATACAAAGCCGAGAAGCGCGATGCCTGGGAACGCCTGGGTGCGTATCTGGATGAACAGCTCAATGGCACCGCGCGCATAGTCGTGAACATCGGCGAGGCGATCAGATAGCGCCAGAGCACAAGACAACACCGTACAACCAAACCAATATCGATAAGGACAGGTCGTGGATGGCAACAAGGCAGGCACCAAGGGACGCATTGAATGCACGCAGGACGGTGACGAATGGGTAGCGCGTGACCTGGACACGGACGAATGCGCTTACGGTGGCACCCAAGCCGAAGCCCTCCTTGAACTCATTACCCAGAAGAAGCATGCATGGAATCAGTCGCAAATTTCGCCAGCACCCCAAACTGACGGCGCGCTATCCCAAGAGGCACAACTGAGGGACGACATATCCCAGATGTTTCGGACAGGGCGAGCTGCCATTGCGGATATCAAACAGATTCAGAAGCAGATGGCAGCGGACGGTCCAGGGGTACTCGCCGTTAATACGACATTGCGGCGACACTTCACCCAAATCTTCCGCATGCAAGCGCTTGAAGATGCGCTTTTGCTCTCGGAAACGAAAGATGCGGCCATCATGAACCTGCTGCTGATCAACGTGCTCGTGCTCAGCACAACGGTTTCGATATTCACGATACCAAGCCTGATGATCGCCACACAGGCTATCTCTTCCGAAGAACAAACCCTCATCAATGGGATAAAAAGCTACCTCGACTCCCTCACCGCGGTGCCGAATATCCTGGTGAACGAGCCGTTTGCGCAAAATAGGAAGAATCTTGAGGCCACAGTGGCCACGCATGAGAAGCAACTCGAATTTGCTCAAAAGGTCCTGAACTCCCCCCTTGGCACAGCCGGGAAGCTGGCTACTCGGGGAGGCGCAGCTAAAAACCCGGAAGGGGCCGCACGCGGCGCGCTGATACGTGCCCTAGATCAATGCATTCCGCCCAGCTACAGCAGCGAGCATGGTTACAACCGCTTTGCTCTGATCAAACAGCTCCTGGGCATCGCACGCATCGAGGCCAGTCCTGCCCTGATCCGACGGCTGATATATGGCTAAACAGTAAGCCGCCCTCGCGCCTTGCCAACTGTTTAATCGCCTGTAGGTAAACAGAAAATCCAATCAATCCGCCCGCTTCGCCTTACCAAAGGTGGCAATGACATGCTGACTCTACAACATCAACTGGAGTCAACGAATGCAAAGCCATCGCATCATCCGTAACAAGGCCGCCTGGAACTATCTGGGTATTTCTTCGAGTACCTACTGGCGCTTGATCAAGGCCGGCGAACTGCCCGCTCCTGTGCAAATCTCCAAACAGGCCTCCGGACAACCCGAGCATGTGCTGGTGTCCTTCATCGAACGCCGGGCAGGTGCCAAATGAGTCGAGGGCTGGCGCAGATAGATCAAAATTCCGAACTAGAACTGATCAACGCATCCAGCATTCAGCCTGAGCCGATTGACTGGCTGTGGCCCGGTTGGCTGGCACGCGGAAAGCTGCACATCCTCGCTGGCGCACCGAGCACTGGAAAAACAACGCTCACGCTGGCCATGGCTGCGATCATCACACGCGGCACAGCATGGCCGGATGGAGCACCTACGGCTCCTGGCCGCGTTGTCATCTGGTCCGGCGAGGATGATCCTGCGGATACGCTCACCCCTCGCCTGCTGGCAGCCGGAGCCGATACGGAGCGAGTCCACTTCGTTGGCTCAGTGCATGAGGATAACGGCGCACGCACATTTGATCCGGCAACCGACGTGGGCAAACTCGCGGAAGCGCTCGCCAAGCTCCCCGAGCCCCCTGCTCTGCTGATCGTGGACCCGATTGTGTCCGCTGTGGCCGGTGACAGCCATAAGAACGCTGAGACGCGCCGTGCCCTGGCCCCGTTGGTCAATCTGGCACAGCTTCAGGGCTGCGCCCTGGTCGGCATTACACATTTCACCAAGGGTACGGCAGGCCGCGAACCCTTGGACCGCGTGACCGGGTCGCTGGCATTTGGAGCATTGGCACGTATCGTACTGGTCACCGCGCGCCGCCCCGATGACCATCCTGAAGGGCCCGCGCGACTACTTGTGCGCGCCAAGTCCAATATCGGGATCGACGGTGGTGGTGTTCAGTACGAGATCGAGGAAACAGAACTCGCCCTGTATCCGGGCCTTTGCACCTCTCTTGTCCGTTGGGGCGACCCTATTGAGGGCACGGCGCGTTCGCTGCTCATATCGGCCGAGACGCTGTCGGACGACGGTATCGAAACACCCACTAGTGCACCGGAGAAGACGCGAGCCGAAACATGGCTGCGGGACTTTTTGAGCTCGGGCCCGCTGCCGTCCCAGCAGGTCATCAAAGAAGCCAGGCGCGAAGGTATCTCCGAACGGACGCTGCACCGAGCAAGGAACGCCCTCGGGGTCGAAAGCGTATGCACAGGGTTCGGCAAAGATCGCCAATCCAAGTGGGTCATGCCCAAAGGGACGTTCTCGGCATCTGTGCCAGCCATCTGCCAACAAAATTAGGGTGGCAGAGATGAGAACCATGGCAGAAATGGGTTCCTATGCGGGTTTCAGCCGGCAGGACTATTCAAAGCGGCCATGCCTGCCATCCGCCAATGTTTTGGAAAAGATGGCAGGCATGAAATTTACGCCGTTTGATTTTATTAGCGTCGCGCTAACGCAACGAAATATAGAACCATTTCGGTTACTGGGTTTTGACAAACACCCGTCTGGACTTCCCGTGGACCATCAGAAGCTCATCTCGAATAACGGCCCTACGATAGAGAGTCGCCACCTTTTTCAAACGACTGCGGCACATTTTGACAAGAGACTGACCGCTAATGGTCGTCGAGATCAGAAACTGAATCCGATTGAGGACAGATCTCCGCAGTCTGTCCCCTTCAATGGTTATCGAATACTCACCCGCAAACGTTTGGCGCGCTCTTTGAAAGCTTGCTCTCCACCTTCAAGGATATCGCACACGTGCTGCCGGATGTGGGGGTTTTCGAGACCCCCGCTCTCATACGTAATGAGCGGCAACTGTCCTTGTCTGTGCGGTCCGCACTTCGCCACGATCACCTGATCCGCATCGGTGTTCACCACCAAGTTGGCGTTGTGCGTAACAATGATGATCTGGCGTCCCTTCTTAGCGTCTCGGAAGCGATGCACCAGCTCTTGATAGATGGACTGAGGGTCCAAGTTCTCCTCAGGTTGGTCGATGATCAGTGGTCGGTCATCTTCCGCATCGACTGCCAAGTACAGCAGGAGCAAAACAATACCGCGCGTGCCCGGTGACAACTGCTCAATCTCTACACCGTCATACTGCACTCCGTAGCCAACGGTGATGTGATCGGTGCTATACAGCCAGTCTGAAATATTGCGTGCCCAAGCGCGTAACTCAGCGTTCTCCGGCATGTGGGTTCGGAGCGCCCCCTCATTGTCCCTAACGAAACGGAGCAAGGCGGCTGCGGCTTCTTCAGCGTCACCGGATTCCCATGACGCCAGCAGTCCAATGCGTGCCGACTTAAGCAACTCGCCGCGCCCCTTGAAAGGACCGGCCGTCCGTAGGTCCAACAGTGCCTCTCCCTTGGCAGCCCACTGAGCAAGGTTGACCTTCCGACGCACATTGAACGACAGCTTCGACAAGGAGCCGGCCGCCTCGTCGATACGCGTCTTTATAGGCGCGTAGAGATTCGCAAGTTCCTGCTCTTCCTCAACGATTGCTTCAAAGATGGCGGTATATGAGCTGCGTCGCGCTTCGATCAGCGCGCGAATCCGCTCGTCTGCACCGTGAATGCGTTCGATCTGCCGGACCACGTTGCGTAGCGCGGTCTCGGACTTGGTGATCTTTTCCGAGAGCGTGGCGAAGCGTTTGGCGTTCTGTTCGTCGACACCAACCAACTTGCGCAGGCGAGCGAGCTCCTGCTCAAGGAGTGAGAGCGGCTGATCTTCCAGGTTGGCGTTCTCGGGAATCAACGCAACAGTCGGATCAACATTGGTCTGAGCCTCCGAACCTGTTCTCACAGGGCCGTTCAGCGCAGCCACAGCAACTTTCGCTTGTTCGATGCGTTCAGTCAGCAATGCGTCGACCGGGCCGGCATAATCGAGCCTGAAGGCTTCCCAGTCAGAGGCGCTGAGATCGGCGTCCTCGCGCAGTTGTTTCAGGTCTGCGAGCAGAGATGACGCCTGACGGGCTCGGAAATCGCGCACGTCGTTTTGCAAGTGAAGCAGGGTTTGGTGTCGGCGTTTCGCTTGGTCTACCAATTGTCGCTTCGCATCGACCGCGAGCGATACCTGTTCATGACGCCTCGCGCGCTCTTCGTTGCCCTTGGCAACCAGCGATTTGCGGTCGGTTTTGTCCTTGTTGATCGCACGCGCCTTCTCGTCCCGCTCCTTCTCGAGTGCCTTGAGGGCGTCCTTTTTAACACGCTCGTCGGTGAGATCCGCTGATGCCTTGGTCAGGGCCTGTTGCTGACGCTCACGCTTCTGACGCGATGATTCCAAACGAAGGCCCAGAAACTCCTGGAAAGAAGTGGCGCCTTGTCGTTCATTGATTGGGTGGGCATTGAAGATCACCCGTTCGATCTCGGTGACCAACGCATCGTCCAAGCCTTCCGCTGAGCAGAGCTGGTCAACGAACTGCTGCGACAAATACTGGACATAAGGACTGGCCAGCATTTCCTCCATATCGGTCTGCGTAAGTTCATTGCCAGTTTGTTCACCAGACGCCCATTGCAGTTCGGCTTTACTGTTCCCAAGGTATTCTTTCGCGCGCAGGATAAAGGAACGCTCGTTCAAGTGAGGGGAGAGAGCAAGACCGCCTGCCGCAATTAGATCAGCTAAGGCGGTTTTTCCGGATCCTCGCGCGCCGATTACGGCAACCAGCCCCGAGTTCAGCACAACGCAATCGTTCGCAATCCAAGGGGCATTCGCTACAGACAGAGACCTAATGGTCTGGCCGTCCAATGCGCCGCGCGGTGGCTCGGCGCCGACAAAAACGCGTTCTCCGGGTTCTATGCAGGCCTGGCGTAGCGCCTCGAACACTAGGTCTCCCTTGATCCATGAACGGCGATCTCCATCAGGCTGTCCGACCTTGCTGACGGAATGCGCATCGGAGCCGTGCAGGCAGGGCTTGCAGCCGTTGTACTGGCTTTCGAGTTCTTCGACGGTGAGTGAACCCTTGCCCAGCCAAAAGCGGATCTGCTGAGGATTGGCGCTGAAGATAATTTGGGCAAGGCCCTCGACATTTTTTCGCTGCGCTGCGAACGAGGCGGTAGCGTCGCGCAGACCAGACGTCCCGTCCTTCTCTCCGCCGGCGACAGCGATTAGTGTGTTCTTTTTAACCCACTCGTTTTTTGACAATGCCTGCTTGAGCTGGTCGAAGTTCACCTTGAACTGGTTGGCGCCTTCGGATCGGGCCGCATCGTCATCTGTCAGATCGGGGTTATGGGCGCGGCCCAGGCGAATCAGGTCGCTGCGCTGGCAGCGGTAGGACTCTCCCAAATAGATGAATTCAAACTCCAACAGGAAACGTTTGATCCGGTCTACGTGGTCGACGTCGTGCGGTGAGAAGAGCAGGTGAATGTTGACTGCCGATGCCTTCCTCGTTTCGATGCCCAGTCGCAATTCAACGTTGGGAAAGATCAAGCCGACCCCGGACAGACGCCCACGGTGCTTTTCGTTGACAACCTGCTCGTAGCCTTCAATGCCGAAGTAGTCGGTGATCCCTATCGCACGAATCGGGGGGTTCGACGTTTCAATGGCGTCTAAGAACGCTGGCCAAGGATCCGAACCGGAATACTGATCGTTCAGAGCGGTGCCGGGCGTGTGGATGTGAGGGTCCCATCGATGCCAGACGGAGCCTCGTTCGCTTTGCACTTCGTATGATGTCTTCATCTGCTCCGGGGCGGGGGTCGGTTCTGCCCATCAGTCTGTAGGTTGCGTCGAGTCGATAAAACTGAACTAGAAGATGAATGCTACCAAGAGCGCAAACTCAGGCGTTCTCTTGTAGCCACTCTAAGTCGTCTCGTTGCCCACTTCGTCTCTAGTCGCCCTCTCCTGCAGGTCGTGTGCCGATCATAGTTCCGTCCGCTCTAGACAGCAAAACACCCGGTTAACGATCCACCTGAGCCGCAGCTTGCCTTAGAGCTCAGCGGAATTATCAGCCGCCGGGGTCAAAGCTGTGATCGGTCGGCTTGAAGAGTTGCTACCACACCTTAAAGCGATGCTCCTATGGCTTTTAGCCTGTCTGAGTACACACCTATCCGCATGCCCCCGGGTGTCGCGACCCGAAGGTACTTACCAATCGAATTAATGTTATTAGTGCCGATCTCAAGCCCCGAGTTCGTGCATGTCGGCCCAGTAACAAGAGCGCGAACCTTATTGTTCATGACTTTCCTAGAACTTGCACTGTTATGGGCAATGCAATTTCGGATAGCGTGCGCTGCATCGACTAGAGCCACGTCCGAAGCTGAGAGAGCGGAAAACGCCTTTTCATGAGTTGGCGCGAGCCACTCTTTAGCTCTTACTTGCATAGCCGCCACGTCTTTAAACGTTACATTCCAGCTGGTTGGATCAAGAAGATTTGAAAGTTGAGCGGACGCAATGTGCTTAGGACCGCTGAAGTTCGTGTGCGTTGCGTGCCAAGGCGAATACTTGTTACTTATAGAGTTTTTGATCTTTGATTCGATATTGGAGAGATATGTTTTGTTGCTGTTGTTTATATAGCCATGGAAGAGATCTGAGACCAGACACTCAAACTCTACATAAATTGAGGCGAGATAGTTCTCGCACAGGAAGTTTAGATCTGAAAGCTCTGTTGGCGTGCCCATCACGTGCGCGACTAAGCGATCGAACGACGCGCGTTTGGCAGTGATGCGACCAGAGTAGTCAGAGATGATCTTCTTCGTGTTGATCTTATTCACGAGAGCTCCCCTGCATTGGTTGGCGGGTGACCTGAGCTCCGAGAGCCCCACCAGTTCCCTAGACATTTTCGAGGCGTACATAGTTTCCGCATTCAGAAACAGACGGTCTAATGACGTAATCGGACGAAGGATCAGTGCCCGCTGTTTGGCCGGAATAAGGCCTACCGCACATCTACGCGTGCGATGCATGATCGGCCTGTTAACCCTGGCGATGACTGGATAACCGAGGCGCCGGTCTCCCTTACGCTGAGTGATGCCCGCGATAGGCTGCTGGGGCAATGTTGTATGAGGAACGATAACCGTTGAGTTCAACTAGGTCGTAACACTTCACTTCCCAACGGCTCGGGGATCTGAATGAAGGTCATAGCGCCCGCACATGACGATGAGGCCTCAACGCTTCTGAGCCCCTAGCCAGGCCCTTACGTCCGCGACGTGTAACCCAAGGTGTAACCCAGAGAGTGTAGAAATAAAAAAGGGATTAGAGACGAAATCTCTAACCCCTTGATTATATGGCGCGCCCGGAAGGATTCGAACCTCCGACCACCTGGTTCGTAGCCAGGTACTCTATCCAGCTGAGCTACGGGCGCGTAAAGGTGGCGAATTATGGTGAAGCTTTTCTTCGCCGTCAAGCTGACGCAATGTATCTATTTGTATATGGCGGAGAGAGAGGGATTCGAACCCTCGATGGAGCTTTTGACCCCATACTCCCTTAGCAGGGGAGCGCCTTCAGCCTCTCGGCCATCTCTCCAGTTTATCTCGACCTCCTCCCGCCTCTGGAGCGCGAGAGGGCGTAAGGATACCCGGCGGGGGACGATAGGTAAAGCCGGCTGGCATGGGCGTGTTAACACGCCCATGCCACGGGCTTCAATCGCCGCCCGCCCCTCCGACATCGCCGTCGGGCGGAACCTCGCCGTGAATACGCTGATAGACCTCCTCACGGTGCACGGTGACATCCTTGGGCGCCTTGATGCCCAGCCGCACCTGATTGCCCTTGACACCCAGCACGGTCACCTCGATGGCATCGCCGATCACCAGCGTTTCACCCACCCGACGCGTCAATATCAGCATCTCAGCCTCCTGCTCCTGTCGTCCGTCACCCGGACATTCCATCCGCCGACGGGGCGTCCCACCGACATGTGCTGCGACACGCGGTGGGCGGCCCGGCGCGAACTGCTCCGCATCAACCCGCCGAATCGTTCGTGCCGGCCATGCGGACGAGCATCGCCCTTGCGTCGATACGGCCCAGACTGCCTGGGTTAGGCATTCGGCAGGTCGGTACGTTCCTCAGGATGTCGGGCGAGATCGAAGGCATCGTGTAGGGCGCGGACGGCCAGTTCCAGGTATTTTTCCTGGACGACCACCGAAATCTTGATCTCGGAGGTGGAGATCATGAGGATGTTGACACCTTCCTGTCCCAACACACCAAACATCTTGCTGGCAATGCCGGCATGCGAACGCATGCCCACGCCGACCAGCGAAATCTTGGCGATGCGGGTGTTGCCGACCACCTCGCGCGCACTCATGTCCTTGACGACCTCGCGCAAACGATCCATGGCACGATCATAGTCGTTACGGTGGACTGTGAAGGTAAAATCGGTCAAACCTTCGGCACTGACGTTCTGCACGATCATGTCGACTTCGATGTTCAGCTCGGCAATCGCGCCGAGGATGCGATAGGCGATGCCAGGCTCGTCGGGCACGCCGGTGATCGTGAGCTGGGCCTCGTCGCGGCTGAAGGCGATGCCGGAGATCAGGGCGTCTTCCATGGTATTGTCCTCGAGGGTGATCAGGGTGCCGGGTCCGTCCTTGAAGCTGGACAGCACACGCAGCGGCACGTTGTACTTGCCGGCGAACTCGACCGAGCGGATCTGCAGGACCTTGGAGCCCAGGCTCGCCATCTCGAGCATTTCCTCGAAGGTGATGCGATCGAGACGGCGGGCATCGTCGACCACACGCGGATCGGTGGTATAGACGCCATCGACGTCAGTGTAGATCTGGCACTCGTCGGCCTTGAGGGCCGCGGCCAGCGCAACGGCGGTGGTGTCCGAGCCGCCGCGGCCAAGCGTGGTGATATGGCCCTCGGCATCGACGCCCTGGAAACCCGCGATCACCACCACGCGGCCCGCCTCCAGATCCGCGCGTACCCGCGCCTGATCAATGTCGAGAATGCGCGCCTTGTTATAGGCGCTGTCGGTGAGAATGCGCACCTGCGAACCGGTATAGGAACGCGCCGCACACCCGCGCCTGGCCAGCGCCATGCTCAACAGCGCGATGGTCACCTGCTCGCCGGTGGACAACAGAACATCGAGCTCGCGGCCACGCGCCTTGGGATCGATCGCATGGGCAAGCTCGATCAGCCGGTTGGTCTCGCCAGACATGGCCGACACCACGACCACGACCTGGTGCCCTTCGTCCACGAAGCCCTTGACCTTGTCGGCCACGGCCTCGATGCGTTCCGGCGCGCCTACCGAGGTGCCGCCGTATTTCTGAACAATAAATGCCATATGGATCCCGCAGTGGCGCCGTCAGCCGGCGCATTTCTATGGAGTCTCAGGAAGTGACGGCCTTGAGCTGCGTCTCGACCCAGGCGGGCACGGCCGCGAGCGCGGCGTCGAGACCCGAGGGATCGTTGCCGCCGGCCTGCGCCATGTCGGGGCGGCCGCCGCCCTTGCCGCCGACCTGGGTGGCGACGCTGTTGACGAGGTCGCCGGCACGCACGCGCGCGGTCTCGGCCTTGGTGACTCCGGCCACGATGCTGACCTTGCCGTCGGCCCCGACCGTCGCGAGCACGACGGCGGCGCGACCGAGCTGGTCCTTGAGGCGATCGACGGTCTCGCGCAACGCCTTCGGATCCACGCCGTCGAGACGCGTGGCCAGCACCGCGATGCCGTCGACCTCGACGGCACGCTGAACCAGTTCGTCGCCAGCCTGCGCGGCCAGCGTGCGCTGCGCCTCGTCCAGTGCCTTTTCCAGAGTGCGCTGGCGCTCCAGCAGCTGGCGCAGTTTATCGTCCAGGCCGTCGCGACCGGTCTTGAGCAGACCGGCGATGGCATCCAGGCGCTCGTCCACCGATTCGAGGTAGTTCAGCGCATTTTCGCCGGTGATCGCCTCGATACGGCGCACGCCCGCGGCGACGCCGCTTTCGGAGACGATCTTGAACAGCCCGATGTCGCCCACCCGGCGCACGTGCGTGCCGCCGCACAGCTCCGTGGAGAAGCCGATGCGCAGCACGCGCACGCGGTCGCCGTACTTCTCGCCGAACAGGGCCTTGGCGCCAGTCTTGCGCGCCTCGTCCAGCGACATCTCGTCGGCGCTCGCGTCCAGATTCTCGCGGATCTGGGCGTTGACCAGCCGCTCGACCTCGCGCAGCTCGGCCGCGCTCACCGGCGCGAAGTGGGCAAAGTCGAAGCGCAGGCGCTCAGGCGTCACCAGCGAGCCCTTCTGCTCGACGTGATCGCCCAGCACGCGGCGCAGGGCCTCGTGCATGAGGTGAGTGGCCGAGTGGTTGAGCACGATCGCCTGCCGGCGGGCCGCGTCGATGCGCGCCTCCACGCGGTCGCCGACGCGCAGTTCGCCGGACGCCACGCGGCCGACGTGGACGAAGGCGCTGCCGCGCTTGCGCGTGTCCTCGACGGCGAACTCGACGCCCTCTGCGCGCAGCGCGCCGGTGTCGCCCACCTGACCGCCGGACTCGGCGTAGAAGGGCGTGCGGTCGAGCACCACGCCGCCGCTCTCGCCCTCCGCCAGCCGCTCCACGGGCGCGCCGTCGCGCAACAGGGCGACGACCTCGGCCTGATCCTCGGCGCGAACGTAGCCGCTGAATTCGGTGTGCGCGTCGATCTGCGCCTGCTGGCCGTAATCGGCCCCGAAGCGGCTGGCGTCGCGCGACTTCTCGCGCTGCGCGTCCATGGCCTTCTCGAAGCCGTCCATGTCGAGCGCGAAGCCCTGCTCGCGGGCGATGTCCGCGGTGAGATCGACCGGGAAGCCGTAGGTGTCGTACAGGCGGAAAATCAGCTCGCCGGACAGCATGGCGCCGCCGAGGTCGGCCACCGCGTCCTCCAGCAGCTTGAGCCCCTTCTCCAGGGTTTCGGCGAAGCGTTCCTCCTCCTGCTCGAGAACCTTCTCGATGCGGTTCTGCGCCGCGGCGAGTTCCGGATAGGCCTCGCCCATCTCGTCGACCAGCGGCGCGACCAGCCGGTGGAAGAAGGGGTCGCGCAGGCCGAGACGATGGCCGTGGCGGGCGGCGCGGCGGATGATCCGGCGCAGCACGTAGCCGCGCCCCTCGTTGGAGGGCAGCACGCCGTCGGCGATCAGAAAGCTGCACGAGCGGATGTGGTCCGCGATCACGCGCAGGGACGGATTGTCGGTTTCCGTCATCCCGGCCAGCTTCGCCGCCGCTTCCATCAAGTGACGGAACAGGTCGATCTCGTAGTTGCTGTGCACGCCCTGGAGGACCGCGGCCAACCGCTCCAGGCCCATGCCGGTATCGACCGAGGGCTTGGGCAGCGGCGTCATCACGCCTTCGCGGTTGCGGTCGTACTGCATGAACACGAGATTCCATATCTCGATGTAACGGTCGCCGTCCTCCTCCGGGGAACCCGGGGGACCGCCGGCCACTTCAGGGCCGTGATCGTAGAAGATTTCGGTGCACGGACCGCAGGGGCCGGTATCGCCCATGGTCCAGAAGTTGTCGCTTTCGAACGGGCGGCCGCCGGGCTTGTCGCCGAGGCGGGTGAAGCGACTCGGGTCGACGCCGATGTCCTTGAGCCAGATGTCGGCGGCCTCGTCGTCGCTTTCGTAGACGGTCACCCACAGCTTCTCGGCCGGCAGGCCGAGGTCGGCGGTCAGGAACCCCCAGGCGAAGGCGATGGCCTCGCGCTTGAAGTAATCGCCGAAGCTGAAATTGCCCAGCATCTCGAAGAAGGTGTGATGCCGCGCGGTGTAGCCCACGTTTTCGAGGTCGTTGTGCTTGCCGCCGGCGCGCACGCAGCGCTGCGCCGTGGTAGCCCGGTTGTAGGGCCGCTGGTCCTGCCCGAGGAACACGTCCTTGAACTGCACCATGCCCGCGTTGGTGAACAGCAGCGTGGGGTCGTTGCCGGGCACCAGCGAGCTGGAGGGCACGGCTTCGTGCCCGCGCTGGATGAAGTAGTCCAGGAATCGCCTGCGCAGCTCAGCACTCGTGATCATGTCGGTCCATTGATAATTGAGGTCTAGTCGTCATCCCCGTCGCCCTCGTGGTCGAGAACGGTCGCCAGGGTGTCTGCGTCGAATCCGCGTTGTTGCATATGCCGCCAGCGCCGCGCGCGTTCGCGGTAGTCCGCCGGCGGTCCACTGAAATGCCGCTGGTAATACTGGCGCGCGCGGGCACGCCATGCTTCCGCATCGAGCGCCAGGGCCTCCCGGGCAGCGGCCTCGGAGGCGCCGCGCTGGCGCAATTCGGCCAGGATGCGCAAGGGGCCGTAACCGCGGTCGATCCGGCTGCGCACGTAGGACTCGACGTAGCGGACCTCGCTCAGCAGCCCCTGCGATTCCAACGCGTCGAGCGTCGGTTCGACCTCGTCGACCCCGAATCCGCGTTGCGCCAGCTTCCTAGCCAGCTCCGCGCGGCCGTGCTCGCGCCGGGCCAACAGCCCGAGCGCCAGCTCCCGCGCGGAAGCCTCAGGCGTCGACTTCCTGCCCGGCCGGCGCATGCTCGGCCTCACCGCCCCGTTTGGGCAACAGACGCTCGCGCAATGCGCGGTCGATCTCGTCCGCCATCTCCGGGTGCTCCTTGAGGAAATTGCGCACGTTGTCCTTGCCCTGCCCGATGCGCTCGCCGTTGTAGCTGTACCACGCGCCGGACTTGTCGATCAGACCCTGCTGCACGCCGAGCTCGATCAGCTCGCCCTCGCGCGACACGCCCTCGCCATAAAGGATCTCGAACTCGGCCTGCCGGAAGGGCGGCGCGATCTTGTTCTTGACCACCTTCACCCGGGTCTCGTTACCGACCACCTCGTCGCCCTTCTTGATCGAACCGATGCGGCGGATGTCCAGGCGCACCGAGGCGTAGAACTTGAGCGCGTTGCCGCCGGTGGTGGTTTCGGGACTGCCGAACATCACGCCGATCTTCATGCGAATCTGGTTGATGAAGATAACCAGGGTGTTCGAGCGCTTGATGTTGGCGGTCAGCTTGCGCAATGCCTGCGACATCAACCGGGCCTGCAAGCCAACGTGCGAGTCGCCCATCTCGCCCTCGATCTCGGCCTTGGGGGTCAGCGCCGCCACCGAGTCGACGACCACGAGATCGACCGCGCCGGAGCGCACCAGCATGTCCGCGATCTCGAGCGCCTGCTCACCGGTATCGGGCTGCGACACCAGCAGGTCGTCGACCTGCACGCCCAGTTTCTCGGCGTAGCTGGGGTCGAGCGCATGCTCGGCATCGACGAAGGCGCAGGTGCCGCCAGCTCGCTGGCACTCCGCGATGGTCTCCAGCGTCAGCGTGGTCTTGCCCGACGACTCCGGCCCGTAGATCTCGACCACGCGCCCGCGTGGCAGGCCACCGACGCCCAACGCCACGTCCAAGGCAAGCGAACCGGTCGATATCACCGCCACGTCGCGCGACGCAGGGCTGTCGCCCATGCGCATGACCGAGCCCTTGCCGAACTGCTTCTCGATCTGTCCAAGCGCCGCCGCGAGGGCTTTTTTCCGATTTTCGTCCACCTTGAACCCTCTCCCCGCCGGCCGTTCCGGCAACTGTCCGAAAGGCGTCGATTATCCCACAGATGGACCCGCCGACAAAGGCATGCCCGCATCCTGCGGATAGCGCGCCAGCACCTCGTAGCGCACGCCGGCAGGCGTATGGCGCGAGACCATCAGGGCGAACGCATCCGCCTGCCACTCGATCGGCGCGAACCGAGCCGCCGCCGGCATCTCGCGGGCCGCGTGCGAGAGGGTTACATGCGCGCGCAGGGGGCGCTCCTCCTGCATGGGTCCGCACGGAACGAGCGCCGCCGCCAGGCGCGCGGCCAACGACTGGAGGGCCGCATCGGCCGCGTGCGGCCCCAGCCACCAAACTCGGCTGCGCGCGAAGCCGTCCAGCCAATCGAGCCGGATTCGTATCGGCGAGAAGGCCACGCCGGCAGCGCGCGCATGCAGGCAGGCCAGCCGCGCAGGATCGGCCTCGCCAATGAAGACCAGCGTCAAGTGTAGATTGGCGGATGGGACGGCGCGGCCCGCCTGCGGCGGCAAGGCGGCGACCACGTCGCCCAATGCCCGCCTCGCCGCCTCATCGGGCAACAGCGCAAAAAAAACGCGCACGGCGTCCGTCATCCAACCCCGACGCGTGCAAGCAGCCCGCGCAGGGCTCTGTCGACCGCAGCACGTCTGACGGCGTCGCGATTTCCTTCGAATCGATGGCATTCGGCCTCGATCGTGCCGCCATTCTGCGCATAGCCGAACCAGACCGTACCCACCGGTTTATCCGAGCTGCCCCCCCCCGGACCGGCGATCCCGCTGACCGCGACCGCGATATCGCCACTTGCCCGCTCGAGCGCACCGGCGACCATCGCCCTGACGCATGCCTCGCTCACCGCCCCGGCGCTCGCGAATACGGACTCTGGCACTCCGAGCAAGGCCGCCTTCATCCGATTGCTGTAGGTCACGAAACCGGCCTCGAACCAGGCCGAGCTGCCAGACACGTCGGTCACCCGCTTGGCGATCCAGCCGCCGGTGCAGGACTCGGCCGTCACCAATCTCATCCCCCTGGCCGACAACGCCCTGCCCAGCAGCTCGGCGACATCCGATCTATCGTCCTGCATTGCCCCTCCCATGAACCCGCAACTTCCGTCACGGTCAATTCATCAGGAATATACTTCAATACATCAATCGTTTAACCCCAGCATCACGAGGTTTGCGATGTCTCTTGCAACCCGCCCCACGGTACCGCCGCACACGCACTGGCATCTCGAAGACGTCCCATTCCACGCCATCGACGGGCGCAGGATCGCCAGCGACACGTTCTACTTCGATCTTCTCGTATCCGCGTCCTTCGTGGAAATCACCACCGAACTCTACACGCACAATCTGATCGAATATTTCGAAGGCGACGACAACCTGCAAAACTGGCTCCGCACACAATGGCTGCCGGAGGAAATGCAGCATGGCCACGCCCTGCGCCGCTACGTTGCTGCCGTCTGGCCGGCATTCGACTGGGAGGTCGCCTATCGGGGCTTCTACGCCGATTACGCCCGCTTCTGCAAAACCGAGCTGCTCGGACCGACGCGCGGACTGGAAATGGCGGCCCGCTGCATAGTCGAAACCGGCACCGCCTCGCTATACACCATGCTGTATCGCGCCAGCCCCGAGCCTGTGCTGCGCGAGCTGGCCAAACGGATTCGCACCGATGAAACCTATCACTACCAGCGCTTCCATGAGGCCTTTCTGCGCTATCGCGAGGAGGAGGGCCTCCCGCGCCACGCCATTCTCAGGACCGTATTCGGGCGCATTCGCGAAATCGACAGCGAGGACGCCTATTTCGCCTTCAAGCATGCCTATCGCGCGCGCTGCGCCGACGGGGATTTCGACGCGGCCTATCGGCAGTTCAGCCGGCAGGCACGTCGACTCGCACGCGTCCACTACCCGTACCGCATGGCTGTGCACATGGGTCTCAAGCCGCTCGCCCTGCCGGATGCCGTACGCCGCCTGACCGAACCCATGGTACGCGCCGCCACCCGCTATCTGCTGAGCCGATGAGCCGATGAGCGACCGGACACGGCATGCCAGCATTGCTGGATTTGCTACAATTTTCATCAAAATCAACAAAATATACCAACACAACGCGATCCCATGAAGGCGTGACAAGACCAGACCGACGAAAAAGTGTGCTGCCAAGGCGCTGTTCAATGCGGCCGGCAGCCTGGGCATCCGGCTCGAGGCTCCGCCCTGCGATGCCCATGAAGCGCGCGTCTCGTCGATAACCGATTACACCGACGCCCAGCGGCTCGGCAATGCCATGCGCCACAGCGGCGTCGAGGCATCCCGCTACGTCTCTGCGCGGGATCCCGCGCGCGGCCGCAACCTGGTGATGTTCGCGCCCGACACGTTCAGCGCCCCCTCCCCCCGCGACCTGCGCGGATGGCACTGCACCACGACGAGCGATCGCGTCATCTTCGTTGCCGCGCACTGCGACGATGGCCGGCAATTCGAGCGCGACCTCTTCGAGGTCGACGTCGGCCTTCCCGCCCCAGCCCCCTGATACCCGACCTACCCAAGCACCCGATCGAGCGGCTACCATGGCGCGCTAAACGGCATCCGGCAACGGCGGGCATTCCATTGAACAAGGCACGAGAAAAGACCGCCAGCAAGAGCGGCGGCGAACACACACCGATGATGCAGCAGTATCTGCGCATCAAGGCGGAACAACCTGAGCGCCTGCTTTTCTACCGCATGGGCGACTTCTACGAACTGTTCTACGAGGATGCGCGCAAGGCCGCCAAGCTGCTCAACCTGACCCTGACCGCGCGCGGTCAGTCGGCCGGCGAGCCGATCCCGATGGCGGGCGTGCCGGTGCATTCGGCCGAGCAGTATCTCGCACGCCTAGTACGTCTCGGCGAATCCGTCGCGATCTGCGAGCAGATCGGCGATCCGGCAACCAGCAAGGGGCCGGTCGAGCGCGAGGTGGTCCGCATCGTCACGCCGGGCACAGTGACCGACGACGCTCTGCTCGACGCCCACCAGGACAATTTGGTGGCCGCCGTTGTCCCCGGCGCGGCGGGCGGTTACGGCGTGGCCGCGCTCGATCTCGGCAGCGGCCGCTTCAGCGTCTGCGTGCCGCAGGACGACGAGGCGCTGCTGGGGGAACTGGAACGCCTGCACCCCGCCGAACTGCTGGTGCCCGAAGGCTTCGCGCCGCCCGGCGGCGACCGCCCCGGTCTCACCCGTTATCCGCCCTGGCACTTCGAATCGGCCACCGCCTTCGAACTGCTGACGCGGCAATTCGGCACCCGCGACCTCAGCGGCTTCGGCTGCGACGACCTGGGCGATGCGATCGGCGCCGCCGGCGCGCTGCTGCAATACGCCGGCGAAACCCAGCGCAGCGCCTTGCCGCACATCACCGGCCTGGTGGCCGAACGCCACGACGACGCCATCATTCTCGACGCCATCACCCGGCAGAACCTGGAACTCGAACGCAACCTGGGCGGCGGCGAAACGCATACGCTGGTCAGCGTGCTCGATCGCACCGCGACGCCCATGGGCAGCCGCTGCCTGCGGCGCTGGGTCAACCGTCCGCTGCGCGACGCCGCCGTGCTACAGGCCCGCTACCAGGCCATCGGCACACTGATCGAAAGCGGCGCATATGAATCCCTGCATGAAGTGCTGCGCGGCGTCGGCGACATCGAAAGAATCCTCGCACGCGTCGCCCTCAAATCCGCCCGCCCGCGAGACCTCGCGACCCTGCGTCGCGCACTGGATACGATGCCGACATTGCACGGGATACTCGCGCCGCTGGACGCGCCGCTGCTTGTCCAACTGGTCACGGCACTCGACACGCACCCGCAGGTCCGCGATCTGCTGCGTGACGCGCTGGTCGAAGAGCCGCCCGTACTGATCCGCGATGGCGGCGTCATGGCCGCCGGTTACGATGCCAAACTCGATGAACTCCGCGCGCTCTCGGAAAACGCGGATCGGTTTCTGGTCGACCTGGAAGTGCGCGAACGCGAGCGCTGCGGCATCCCCACCCTCAAGGTGGCGTATAACCGGGTGCATGGCTACTACATCGAGATCAGCAAGGCCCAGGCCGCCAAGGCGCCGGCGGACTACTCCCGGCGCCAAACCCTCAAGGGCGCCGAGCGCTACATCACGCCCGAGCTCAAGGCCTTCGAGGACAAGGTCCTATCAGCCCGAGAGCGCGCACTCGCGCGCGAAAAGGCGCTCTACGATGACCTGCTGGACCTGCTGGCGCCATCGCTCGACAGCCTGCGCGACGCCGCTGCCGCGCTCGCCGCGCTCGATGTGCTTTGCGCCCTGGCCGAACGTGCGCGCAGCCTGGACTACACCCCCCCAGAACTGACCGACACCCCGGTCCTGCGCATCGAGGGCGGGCGCCACCCCGTGGTCGAGCAGGTACTGAAGGAACCCTTCGTCCCCAACGATCTCGACCTTGGCGACGCTCGCCGGATGCTGATCATCACCGGCCCCAACATGGGCGGCAAATCCACCTATATGCGCCAGACCGCCTTGATCGTGCTGCTCGCCCACATCGGCAGCTATGTTCCGGCCCGCCGCGCCCTGATCGGACCCATCGACCGGATATTCACCCGCATCGGCGCGGCCGACGATCTGGCCTCGGGGCGTTCCACGTTCATGGTCGAGATGACCGAAGCGGCCAACATACTGAACAATGCCACCCCCGACAGTCTCGTGCTCATGGACGAGATCGGCCGCGGCACCAGCACCTTCGACGGCCTCTCCCTGGCCTGGGCTTGCGCCCAGCATCTGGCCGAACACAACCGCGCGTTCACGCTCTTCGCCACCCACTACTTCGAGCTGACCACGCTGCCCGAGGAATGTCCCGGCGTGGACAATGCCCATACCGAAGCCGTCGAGCACGGCGACCAGGTCATCTTCCTGCATCGCCTCAATCCGGGCCCGGCCAGTCAGAGCTATGGTCTGCAGGTCGCTCGCCTGGCGGGTGTCCCGCCGGCGGTGATCCAACGCGCCAGGCAACGCCTCGCAAGACTGGAGGATCAGGCCGCGGCGGTTACCGAAAATACACAGCAATACAGCCTGTTCTCCGCGCCGGCGCCCGATCCCATGGCCGATGCGCTTGTGCGTTCATTACGCGAGACCGACCCGGACACGCTGACGCCACGCCAAGCACTGGACCTGATGTACCGATTACGCGACATGATCGACGACATCCACGAAGCTTGATCCGAACGCCCCCGGTGGAACCTGCCGGGCCTATTAACCGCGCGCCACCTCCAGAGCGCAACGAAAGGGGGGCGGCTCATCGATGAGGCGCGACAATGCGAAGGCGGCCGCCGGCCGCATGTGCACTACCACCATTTCGATATTGGCAATACCGCAAAGCGCATGCACCGCAAGCAGCCAGCGGTAGTAAACCTCATCGATCAGCGGCACGTTCTTGAGATCGTAGATCAGACGGCAAGCGGCGCGTCTCTGAATATGTGCCAGCAACGGCTCGAGATAGGCGTCGGGATCGGCCGGGTCGAGCCCTTCGCCGGGCTCCAGCAGGATATTGCCCAGGCCGATCCGCGTCAGGTGCATGCCCGAAAGCGTCGGCGTCTCGCGACCGTCAGCCGCCGGCACCCGACACCTCGATGCCCATCTGCCTGAATGCGAGCTTGAGTCCCTCCGACAACGTCGAGCGCGTGGTGACGGCACCAAGGTCGATGTTCAGGCTGGTGATCGCGCGCGCGATATCCGGCCGAATACCGGTCAGAATCGCCGTCGCGCCCATCAACCCGATCGCCCGGATCATCTGTATAAGATGGTGCGACACTTGGGAATCGATCGCGACCACACCCGTTACGTCGATCACCACGACCTGCGCCCGATCCGATTCGATGCGCGAAAGCAGTTTTTCCATGACCACCATCGTCCGCGAGGAATCCAGACTACCGATCACCGGCAACGTCAACACACCGTCCCAGATCTCCGTGATCGGGGTGGCTGTTTGTCGCAATTCCTCCTGCTGTGCCTGGATGGTTTTTTCTTTTTCCTGCAAATACACATGAAACACGTCAAGAATGATGTCGTTGAATACATTCGACAACAAAAGTGAAATATCGCGGATCAACTGAATATCCAGCCCTTCCTCAGCCTCGAGATTCCCGAGAAATACACGCTGCAGAAACTGGATGTACCTGACGAACTCGTCAAGCGTACCGCCTCGCATCAATATCTGGCGTGAACAAACCGTAAAGAACTGCCTTAGCGCCTTGAACTCAACACCCTCGGGATCAATCTCATCGCCTGCCTGCAGCACCACGACAAACAGCTCGAGGAACTCGAGGCTGTAGTCGTTGATTTCATCCTTGGATAAAAGATTGACCTCACCGAAGATGTCGTTTCCCTGCGCCTCGATGATCGCCGATATCTTTCCCACATTCGTCATCAACTGCTCGATAAGGGCGCGGTTTACCGCCTTTCTTTTTGTTTTATCGGAATTCATGTTTTCGCTCCCGCTGCGACATGGGTTCTCTGACAATGAAAAGCGAGCGGTCGTCATTGCCCCTCGATACTACCTGCCCCAGAAAAAAAGCTATCATCTGGGGGTGCAATTCCCAAAGCCCGGGAAACGTCGATAGCAGCCAATTTCTGCGCATGCCATCCGAAGCGCTCATGCACAAGTCGCCCGGCCGCATTTCGGCAAACTGGATATCGGCACGCCGGTGTGCATGCCCGAGTATGCCAGACGCGAGTGGCATCTCCCGGCGGACATTACCGCGCAAATGGTAGGCCGCCAAGTCGCCCACACCGCAAACCGCGACAGTGCCGGCCGACGAGTCCCATTCGCCAACGATGCCGACAGCGCCGCGTCCGCCGTGAAGATGATGGCCGATCTCGCGCAGCAGTACATCGAGGGACTCGCCCGACAGCAGCATTCGGCGTACGGGCGCCACGGCCTCGGCGGCGGCTTTGCCGTGACCCAACCCATCCAGATGCATCCAGCGCACGCGTTCCCGCAGCGGTTGCACATGCAGGCAATCGCCGTTGTAGCAATCGTCCTGATAAGCCCGCAGATACTGCCCGATATCCGACGCCCATTCGGACGCAGGCGCATCGTCCAGATGAAAACGCGCCCACACCGCCATGCCATGCCAGCCGGTCGCGGCGGATTCACGTACGGACTGGGTATAAAACGCACTATCGTCCGACAGCCGACGGACCGCCCCCAGACCCTTCCCCATGGTACCGGCAGTGGTGTAACCGTCCCGCTCGGCCAAAGCCAGATCGTTCACGCCTGGGCCGTAATCGAGCACGAATAGATCAAGCCCCCTGGGTTCATCCGATTCCCACAACTGGATGACACCCGTGCCTGTCGCGAATTTGAGCTGATTCGACGTCGTCTCATTGCATACGAGTTCCATGCGCTCCCGCGATGCGCTCGAAAACCCCATGCGCCTCGCCACCGCTCGCAGCCGTGAGCGCAACAGCACCTGATCACTTTCATCCTTGATCAGTTGTTCCACCAGCAACTTCACTCGGCGTGCTCCGAAACGGCCACACAGACACGTCCGCGCCCCTGGCGCTTCGCCTCGTATAACGCCGCATCGGCGCGCCCGATCAATGATTCGTGGCTGTCGGATGGCAACAGGCAGGCGATTCCGATGCTGACCCTGCCCAGCATCCCTGTGAGGATACTTTCAGCGATGCGGCGCGCGGTCTCCACACCGGCAAACACCATGATCGCGAACTCGTCCCCGCCCATACGGCAAGGGATATCGACATGCGATCTGACGTGTTCACGCATCACCTGCGCCATGCGCTTGAGGTATTCATCGCCATATTGATGGCCATTTTCATCATTGATCTGTTTGAAATAATCCAGATCCAGCATGATCAGGCAAAGCGGTTCCTGCTGACGTGCGCAGCGCGTGACCGCTTCCATCAGGCGATCGTCGTAAGCCCCTCGATTGTACAGTCCAGTCAGACTATCGGTTGCCGCTGCGCGAAGCGATGCCTGTAATTCCGCTTTTTTGCTCTCAAGTCTCGCTTCGAGTTCGGCAAACTCGGCGGCGGCACGCACCTTGGCATGTTCAAGCTCCATTTCAATCTGACGATTTCGGCGAACCAAGAGATCCGGATCGGTGGATTCGCTGGCCAGGCGAAGCTGTTCACTCAGAATCTTCAGCTGCTGCGTATCCGGCACCGGATCCAGCCTGCAAATCGAGACTCGCTTGCCGTTCCATTCGCAATACAGTGTTGCCTCGATGACCAGGAGCGAAATCTCCAGCCGCGCACCCACATGGCGATAGTCTTCACGCAGCCTGGGCATGAGATTCACCAGTATGGATGCGCTGGAAAACGCACTGGCGCCAAATGCCTCAACGGCCTCGAATACGAATCGTGCAAACCGGTAACGATCCGACTCGGCGACGATGGCCAACCTCAGCAAGGCGGTCATGAAAGGTATCGGGCCTCATGGGTGGGCGGACAGCATACTTATAGTCCACCCCGTACCGTCTTGCCGACAGCCAGGAAAACACGCGGTCGGACTCGCACGGGCTTAAGAATAGATTTAATATTGCGCCATTGGGCAGTCCGCCTGACGCAACACGCGCACGGCGGTACTTAGCATACTCTGAATCTGGAGAGCATCATGACGTTCGTCGTCACGGAAAACTGCATCAAATGCAAATACACCGACTGCGTGGAGGTTTGCCCGGTCGACTGTTTCCACGAGGGTCCCAACTTTCTCGTGATCGACCCGGACGAATGCATCGACTGCACGCTCTGCGAGCCTGAATGTCCAGCCGAAGCGATCTATCCCGAAGATGATCTCCCCGATGGTCAGGAACAATTCCTGGAACTCAACGCGGAACTATCCCGTAGCTGGCCTGTGTTAACGACACGCAAGGAAGCGCCGGCTGACGCCGAAGAATGGGACGGAAAACCCGACAAGCTGCAGTATCTGGAACGCTGACAAGCGCCGGCGGCCCCTCACGACGCAAAGGGGCGGGGGACTGTTGGGAAGCCGCCCCGCCCCTTTGCTTTCAGGTCAGCCCCCGCTCAGTCCAACTGATCGTGGTCGACCGTACCGACATCCTCACCGGCCATCTGGCGCTTCACGAACCCCACATCCTGCGCGTTCAAGGCGAAGGGGAAAGAGCGGATATCCGTGGGACTGGAATCGCCATAAGGCCGGTTGCACGCCGAGATTTCCTCGTCGGTCTTACCTGGGCAACCTGAGGTCTGGAAAGGCTTGCCCGATGCGATCAGGGCTTCAAGCTCGTCCTCGCCCATGCCGAAATCGATAATCTGCCCTTGCTCGTTGAAGCGCATGTCATCGATACGGCCACCAGCATAGTCGATGATGAAACGACCCAGCTGCACACGGCGCCACTGATCCTTCGGCACCGCAGGCCAGTCCTCCATCAAAGACCCCTGCTCGGGAAAGAAGGCGAACATGTGGTTGTGACCGCCCATGTCGCGCATCTTCTGGCAGATTGCCATCATTTCCTGCTCGGTCTCACCCATGCCGGCGATCAGGTGCGCACCAAACTTTTCAGGTCCGAAAATTTCGGCCGCCCATTCAATGGCCTGCCAGTACTTGTCCCAACGGTGCGGGCTGTCCACCGTCTTGCCACGCGTACGCTCGAAAATCTCCGGCGTAACCGCATCGAGCGCCACAGTGAAGATATCAGCCCCCTCATCCCGCAACGTGACCAGATCCTCGTACTTCATCGTCGTCGGATTGGAAAGAATCGAGACGGGGATGTGCGGAACCGCCTTCATCCACTTGCGCAGCAGCAAGAGCGTGTCATGATCGGAATTCGGGTGCGTAATCATTGAAATGCACATCCGCTCGAACTGACCCTTGTCGGCATTCGCCTTGACCCGTTCGATCACCTCATCGTAACCCACCGTCGGCCAGTCGACACGAATGAAATTGCGGTCGGCATAATCACGCGACTCTTCGCGATGCCGGGCAAGACCGCAATAACTGCAGTTCGCCCGGCATCCTTCCGGATAGGTGACCAGCAGGTTCAGACAGTGGGTACAGGATGTCCGGTGCATGCTGCCAGGCACCAACCCGAGCGTGATGGCCGCAGCGGTCGAAAGCTGCACGTATTCAGGAGAACGCATCTCCGGTGTTTTCACATGATAATCCGGGCGATAGAAATTCACCGGAATCGTCAGGGTTTCCGCGCTCGCACTCATTTACAATCCTCCAAAATATTCACATCCCATGAGCGGCGGCCCCGATTTGACCGCACGTTCCGTTTTACTTGCCTTGCCCGACACGGATTACCACGAACCCGTTAGGCTTCTACCGATGAAAAATATTCCGAAAACGCTATCCAGCCTTTACGCATGGTGTCATCGCTTTGCGCAGCCTGGGTACGCCATTGACGATTCAGGTAGGCACGCCGAGCCACGGCGCGCTCGATCGTCGCCTCGAACTGATCACGCACATCTTCTTCATAATCGTCGAAGGCGTCGTCCGCTCCACTCACAAAGGCGCCAGCGCACTCTCCTGCACGCTCGCCAGACACCACTGCCGCGGAGATACCGCCGCCCGTGATCGGATGCGTTAAGCCGGCGGCATCGCCCACGAACAGGCAGCGCTGGTGGACCAGCCGCTCACGCAAGCCCCCCACGGGAATCGCGCCGCCAGTGCGATAATAAATCTCCTCGCCGACCAGACCCGCGGCAACAAGTTGTCGATGCAGCGATTCGAGCGGCTTTTTCAGGTCGTCCTCGAAACGCCTGTCGGCGCCCAAACCCAGATTGGCCCTGTTTCCCTTGGGGAACAGCCACGCATACCCTCCGGGGTATTCGTCGGACAGCCAGATATCCGTATCCGCATATTGCGTCAGCAATGGCACCGTATACTGCCTGGTGTTCACGGTTGCCAGCGCGGGCAGGCCCAAGAGCTTCGCCACGGTCGAGTGCGGCCCATCGGCGGCGATCAGCACATCGTAGGAGACCGACTCCGTACCGTCCGCGTGACGCAACAGCGCCACACGTGCGGTCGGGTCCAGACGCTCGATCCGCGTCTGTACGCGCAGACGTGCACCCGCCTGTTCCGCCTGCTCGGCAATCGCCTGATCGAAACGCGCACGGTTGATCATGAAGCCAGGGAAATCCGATTGATGCGCTTCGCCGGATGGCAGTATGCTCTTCATGCCGCTGATGCGCTGATACAACACCTGATCCGCACGCGTGTAGGCGCCCATCGGCGTCGGCACAAACTCGGCGCATTGCACCGGCTCGCCGATCGACCGATTGCGCTCGATACCCAGCACCTCCAGGCCGGCCTCGGCCGCCTTGCGGGCAGCGGAAGCGCCCCCCGGCCCAAGCCCGACCACCAGTACCTGCACATGCGACATCAGTGTTCCCCCGGTGCCGCAACCGACTGCAAGGGTGTCTCATCGACAGCCAGCCGTATCAGCTTGATAAAATCTCCGGGCGTCAGGCGTAGCATCTGCGTCTGGGTGCCGGCAAAAAAACCATTGACGTTATCTTCCAGTGCCGTGATCGGCGTATCCTTCAGCGCCGCCTCGAGATCCAGCACCAGGCGGTTGGGACTGACGAAGAAATCGCCCGTGATCCACACCTGCTTGAGGTGGTTGCGTGAGCGATCAACCGCGACGCAAGCGCGCATAAGACCGCCTTCCGAGCGATAAACCGACTCCAGCATCGGCGCTTCGTCAATGGGCCGGTTATGCTGAAAAACCCATTCAGGAGAATCGATCTCCGCGAGCGCGTCGGCATATGCGCCCTGCTCGCAGACATTCATTTCAGACGCACTTTCGAAACGCACGCCGAATTCTTGCGCAAAGGCTTCCGTCATGGCCTGCTGTACGCGAGACATCGACGGCGCGCTACCGAGGAGCTCGCCCAGATTCACGACACGCTCGCGTGCGGAGGAAATGGCCTTGTCCGAAAGTTTCTCCGCAGGGATACGTAGCACCTTGAGCATTTTTTCGACGTCGAATTCGATCAGCAGAGTCCCCTGATACAAAATCGAATCCCCATCAAAAGCGCCGCCCGTGCCGGAAATTTTTCGACCGTCTACTTCTATATCATTGCGGGGTCGGAAATGCGCATCGACGCCCAGGCTCGAAATCCCGCTCGCTGCTGCCGTGCATATTCGCGATGCGATGGCTCCCATGTCGGCCGTACCCAACGTGCGTTTATCGAGATAAAGCTCCCATCCCAATTGCGTCTCGTCAAAATACAGCGCACCACCGCCGGTAAGGCGACGTTGGATGTCGATGTCCTGCGCCTGGCAGTAGTCGATGCGCAATTCCTGTTCCACATTCTGATGAAACCCGACGAGAGCCGATGGCGTAAATCTCAGAAATCGCAGAGTATGGGGAGATTTCCCCGCCTGGTGACAACTCAACAATGCCTGATTGATGGCGAAATTCTCCGCCGGGCGGCGCAGTCCGGTATCGATCACGCGCCAGGCTGCACCAGCGCGGACGCTCACGTCGAGCAGCACCCGGCAGCCGCGGCGTCGCTGCCCTGCTCGGCAACGATGCGGATACCGTTGAGGCCGTGACTGGCCATTTTGGCCATCCGCCGACGGTCACGCTCCTGCGCTATGATGGCGTCAAGATCGATATCGAGTCCTGAATCCACGCCTTCGATTGCCATAACCTCGTCCCCCACTGCGATCGAGCAGCAGGCTGGCGTAACCTTGACTTGGCGGTCCAATCGCGCGGCGAGTTCAACCGTACCGTCGGAAGGATGGGCAATGCCGTTCAGCCCCGCCATCACGGCATAGGTATCGATCTGCAACTTCGTCATGCCCGGCGGTCTCGCGCAACCCAGCAGCAGCGGAGTCTCCGGCAGCGCTTGTCGTGCATCCATGAAGAAACGACCGACCGCATGCGCATCCGGCGTCGCGAATGGGCGGCTTTCCGGAGCATAGAAAGGCATGACGACAACCAACACGACGGCGTCGGGCAGATGACGACGAATCATTTCCAAGGCGTTCCACTCGCCTAGCAGACGACCGTAATGCAGGCCGATGACGATATGCGGCACCACCTTCATGTTGGTCGCAACCAGATGTTCCAGTGTCTGCTCGAAATCATCGACACTGCGGCGCAGGTGGTAGACCTGCGTGATGGTGTCCTGCGAACCGATCACATCCATCATTGCAGCATCGATACCGGCTTGCTCCATGCTCAATGCGATATCCGCATCGACCAGCGCGGTATGCATGGCAATCTTGAAATCCGGAAACTCGTCTTTGATTCGGCGGATGGTGCCGTAGTATCGATCGTACTCGACTTGATTCTGATGGTTGGAGCCTCCGGTCAGCAGCATTCCCTGCGCACCATCTTCGATAATACCATTGACCACACGCCACAGATCTTCCGGCGTCCGCGCCGGCAGCATCGGCTCAAGTATCTTGGCCTTGCAGTGATCGCACTGCAGCTTGCAATCGCCGCCCGTGATCGACACCGCCGGCCATGCGCTCTTGCCGCAATCCTTCAGTTCCGAGGTCTGGAAAGCCTTGAACGTGGGCGTGTAGAAATTGATGCCTCGACTGGCACCCAAACCCGCACCGCCCCAGGACTGCTCTAGTTTGCCGACGAGCGACTCGTCGACCGGGACGTCCTCAAGGGGTTCAACGTGACGCAAACGATCAAGCCAATCGGACATGCCGCACAACCTCTTCATGGGGAGCCGATAGACGGTTCCGGAACCTGCGCCAACGGCGGGTGTCGGCCGGTCGGCCGATCGGACCCCACCGTCGATAAGGGGTACGTTCTCGACTGTTCCCCGAAGCGCCTCGCAGCGCCTCGGGGAACAGTCCACGCTACGACATCAGCAACCGCCGAACCCGTCTGCTTCCATCTTGGCCTCGAAAGCGGCAAGCGCATCTGCACCCGTGGTCAGGTCGGCGCTATCGCCAGACCAGTCGGCAGGCTTGATCTTGACCAGCCAACCTTCGCCATAGGGATCTTCGTTGATCAGCCCGGGCTGAGCAGAAACCGCGTCGTTGATCGCAATCACTTCGCCGGCAACCGGTGCCTTGGCCGGCCCCACCCACTTGCCGGACTCCACCGTGGCGCAGGACTTGTCCTTCTTGACGTCCTTGCCCACTTTTTTCGGGGTATAGGAGACAATCTGGCCCGCCAGCGAGCAGGCGTAGGAAGTCAGGCCGACGGTGGCAGAACCATCACTCTCCTGGCGCACCCACACATTGTTATCCACGCTGTACATCAGATCTTCCGGAATGTTGCAACCGCGCACCGCGCCCATGGAATTCCTCCTAAGTTTCGTATGTCAAAAGGCCCGACTGTCCAATAGTTGAGCCGGAATCGTGGTCAAAATGTGATCACATTGTCACTACGCAACACCAAATCCGCCAGCACGCTGGCCCTGGAGACATGATCCACTTCCTCGATCAGATCATTATCCTCATCGATTTTATAACCCGGCAAAGCAGGCTGGCAAACGTGCAGTGTCACGCCTGCCCTTTTGGCGTCGCGGATAAAATCGATGATTTTTTTCCCATCTTCCATTGCCGCAAATGACTCCGCCACGCCGCGCTGCATCAAACGAACGCCTTCCATGGTGAAAAAGACGTGCACCTCCACATCCATGGAGGCCATGATCGCCCCCAGGTAGAAAGGCGTAGCGCATCTCTGCGGCGTAGACGGACCGCTGGTCATCACGATAACGACGGTTTTCTCGTCGTTGTCGAGGTAATGGTCCACGTCGGCAGACACGCTCACCTCACCTTCCGCTGGCAGTGGATATCCTCGTCGCGTGCTCGCCGGCAATAGCCTTCATGGGCCTCGTCGCCGGTCAGGAATGCCTCCAACGCCGCATCCACCCCCGCACTCGCCTCGACGCGCGCTATCCAGGCATTGTAGGGATCGCTATTGAGCAGAACCGGGTTTTCGAGCACCTCGATATTCCCCTCCAGGATCACGCAGTGAATGAAATTGGGAATGGGGCCAGCCCATTTGCCGCTTTCAATCGTGGCGACAGGTTTGCCCGGTTCTCGAATCGTGCCAGGGCGTCTGACCCTGACATGCAGAATTTTGCCGGCGATGGTCTGGGAAATATCCGTCATGCCCACCGTCAACGAATCGTCGTGCTCGCGACGCAGCCAAATCTGGTATTCCGAGTCGTAATAGAGCTCGGAATGGAATTCGCAACCGTTGCACTCCATAAAACGCGCTGTCCGCTTGCTGGACGGATCGAACGAACCATCCGCCATAAAAAACGAAACAAGGGCGGGATCACCCCGCCCTTGTCATCCGGCGCAGTCAGATCACGCCCTTTTCCTTGAGGTAACCCACCGAGTCACTGATATTCTCGTGGATGCCGAGTTTGCGCGGCGACAAGCCCAGCGCCAACCCCAGCAACTGGGTGAAGTACAGAACCTTGACGTTGGTCTTGATCCCGAACTCGGTTTCCGCCCTGATCTGGTGCATTTCCAAACCCGAGTGGCAGGTTGGGCATTCCGTCGCGATCACCTCCGCGCCGGCATCCTCAGCCGCCTGAATGATGTTGAGCACCAGTTGGGTCGATGTATCGGAATCGGACAGGGTATGTGCACCGCCGCAGCAAGCCGTTTTCAGGGGGAAATCCACGTTGACGGCACCGGCCGCGCCCAGGAGGTCATCCATGAAATGCGGTTTGTAGCTCGACTCCGAACCGGGCCCCTGATCCTTCTCCGGGAAGATCTGGCGCGGACGGACATACATGCAGCCGTAGTAGTTGGCGATCTTGATACCGTTCAGGCTCTTGCTGATACGCTGCTTGATGCCCTCGGTGCCCAGTTCTTCCATGAGCCACTCGAGCAGATGCAATGTACGCACATCGCCTTTATAGACCGGGTCGTCCGCCTTGCGGGCGAGATCCTGCACGGTCTCCATCGCCTTTTCGGAGGTCGCAGTCTCGTATTCGGCTTTCTTCAGGTTATGGTAGCAACCGTTGCAGGGCGCCATCACGGCGTCGAGTCCCATCTGCTCACTGGCAATGGCCATATTGCGCGCGGACAGGTACGTCTGCAGCATCGGGTGAATATTCTTCACCTCCATGGCGCCGCAACAGTTGTAGTCCTTCAGGTTCTCCATTTCCAAGCCGAGCGCTTTGACCAAGGCGCGCGTTGACTTGTCGTAAGGTCCGCCGGATCCCTCCAGCGCACATCCGGGGTAATACGCAACCTTACCCATGTGCGGCCTCCTTCTGTTCCTGAACGTATGCCTTCAAGACCTCGCCCGTCTTACCCCAGGACTTGGTACGCGGCTTGGCAATGAAATTAAGCCCCATCTTGGCCATCTGCGCGATCGGCAGGTATTTCATCATTCGTTTCCCGAAAACGACCAGCCAGTCCTGCATCAGAGGCTGATTGGTTTTCTTGAAGAACCCCATCATGACACTGGCGTCTTCGATACGGCCAGTATGGTAAATCTCTTCCCAGAAGGTCTCGTCAAAGTGCGTCGAGGGAGTTTTTTCCGTGATGGACTGTTCTTCCATCCAGTGTGCCAGGGCTTTCATCACGCCTTCCGGCCGGACGTCCTTCGGGCAGATATTCGTGCACTTGTTGCAGGAAACGCACTGCCAGATGATGTCCTTGTCCTTGATGATTTCGTCCTTCAGCCCAAGGCGGGTGAGATAGATCCAATAGCGCGGATTGAACTGTACGTTCTGCGCGTACATCGTGCATGAGTTCGTGCAGGACCCGCACTGCCAGCAGCGATGTACATTCTCACCGCCCGCATATTTCTGTATCACTGCCTCGAAATCATCATCGTAGTCGCGGAGATATCGCGGGGTAATCATTGTATTCCACGAACCGGAAACGTCGACTCCGTCGACCACGAGCTTTTCTTCGGAAAGAATGCGCTCCGGTTCAATCAGTGATTTTTCATGAATCGCCATTATGCTCTCCGTAATAATCACACTAGCCAGTGACTAATGCAGCGTCGGCTCCCCGGCTTTGCCAATACCACGCCCCGTGGCCGGATCCACCCCTAGCAGCTTGATCAGCAGTTCGAGGGGGTGATGACTCTGGCCAAACTCGGCCTGAACCATACCCAATCCGCTAGACATCGCCTTCACGTAATCCGAATAGGCTTGCGCCAGCAACAAATCGATCAACATCGGTACATCGCGGTAAAAACCCGCTTCGGCCAGCATTTCTGCGAACCAGACCCTGGCACCTTCGAAGGTCTCCGCACGATTGTCGATGGGTATTTCCGGCAATCCGTCGTTGCCACGAATGAATTCGCGCAACGCGCCGCTCGCCGTTGCTTCGTCCCAAACCCAGCGGGTCATCAGCGGCATACCCTCAGGGTCGCGAAAATGCAGAATTTCAGCCGCAAGATCGCGCATCGCACGTCGTTCCTTCTTCATCTCCTCGGGCACCAACGACACGAACCCGAGCAGGCGGTCCTGCAGCGACTTATCGCCATAAACCAGATCGACCACGCCATCGCCAAGCGCTTGCGCGCCGATGGCAGCATGGATAGCGCCCAACTTTCGCCTCACCTGAAATACCGCAGCATACACGGCATCCAGTGTCTCCTGCGTAAGGCTCCAGCCGCTCGGGCGCTTCGCTGGGAAGGCCGCCCCGAACAAAAGGCATTTCGCGTTCAGTGATTCGATCAGGTTTTCCACGCCGCCGACGTCTTTCGACTGCTCCAGCAAGGCATTCAGCTTGCTTTCCGCAATCGATCGATCGAAATCAACGGCCAGCTCGGCGGGGACGATGGCGTCATCGCCCCCGCTTTGCTGCGCTGTGGCGTCAGCCTGCTTTTTGTACCAGAGCATTGAGGTCTGCCACCGCGCGCGAGCCTGCAGCCGCACCCTGCGAAATCGAATCGTCGATCGTCTCCGGCCCATAGGCCGCGCCGGCTGCGTAGATGCCGCGTCGAGTCGTGCCGCACGTGTTGGTGTAGTGCTCGGCACGCTCGATGAAGCCGTGCTTCTCGAGTGCGACGCCGAAAACGGAGGCGAGCTCGGGGTTCTCTTCGTTCGGGTCCATACCGATGGCGTGCACCACGATGTCGAAGGGAATGATGATCGGGCGCTTGACCAGCGTATCTTCGCCCTTGACCAGCAGGCGTCCGTCACCCGAAGCGGTCACTTCCGCAATACGGGCCTTCACGAACTTGGTCTTGAACTCTTCCTGCGATTTCCAGTAGAACTTGTCCTCGTACAGACCGAACGTACGAATGTCCATGTAGTAGATGAACACGTCGGTCTGCGGAGACAGCTCCTTGATCTCCATGGCCAGATTCGCCGAAACGGTGCAGCAGATCTTGGAGCACCACTCGCGGCCGATCTGGCGATCACGCGAACCGACGCAGAGCAGAATCGCAACACGCTCTGGCACACGGCCATCGGAAGGACATGCGATCTTGCCGGCCGACACCATCTGCTCCATCTGCGTCGTGGTCAGCACGTCCTCGAAGGTACCAAAACCCCATTCCGGCTTGTTGATCGAATCGAAGTGAGTGAATCCGGTCGCCAGAACCACCGCGCCGGCCTCAACCTTCTCGCCATTGCTCAGCGTCGCCGTGAAGCTACCCGGCTCACCGTCGAACTGGGTCACCTTCGCGCCCTTGTGCACGGTGATCGCCGCATCCTCTTCGACACGACTCACCATCCGACCGATGGCATCCTTCGCCCACTCGCCGGAGGGCACCAGCTTGGCATAACCGGAGAGGATGGGCGCGCCGCCCAGGATGTCCTCTTTTTCGACCAGTACGGCTTTGTATCCGGCCGCGCTCACCGTTGCAGCAGCGGACAGGCCAGCCGGACCCGCCCCCACTATCAGCACTGAATCCTGCATTACGCCTGTCCTCCGTATGCCAGCTCAGGGTTATAGAGATATTCGATGTTGCCCTTTTCGACTTCTTTCAGATATTCCTGGAAATTCTTCTTTGCTTCGGACCAGGAAATACCCATCTTCTCCACCAGGTCCTCGCAGGGCGAGGCATGCCACTGCAGTTGGACGATCTTGAACGGATCGGCGCCGCAGGCAAGCGCGGCGAACTGCACATCCGCCACGATCGGGATCGAGAAATTCTGGTCGTGCGCCTTGCCGATCCACTGGTTCTTGTCCATGGTCGTCACGCAGCCGGTATCGTTGGCCAGCATCACGTCGGCGTTCGCCTCCTCACGAGCTACGCGGATCTTGCGGTCCATCGTGAACGAGCGAGTGAATTCACGTTCGGAAATAATGTGCCGGAAACCGAAGCCGCAGCAGTCGTACCAGGTCGAGTAGTCGATCACCTGCGCACCGAGTGCCTGCGCCACCGAAGTGATGATCGCGGTACGGTTGCCACCCAGCACCTCGGGATCGTACACCGCATCCTCGTGCACCATCTTGTAATAGTGACAGGCCACGTGGGCGGTCGCGCGGATGTTGGAAACGTCGATCTTCTGAAGCTCGGACGCAATACGGTTACGCATCACGTGCACCCACTCGGAGTAGTGCACGATCTCTTCGGGGATCACCAGCTTACCGTCGACCAGACGCCCCAGCTTGCCGAGAATTTTGGTGACCTTCTCGCGCAGCTCGGCGGATTCGATCAGGTACTTGCGGATCTCCTTGTAGTTACCGAAGGATGTGCCGCAGTGGACCAGCGGGTAAAAGTGGCCCAGCTCATGTCCGTGCTGTTTTCCCGACACATAGGCCTGATGGAAGTTGCGCAGGAACACCGCGGCCAACGACTCCACGTTGCCGATGCCCGAACCGTGATAGTTCCAAGCCGTGCACGAGGTCTGGTCAGTCTCGTCGAGGTAATCCTTACCGGGAACAAAACCGAACTCGTTCATGAACCACAGCAGCGAGGTCGGATAGCCGGGAATATTGCCGCATTGGCCGCACGACTTGTGGTGCCACAGCTGCTTGGTGGGCACCTTCTTCTCCCAGCCAAAGAGCGTCCTGACAGCCATCGGCTCGTGTTCATCCGTGATGCGATGGATGATGATCTCGCCTTCCTTCTCCAGCTCGTACATATGCTCGCGCACATCGTCCATGCGCTCGCCAAGGTCCACCGTACGACGATCGACGTGCTTGCGCACCCAGTCCGTGGCGCGCACGGCCTCCTCGCGAGAGAGGTTGGTTTCCTGGAAGAAGGAACCGTGTCCGGCGATGCCGGTATCGGGGCTGCCATTCTGATCAGTTGGTTTCATAGCGACTCTCCTTGAATGAGGTCTGTCCGGCCCCTCGCCGCCATCGGCGGCCGCGGGGCCGGACGTGTATCAATCGTCGTCTTCCTGCTCCTCGAGCCATTCGTCGTACTCTTCGCGCTTCTCATCGATGAAGTCCTCGATGACGTCGAAGAGGTTCTCGTCCATCAGCTCAAGCGATTTCAGGACGCCGGTCATCTCCCAGATGGTGTACATCTCGACGGACGTCTTCAGGGAGACTTCCCACGCGGTTTCGACGGTTTGCAGCGTCTTCACGGGGATGGCCTTGCGCAGAACCGTCAGGTCGCCCTCGACCTTCTGGATGTTCGGACCCCAGTCGGGGAAATGGTCGGGCTGAATCATGTCGGGCGACAGCTGGTTACCCGTGGTGATCAGCTTGAGCATGACGCGACCGAAGGGACGCAGGACGTCCTTGGCGGACTGCATCTCATGCTTGATGGCCACTTCGCGCATGATCGCGACCAGCCCGCCCGGGGAGTTCTTGAAGGGGCAGCGCGCGGCGCAGGTCATGCACTGGGCACAGGCCCAAATCTTTTCCTGCATGGCGTCATAGATCTGCTCGACATTCTCGGTCCAAAGCAGCTGGACGATCTCGCGGGGGCTGTAGTCATAAAAATGAGCCGCCGGGCAGGTCGCGGTGCATATCCCGCAGTTCAGACACCCGTTGAGTTCGTTGTCGTACCTGAAATCTCCACGAATATCATCGTAGATTTGCTGCATCTCAGCATATGTCGCCATACAAGCACCTCACTTACGAATTATAGGCCAGCATCCTCACTGCAACATCGCTTGCCCGATCATCTGCCCTTCCGCCTGAGGACGGAACGTCTCTTCTGGTGACAACGGGCGCGTACGGACGGTTCCTTCTCTCACTCACTCAAATCGATACCGTCTCGGGCGGAGACAGGCGATGACCCGCCGACATCCAGCCCATGACGCCGGCGCGAAGATTGTAAACTTCGGCTCCGTGCCGCTGCGCGACGAAGGCGCAGGCCTGCGCGGAACGCGCACCGCTTTGACAGTAGAACACCAGGCGCGCGTCTCCGTCGCGCATCAACTCATCCAGCTTGACCGGCACCAGATGCAAAGGCATCAGCCGCGCACCCTCAATGATCCCGCGCGACATCTCGGCCGGCGTACGCACATCCACCAGACAGACGGACTCACCAGCCTCCATCCACTGCTTCAAGGTGCCGGCATCGACCTCATGAAATCCATACATGTCGCGGCGCTCCACCAGGGAATTAAGAATATTACCACATTCTGCTTATGTGGCCAGACGCAGGTCAAGACCCGCGCCCGTTGGGATTGTCGCTTATTAGAATCTGGTGTTACTCTAGATCAGTTTAGACATGACGGCAACGATGGCGCGAGCCAAGCGCCGCGCCGATTCCCAACGATCCCACTATGCAGGAGTCGAGGCATTGGACAAGAGCAGCTTTCGCGAAAACACCCGCTATGCCATCGCCATGAAGGACGAGAGCGGCAAACTTCGCCCCGCCAACATCTACGTCTACAAGCTCCATGACGACTTCATGGTCGCGCGATTCACCGACAAATCCGGCACGCTGCACAAGATCGCGTACGCCGACGTGACCAAGATCGTCAAAACCGTCGAAGTCGAGCCCCGCGCGCGCTTCTTCGTGCCGGACATCCTGCTCTCCGCCAAAACCTGGCAGGGCCGCACGTCGATGCAGGCTTACGGCTCCAGCCCCCGCGTCGGCAAGTGACCCTTGGTGGCGCGGCCCTCACGGTCGCGCCACCGGCCCCGGCGCAACCGACCACGTGGCCGCATCACGCCAAAGCCCATCTTTGCTGAAGCGCTGGCTGGCCTTCCTGGCCACCATTCCGCTCCTCCTTCCCTGCACCCTAGCCGACGCAGACCCTCTTTTTCCCGAACTGCCCACCCTCGGCGAAACGTCAAGCCGAAGCCTCACCATCGAACAGGAGCGCCGTCTCGGTCACGAGGCCCTGAACGAGATCCGCCAAAAACTCCCGTTACTGCAGGATCCGATCACCCAAGCCTACCTGGACGGGCTCGGCGCCCGACTACTCGCCAACGCGCGCCACGTACGCTTCGACTTCCGTTTCCTCATCATCGACGACCCTGCCATCAATGCCTTCGCCGCGCCCGGCGGCATCATCGCGATCAATACCGGCCTCATCAAGGCGACGCGCAACGAATCGGAACTGGCGGCCGTCATCGCGCATGAGATCGCCCACGTCACACAGCGCCACCTCGCCCGCAGCCTTGAACACGGTCAACAATTTGGCGTGCCATCGCTGCTGGTCGCTCTCGGCGCGATCCTGGCAGGCATACACGACCCCGCCCTCGGCCAGGCAGCGCTCGCCTCCACCGTGGCCGGCAACGCCCAGCGCCAGCTGAATTTCTCGCGCGCAAATGAACGCGAAGCGGACGATGTCGGCATGCGCATTCTCGCCGAGAGCGGCCTGGACCCAGCGGCCATGGCGCATTTCTTCGCCACGCTGTCGCGAAGCAGTCACACGGACGAGGGCAAATTGCCAGCGCTGCTGCTCACCCACCCGGCGACCGGAGAAAGGATCGCCGAAAGCGCTGCGCGTGCCGCACAGTATGGCGGGCGCTACCGTGACGACAGCCTGCGGTTCGCGCTTTTCAAGGCGCGCATCAGCGCTCTGACCACGCCGCCGGATCTTTTGATCGAAGCCTACGCGGACACGCCGCCGCACGCCACGGATGCCGCAACCCGCTACCGCACGGCGATCGCCATGCTCCGGGCCGGCCAGACGCCCACCGCCCTGATGCTGCTGAGAGCACTCCATCGGGCGTATCCGAATGACACCATGCTAACCGTCACCCTCGCCGACGCGCTTTCGTCGGCTGGCCGCGGCAGCGAAGCGATCACGCTACTCCGGCGCCTCGACGAGCTGTACCCCGAGCAGACGCTGGTGGTCACCAGCCTGGCCAATGCAATGCTGTCATCCGGGGATGCGGACGAAGCTTACGCCCTGCTTGCCAGACACACGCGCTACGGGCACGACCAGGCCACCACGCTACACCTACTCGCGCGCGCCGCGGCAGCCGCCGGCCACCCTGCGACCAGCCATGAGGCGCTGGCGCGCTATTACGCAAAAATCGGCGACTTCGCAGCCGCCAAACAACAGATCGAAATCACCCTGCAGCAAAACACCATCGACGAGACGGCGCGCGCGCGGCTACTCGCCGAGAAGGCGCGTATCGAACAGGCGGCGCGCCTGGCAGCCATGGAATAAACCCACAGCATGCGACATCTTTATCCTTGAAGAGAGCATCGTCGGAGCCAGCAGACAGGGCTCGCGGAAGGTGGCCTTCCTTGCTTTGCGAGGTGTTCAGGATATAGTTATAACGATGCGGACACATCAGGCTCGGCAACTCACGACACATGTGGCCCTGCATGCAACGATATCCGATAACGCCGTTACATTAAGACACAAGGCACAAAACGAAGGAGGCTGACAAATGCGGTACCCCGCGAAACTCATCTCGACTATGGCCTCGGCGGCCGTGTTGACTGGAAGCTTGTACGCTCTACCCGGTACCGCGAGTGCCAGCGAGCCCACGGCAGCCGATATTGCCCAGGGCAAGGCGCTGGCTTTCAACCGCTCGGAAGGCAACTGCCTTGCCTGCCACGCGATCAAAGGCGGCAACATGCCGGGTGATATCGGCCCGCCACTGGTCGCCATGAAGGCCCGCTTCCCGGATCGGGAAAAATTGTTCGCTCAGATCTGGGATCCGCGCCACAACAATCCGCAGACGGCGATGCCCCCCTTCGGCGCCAACCACATCCTGACGAAAGAGCAGATCAACAAGATCGTCGATTTCCTATACACCTTGTAACGAGAAACGGAGCATCACGCATGAACATGAAACGCCGAGTTTTCCTCAGGGGCACGTTTACCGCGAGCGCGATCGGCGTGGCGGTCGGGGCCGGTCTGCTGACGCCGCAGACGGTCTTGGCCGCCTGGCCCAAGGACGCATTCCGCACCAAGGACATGAAGGAAGCCATGAAGATCATCGACGGCACCGATGCCGTCGAGAGCGGGCATGTCACCGTGCACGCGCCCGATATCGCCGAGAACGGCGCCGTCGTGCCGGTCACGATCTCCTCAGACCTCAAGGGCGCCAAGACCGTATCGATCTTTACGCCCGACAACCCCTACCCGCTGAATTCAAGCTATGAGCTCATGGGTGCCATGCCTTATGTTTCCACCCGAATCAAATTGGCCAAGACCATGAAGGTGATGGGTGTGGTGCGCTCTGCAGACGGCAAGCTGTACAGCGCCAGCAAGGAAGTCAAGGTCACCATCGGTGGCTGCGGCGGCTGAACCAGCCATATCCAATTCAAGAGGGAACGACCAACATGCCTAGCAATACCATCCGAATCCGCGCGAAAATCAGCGGCGGCGTCACCGACGTCAAGAGCCTGATCAGCCATCCGATGACGACCGGGCTGCAAAAAGACAAGAAGACCGGCAAGGTAATTCCGGCGCATTTCATCGAACAGGTCACCGCCGAGCTCGACGGCAAGCAGGTTTTTGTCGCGAACTGGAGCATCGGTATCTCGACCAACCCCTTCCTGTCTTTCAAGGTTGAAGGCGGCAAGCCGGGGGAAACCCTCAAGCTGAGCTGGGTCGACAACAAGGGCGAGTCCGACTCGACCACGACCAAACTGTCCTGAAGGCTGTAAGGCGGTCGTGACGCAAGAAGGGGTGGCCGAACAGGCCACCCCTTCTTGTTTTTAGGGCACGCATGGCAAAGCTACCGCCAACACAACAACCGCATGCCGCGCATTTGCCAGCCCCCTGGTGAAGCCCCAGCAGGCTTCTAGAAATAGTGCTCGACTTGCAGCGAATAGCGGTCGCTGCCGTAGGTATAGATGCTAAACGTCGAATGCGCGTGGGTATGCTGATATTCGCCCACCAGATACCACCCGCTCGACAAACGATATTGCGCGCCCAGTGATTCCAGGTACCTATCGTCCACCCGCCGCTTGCTGACCAGATTTCCACCCTGGAGCGTGATGTCGGGTGAACCGTAACGGCTGTGCTGATAACTCGCGTGCGCGAAAATCTTGACCTTCCCCGATACCGGCCAGCTTGCGCGCAGATAGACCTCCTGGCGCGTCGGAGAGGCGCTGTAAAACTGGTTGCCGATTGTCAGATCTGAGCGGTTGTTGAGTTCCAACTCGTACCCGAGACGCAGCTTGAGCTGCCCCGGCGTCCAACGTGCCTGCGCACCCAACTGCTGCTGCCCCCCGGACAGATAGCCATAGGTCGCCAGCCCGGTAATCCTGCTATAACGGTAGCGCAGGCGAACCCGCCAATCCTCGCCGAGCGGATGCCACGCCCGAAATTCCAGTGAGTTGAACTGCTCGAATGCGCTGCCATGCAGATAGCTGTAATTGAGATAGGCAGCCGCCTCGGTCGCCCAGCCCGACATCGGCTGGCGGTAAGCCAAGCCCAATCTAGCAAGGGTCTGGTTATAGGCGCTCAGCGAGGAATAGCTGACATGGTAGACCGTACCGATGAGCCGCAGCCCATGGTCCGGCGTCCCCTGCAGCTGGCCGATAGCGCCGGCGAGCAGCTGCACGAAATTCGAACCTTGCCCCGCTGCGGTAATCAGATTGGAGCGCGACAACAACGAAACGTTGTTGTCGTAACCGCCGCCCAGATTGGCAAAACCCACCCAGCGTGGGGCCGGGCTGGCCGCCGTCGGATTCAGACGCTGGATCTGCTCGTAGGCCAGGGCCCTGATCTTGTCGGAACCCTCCGAGGCAGTTGCCCGCTTGAATGCCGCCATGGCTTGACGCTTTCGGTGCTCGGCGAGGGCTATCAGGCCAAGGTTGTAATGGGCTAGCGCCGCAAGTGCCGGCTCGCGGCTCAGTGCCTCGAATTCGCGGGCAGCCTCGCGGTAGCGCCCGAGTTTGAAATAGGTGGAACCCAGGTCGTAACGCAGGTTGGTGCTATCGATTCCCGAAGCCCGCGCCTTGAGAAAAGCCGATAGCGCGGCTTCGTAATCGCCTGCGCGAAAAGCCGTGACTCCCCTTCCGAAGGCGTCCATGCCTGGCGAGGCCTGGGCGACACCCGCAGATAATGCGAGGCATGTCGCCATGGCGATTGGCGCGAGCTTGAACCCCGGTCGCATCAAACACTCCCTGTGCAAGACGAAAAGGCACCGACTACCGGGCGCCTTTTCGCGATCGATTGTTCATCCGTGTTTAGACTAAGCGCTAGCGACCTTCAACTCAATCGGTATCGAGCTCCCTGTCTTGCGGAGCCTGGGCGCTTTGCTGAGCCTGATTCATCAGTTCTTGGGTCTGGTTGTGATTTTCCATCGCGCCCGCTTCCTGCCCGGCGCCCTGCCCAGAGAATTCCGGCGGCTCCGGCGCTTCGCCGACATCCGCGTGCCCTTCGCTTCCCTGGCGCTCGCCTTCCACATGAGCCAAGGCTCTGCGCGCGTCACTGCGACCCGCAGGCATCTCGATTTCATGTTCGATGACATCCCGCACGTCCTGCCCCGGGGCCACCACGCTGATGGTCACATCGAGCCCGTCGTCGGCCAGAACGGGTAATGGCAATGCCATGGCGAGGCAGAACGATGCGCCCGCCAACAGGATCAACAGGCCTTTACTTTCACTATGGCTTTTTATGATTGAAATTCGATTCGACATTATCCCACACCCATTCGCCCGGATGTTGCCCTTTAGATATTGGACATCGTACGGTTACCCTTCACGTGCACGCCCACCTGAATCTCCCGTGCATACTCGCCGTACTGGACCTCGGCCCTCAATACGCCGCGCCCGCTTCGCTCCGCGACCAGTGGCAGGCTCAGCAGGTTGCGGCCCTGCTTGAGCTGACCATGCCAGACGATTTCACGCTGCCCCGGGTGACCGGCCACTTCTACACCGGCGGGCAGGATTACGGTGAAACGCACGCCTTGCACAGGCTTCGAGGCATTGAACACCAGCCGGATCGTATCCTTGCCTTGTGCGAGCTGCACCGTCGGCGCCCCCCCTTCCTGAGCCTGCCGCTGCACGCCGATGCCAATAGCGATACCGGCGAGCAGGCTCGCGGCGACTGCCAGCCCTACCATGCGCTGGCGGATAGGCTTGCGCACCGAGGGCTGGCGCACGGCCCTTGCGATCGCACGATCGGCGAACCCGGCACGCATCGGCGGCACGGACAGCTTTCGCAGATCGCTCCAGACCCGTCGCTCCCAGCTCAACTGCTCACGGCAGGCCGGGCAGTAGGCCAAATGCTCATCCAGCTCGCGACGATCATCTGCAGAGATCGTGCCATCCAGATACCGATCAAAACGCCTACGATAGACTGGGCAGTTCATCGGTCATCCCCTCGTCCAAAAAATAGAGTTCCTTCTGACCCACCTTGCGAGCCATCAGGCTGTCCTTGAGCGCACGCCGAGCACGGAACAGGCGCGATTTGAGCGTCCCCACCGGAACATCCAGCGTTTCCGCCAGTTCGACCAGGCTGTAGCCCTCCACGTCATGCAGCATGAGCACCGCCTTCTGTTCCTCGTTAAGCGCCTCCATCGCCTCCATGATGTGCCCTTCGAGCAGGCCTCGTTCGACGGTGGTTTCCGGACCGGCCTCCGACGAAGCCATGCGATCCCAAACGCCGGTGCATCCTCCGTCATCCTCGGACTCGGCATGTAGATCCAGATGCCCGTGGGGGCTTCTTGCATGCCGGCGCCTCCCGTCGACGAACAGGTTGTACAGCGCGCGCATCAACCAAGGACGCAGCACATCGATCGCGGCCAGCTCCGTCGACTTCGGGTACAGTTTGATCAACAGATCCTGCACCAGATCCTCCGCATCGTCCTGATGTCCGGTAAACCGATAGGCCACCCGGTACAGGGTCTCGATGTGCGGAGCCACCAGCGCCTCGAAATCGTCGGGCGGCAGCGGTCGGCTAAACCATTTGCTGAGTCGTTGGCTGTTCATCACCTGTTGACACGGCAGATGTCTGAAAAAGGTTCCATGCCTGGTCCGCAGGACGGCCCGATCAATAGACTATCCGAATCAGCACATCATTCAAACTGATTGGTGGCCGGGATGAAGCCGCAAGGGCTCAGAAACCGGTCTTGACGCTGCCCAGATAAGCATCGGCGGGATAGCCCTGCCGCTCCCAGGTACCCGTGACCGGCTCGGCGGTGGCGACCACACGATCCACCCATTTCACCGACTTGTAGCCGTACATGCCCGGCACCACCAGGCGCAGCGGGAAACCGCCGCGACCAGGCAGCGGCTCGCCGGCGATACCGTAGGCCAGCATGACCCCACGCACCCGCGCCTGTTGTAGGCTGAGGCAGTCGACATACACGCCGTCGGCCGAATAAAAGGCGAGATAGCGCGCCTGCGGCAGCACACCGGCATGCGCCATCAAGGCCTCCACGGCGATCCCGTCCCAGGGCACGTCCGGCACGCTCCAGCCGGTGACGCAATGGAAATTGCTTCGAATCATTACCGGATCCAGTGCCCTGATCTCTTCGAGACGCATCGTGACCGGATGCTCGACCAGCCCGCCTATGGACAGCCGAAAGCCCACCGGATCGATCTCGGGGTAGATGCCGGTATAACTGTAGTGCTCGGGAAAGGCCCATTGCGCCGCCGCATCACTGGTGGCCATGCTGTCGACCCCGCCGGATGTCGGATCCGGCCTGCGCCGCATGCCGGCCAGCCCCAGCAGGCCAAAACTGGCGCCCACCAGCGACACGCCCATCGACAGGAAACGTCGCCGGGTGAAATCGACACGCCAGTTCAGCGGATGGCCGCTGCGTTGGAACGAGAAGGTGCGCAGAAACCCATGCACCAGCAGCCACGCCAACAGCGCATACGCCACCCAGCCATGCCAGCCGAAGGCGATGGCATTCCAGTACACGGGGAAGGTCGTGTCAAACCACAGCACGTAGCCGCTCACGCCGAGAAACAGACTTCCTGCGGACACCAGCGTCCAGTCGACGAGCCGCACGCGCCGCACCAGCCGCGGCGACGACAGCAGCGCAATCAGCAGGGCAACCAGAAAGGCCGTCCCCAGCCACACGTGCAACGCGTAGATGGTCTGCAGCCAGGGCAACAGCACCGCATGCAGATCGGGCAGATAGATCGCCACCCCGCTGAGCATCAGCACGATGAAGGACGCCAGCAGAAACACGTGGACGATGCGCAACGTCCACGGCCAGGTCCGCCGTCGCAACCAATCGCCGAGCGCCGGCCAGCGAACGGCCAGGGATTTGTGCGCCAGCAGGCCGATGCCCAGCAGGCCGAGCGGGACAAGACCCCAGAGATAAACAGGTGACGGCACGCTCATTGGATTCCCCCGGGTGACGGCCGCACGGCCGCGTTCAATCCTTAGACGTTTGAACGGGAAAAATATTACAGCGATTTAGTCGGTTATTTTTCACCCGTGGGCTTGCGCCCCTTGAGTCGCGCCAGAATCTCCTCGCGCGCCTCGCGCAGCATCGAGTCGCGATCCAGCGAATCGAGAATCTCGCGCACCATGCGCTTGGGCCCGCCCTCGCCCCAGGATTTGCCGGCCGCCAGATAACGTTCCGCCGCGCGGCCGACGACGTAGGTTGCGAAGTAGGCCACAGCGCCCTGCGCGGTACCCGTGGCCAGCGTGGAGAGGCCGCCGCTGCCCAGCTTGAGCAATCCGGCCACCAGGTTCAGCGTCCACGCCGTACCCATCAGCGCCGCGAGCTGTGCGGAGATCACCGCCACCAGACGGCCCGCCTCCACCCGCGAGAACGGCATGCCATAGACCCGGCTCAGGTGCACCACCATGCCGACATCCAGCATCACCGCCGCCACCAGATCGGCGCCCGGGATCGGATTGAAACCGACGGCCACCCCCTTGGACAGGCAATACAGGCGGATCACCCGTTCGCCGATCGCCTGCTTGGCCGCGAGGATGCGTTCGGCCACCCGTTCGCTCAGGCGGCCGGCGAAGAGACCGGCGTTGAGCGCCGCCAGAGTCTTGCCCTCGGCCTCGAGCACCGCCCACAGGCGCAGCTTGAGTTCGTCGACGTCGACCGGCGGACACACGCGTTCCTCGGTTTCGTGTCCCTGCGCATCCACGCGTATGCGGATGCGTTCGGCGGGTGCGGCGGAGGTAAGCACCAGCCGCTCCTCGGGCAGGCGGCCCAGCAGACGCGACAGCAATACCTGACGCAGGGTCGCGCGCTCGGCTTCGGTATAGCGGTCGGCCTTGTTCAGCACCAGAATCACCGCGCTCTGCTCGTGCATCACCCAGCCCAGAGCCTCGTGCTCGGCCGCGGTGAGGTCGCCGTCGACCACGAACAGCACCAGATCGGACTCGGTGGCCACCTCACGCGCCAGGCGCTCCCGCGCCTCGCCGGCCACCTCGTTGATGCCGGGCGTGTCGATGAGATAGACGCCACCGGCGTCGAAGGACTCCCAGCAGGCCTCCTCGCTGCGCCGGGTTTCGCCGTGCAACGGGCTGGTCGCAAAGCGCGGCTCGCCGAGCAATGCGTTGAGCAGGGCGGATTTGCCCACACTCACCCGCCCGAACACGGCCACGTGCACATGACCGTGCTCGATCTTGTCCAGCAAGCGCTGGACGCGCGCGTAGTCCTCGGCCAGTTCCTCGCGCACGCCGGCAGGCACGCGCTCGTCCTCGAGCAGTTCGCGCAGGCTTTCGCGCGCCAGCGCCAGGTGGCGCTCGCCGCCCTGCCCCGAGGTTACGTCTGCCCCCTCAGTCTCCGCGTCCGCGCTGATTCTTGACCAGCCACTCGGCCAGACGCCGCGCACGCGCTTCCAGATCTTCACCGAGCACCTCCCTGAATGCCTGGTCGACCGCGGTCTGATTCAGGCGACCGCGGGTTTCCAGTGTACGCGCCAGCGCACGCCCCAGCGCATCGAAGATCAACCCGTAGGCGATCGCCTGCACCACGCCGCCGACCACCGTGCCGAGGCCGGGAAAGGCCTTCAGGCCATTGCCCACCACGCTCAGCACCAGCGGCATCACCCGCCCGACCCGGGTCTGCACGCTCTTGAGAAACTGCTGGATGTCGATCGTCTGCACGGGAATCTCGTACAGCTCGCACAGCTCGCGCACCAGTGCCGTGCCGATGTAACCCTGCACCAGCACGTCCGCCCCCGGCGCCACCGTGGCCAGCGCCGCGAGGGCGGCCTTGCGCGAACTGGATCGGATCACCCGGTCGGCTGCCTGCCGCCGCCAGTCGCGCTCGGCCACCGCCAGCCTTTCGGCGGCGAGGGCGAAGATCGCACCGTCGCGCAGCCGTTCCAGCAGCTGCGGATCGCCGTCGACCGCACGCTGCAACGCATCGCGCAACGCCTCGACCTCCGGCGGCGCAGTGCGCAGCTCGCGCGTCTCGCCCCCGTCCGGCAAGGCCCGCAGCACCTCTCGCTGCGCGCCCGCACTGACCGCGACGACCGGCGCCGCCACGCCAGCCGCGGCGAGACGCTCGCGCAGACGCGCGGCCACGGTCTCCAGTTCGGCCGCGCCGTAGCGGTCGCTCTTGTTGAGCGCGAGCAGCAGCGGCTTGCGCAGCGCGGCCAGGCGTTCGAGCGCGGTCTGCTGGCTGCGCGTGAGGTCGCCGTCGGTCACGTAAACCACCAGTTGCGCGCGCCTCGCCTCCTCCGCGGCCAGCTCGTCCAGCTCGCCACCGACCTCGCCGGTGCCCGGCACGTCGGCCAGCACCAGCGCGTCGCCAGCCGGGCTTTGCCATCGGTAGTGACGCACCTCGCGGGTGACGCCCGCCTCGACGCCGACCTCCGCCTCGGCACCCGGAATCAGCGCGCGGATCAGACTGCTCTTGCCGACGCTGACCTCCCCGAACAAGGCCACATACAGATGGCCCGTGGCACGGCGCGCACCGAGTTCGGCCAACTCCGAACGTGCGGCGGCGACATCGATACCGCGCGCCTCGGCGGCCTGCAGACGCGCCTCCAGGCCGGTCTCGTCCAATGGCGCATCCGACAAGTCGGCGGACGCACGGCGGGGCGAACGCAACAGGCGGTAGAGCAGCCAGAAACCGGCGCCGAGGAAGACCACCAGCAGCACCCCGTAGGTCACGTAGACCCAGGGCGGCAGGGCCGACAGACGCTGCCAGACCCGCAGTGCGAGATCGGTGATCGCCAGCGACAGCAGGAGCGCCAGCAGCAGCACCAGCAGGAGGCCGAGTGCGAGCAACTGACGTAAACGAGGGGTCAGATTCATGCGCCGATTGTAGCGAGCCGCGGCGCCGGCGTCAGAGCGTGGGAAAATCCAGCGTCACCGCGAGTCCGGGCCCCGCATCGCCAAGACTCACCGTGGCGCCATGCAGCTGGGCAACGGCCTTGACCAAGGCCAGCCCCAAGCCGTTGCCGGGCGAACTGCGTGCGGCGTCGAGGCGCACGAAGCGCTGCATCACCCGTTCGTACTCCGCATCCGGGATACCCGGTCCGCTGTCGCTGACGCTCAATCTCACGTGCCCGCCTGTGCACGCCAGTTCCAGCCTGACGCGTCCACCGGCGGGCGTGTATTTAATGGCGTTATCCAGCAGATTGCCCACGGCCTGGGCGATCAGGTCGCGATGCCCGCTGACCCAGGCCTCGCCGCACCCGTCGATATCGAGCACGAGCCCCGCCTCCTCGGCGAGTGCGCCATAGAGTTCCCCCAGATCTGCAGTCAAGGCCACGAGTTCGACCGGCGAAAAATCCTTGCGACGCATGCCGGCCTCGGCCTGGGCGATGCTAAGCAGGGCGTTGAAGGTTTGAATGATGCCTTCAAGGTCCGCGACCGCCCCCTCGATCACCTCGCGATATTCGGCTGGCTCGCGTGCCTCCAGCAGGGCAACCTCAAGACGGTTGCGCAGCCGCGTCAGCGGACTGCGCAGATCGTGCGCGACGTTGTCGGTCACCTCGCGCATACCGCAGACGAGCTGGTCGATACGTCTGAGCATGGCGTTGAGCCGCTCTGCCAGCTCGTCGAATTCATCGCCACGCCCGGCGACCGGTATGCGCTGGGACAGGCGCCCAGCCATGATTTCGCCAGCAGCCTCGCTTACCGACTCCAGCCGGCGCAGCACGTTGCGCCCCATCAGCACGCCGCCAAGCAAGGACAGCAACGCAATCACGCCGACGCCCCAGGCCACCAGCGCGAAGGTGTGGTCGGCCAGCTGTTCCTCGCTGCTGAGCGCCTGGCCGATGAGCAGGGTCACGCCCTGCTTGAGCGGCGTGGCCAGGGTACGCACATCGACGTCGTCGTCGTCCGCGCGCTGCGGCTTGGGGATGCTCATGCTGTCGAGATTGATGTATCCGAAGCCGCCCGACCGCCCCAGCCCGTCCGGCCAGAACAGGAAGTTGCCCGCCAGATGCTGGCTGCCCTCGCCAAGCAGCAGCCAGAAGTGGCCGCCGGTCACTTCATCCCGCGTACGCCGGTTCACGGCCGCCTGGAGCGCCGACAGCCCGCCCTTGCGGTAATCGTGGATCAGCGCGTCGCGCTCGATGGCCAGCGCGGCATCCACCTGCGCGGTGATGTAGCGCGTGGTCGACCAGTAGATCACGCCCAGGGTGATCGCCGTCAGCAGACTGTAGAGCAGCACGTAGAACAGCGACAGCCTGAAGGCCGTGGTCTGGAACAGGCCGTAGCGGCGCGGCATTCGCCGTCTCAGCGGATTCACGCCAGCAACCCAGCGGACGGCAGCGCCTCAGTCCAGCGGGAGCTTGGCATCCCAGGTCTCGGTCAGTGCGCGTTTGCCATAAGCGAGGTGGGCGCGCACGCGCGAGGCCGCGTTGCCCTTCTGCTTGATCGTAAACTCCAGCCGCCAGTCACCGGTCGCCTCGTTCTTGGCCGTCCAGGATCTGATCAGCTTGGCGTCGCCGTCGACGGAGACCACTGGCTCGAGATGGACCCAGGCCGGCAGATCGTCGAGATCGCCGCCGCGAAAGTTGATCACGTAGGTCTCGTCGCCATCCGCCGCATGGCCGGAGCGGGTGCTGACTACATGTCCGAGCGGCGGCAGGGTCTGCTGGTCGCCCTGCCAGGCGATACGGTAGCTGAACTTCAGCTCCTCGCCCGGTTTGGGGCGATCGGCAGGTTCCCAGAAGGCGGTGATGTTGTCGTTGGTCTGGGTGCGCGTCGGCAGCTCCACCAGCACGACCCGGCCCTTGCCCCAATCGCCTCCGGTCGGCGTCACCCAGGCACTGGGGCGCTTCTGATACTCCATGCCCCAGGCCTGATAATCGGCATAGCGGCGCGCGCGCTGCATCAGGCCGAAGCCCTTGATCCCGTCGAATGACATCTCGTCCACGGCCAGGCGTTTGGGGTTGCGCAGAGGCATCCACAGCCAGCGTCCGTCGGCGGTCTCGATCGAGAGGCCATCGGAATCGTGCGCCGCACGCACCAGAGGATCGAAACGCGGACCGCCGTCGCGCCCCTGTAGATACATGCTGGTCAGCGGCGCGATGCCCAGGCGCTTGACGGATTTACGCACGAACAGCGTCATATCGACGTCCACCACCGTCTGCGTCCCCGGCTGCACCACGAAGCGATAGGCGCCGGCGAAACTGGGACTCGAGAGCAGGGCATAGAATTCCAGCTTATTCGCGCCCGGGCGGGGCGGAACGATCCAGAAATCGCGGAAATAGGGAAATTCCTCGGCATGGTGCGGCACCGCGGTATCCACGGCCAGGCCACGCGCCGACAGCCCCCAGGCCTGCCCCTTGCCCAGCGCGCGGAAGTAGCTCGCGCCGAGAAAAGAGAGAAACTCGTTGACCCCCGCCCCTTGGTTGAACGGGTAGTAAAGGCTGAAACCGGCCAGCGGCACCGGACCGGCGATCTGCTTGGCGACAGCCGTATCGAAATTGAAATCGCCAACCGGGAATTCCAGCGCTACCGGTTTGTCGCCCTCGAGCAGATGGATCTTCACGGCATGATGGAACAAATATCCAGCCGGGTAGAAGCTCGGATGCAGCAAGGCGGCATCGGGCCAGCCGGGCACCGCCCCCTTGAATCGCAGGCGTTCATAAGCCGGATAATCCATCCCGGTCAGCACCGTGGACACGGCCTTTGGCGGCTGGTAGGGATGCGCCGCGGCATTGCGCGCGCGCTTGACCAGGGTCGCCATGAAATCGGCCTCGGCTGGCTCGCTCACCGCGACCGGCCCGGTCGCCGGCGATGGCTGCGCGGCACGGGCTTCGAGGCTCGCAAACCGACGTTTGTAACGCGCCTCGTCCGCCGACAGACGGGCATCCGTGGCGGCCAGACGCCGGGCCAGGCGCGTCTGATCCGCGCTCATCGTCTTGAGGCGCGCATCGAGATCCGCCGCCAGCGCCTGGCGGGCCTGCCGCTCCGCCGCGACCTGCCCCTCAATGGTCGTACTATGAGCCAGGGCCGCGTCTGCCTTGGCAGACGCGCGTTCGACGGCCTGCGGCGTCGCGCAACCGCCGATCACCAGCACGGAGGCGCCCAGCACCAGCCACCGCATCGTACCGCGCGCGCGGCCCGTGCCCATCCCGTACCCGTCTTGCCTCATTCCGCCTCCTGTGTGACTGTCAGACGCCAGCGCTGCGCAAATTCCTCGCGTAGCGACCACACCCGCCAATGCAGCTCGCGCATGGCCGCGCCATCGACGAGCAGCTGCATGCGCGCCCGCCGGTCCAGCGCATCAGGCCCCTGCTTGAGCGCATCGAGCAGCAGCCTGCGGCGGCTTAGCGCCACCTCCTCGCTGATACTGCCGGTCCGATCCCGTAGCAGCGCGCAATGCATGGCGTTCACGCCGGGATCGACCACGGCGGCAACAAATCCGCCGCAACCACGCCCCGCACCGTCCTCGCGCTGCCGCGACGAGAGGGTTTGGAACGCTGCGAGCAGCGGCGGCGGCGTCACTTCCTCCGGCGTCAGCAGGATGCCGGCACGGCGTAGCGCGACGCCGGGACCCACCCGACTGGTCCAGACCGAAACGGGGATGGCGATCACCCAGGCGCCCATCACCGGAATCAGCCACCAGAAATAGCCTGGGCTGAGCAAATAGACTGCCGTCGCCCAGGCGAGGCCCAGCAGCGTGCCGGGCGCATGATGGCGCAACGCGTCCCGCCAGCCCGTGCTGGCATCGCCGCGCGTCTGGGTACCCCAGCGTACTTGACGGCCCAGCATGATGGCGAGCACGAACAAGGTATGAAACAGCATCCTGACGGGCGCCAGCACCACCGAAAACACGCTTTCCACGACGGCACTGGCCACCAGCCGCACGGGGCCGCCGAACTCGCGCGCGCGGCCGCGGATCAGGGCGACCAGCACCGCCAGCACTTTTGGCAGGAAGAGCACGGCGAGCGTGAAGCCGGCCAGGGTCACGGCCCAATGCGGGTGCCAAACCGGCCAGACGGGAAACAGCACGTGCTTGTCCGGAAAATAGTCCGGCGGTATCAGGGCGTGCAGCACCGCCTCAAGACTCGACAGCAGCAGAAACACGAACCACAGCAGCGAGGATACGTACGCCATGATGCCATTGAGAAACACGGCCCTGTGCGCCGGATTCAATCCGCTGGCGAACAGCAGGCGCATATGCTGCAGATTGCCTTGCGCCCAGCGCCGGTCGCGCTTGAGCTCGTCGAGCAGCGTCGGCGGGGCTTCTTCGTAACTGCCGTCAAGGTCGTGCGCCAGCCATACGCTCCAACCCGCGCGGCGCAGCAACGCCGCCTCGACGAAATCGTGACTGAGAATATCGCCGCCGAGCATGCCCTTGCCGGGTAGGCGCGGCAAGGCGCAATGGCGCATGAACGGCTCGATGCGAATGATCGCGTTGTGCCCCCAGTAGTGCCCCTCGCCGAGCTGCCAGAAATGCATGCCTGCGGAAAACACGGGGCCGTAAAGCCGGTTGGCGAACTGCTGCAAGCGCCCGAACAGACTGTTCTGGCGCACGGTCGAGGGCACGGTCTGGATCAGACCGACGCCGGGATTGGCGCGCATCGCATCAGCGAGGCTGGCCAGGGTCTCGCCGCTCATCAGACTGTCGGCGTCGAGTACCACCATGAATTCGTAATGCGCGCCCCAGCGACGACAGAAATCGGCGACGTTGCCGCTCTTGCGCTTGATGTTGTTGCGGCGGCGCCGGTAAAACACCTTGGCCGCACCACCGAGGCGCTGGCGCAGCCGTACCCAGGCAATTTCCTCGTCGACCCAGGCGTCGGGTTCGTCGCTGTCGCTCAGCAGGAAAAAGTCGAAGTCCTCGATGCGACCGCAGTCGCGCAACGAGCGGTACATCACCTCCAACCCGGCCGCCACCCGCTCAGGCTGTTCGCGGTAGGCCGGCATGATCACCGCGGTCCGCCCGCCGGCACGCCGATCCGCCGCCTCGGGCGGCGCAAGGGCGACCCAACGGCGCGCCCCGAACAGCAGCATCGCGGCCCCGAAGACCGAAGTCCACAGACCGATCGACACCCAGCCGAACAGCAGGCCAAAGACGATCGCCAACGCGTCGTCGATCAACGCAAACCCCGGATGCGGCAGGATACCCACCATGAATTCGCTGGCCACCACGCTGGGAATCAGCACCAGCAGCGCCAGCAGGGCACGCCGCCACAAGGCGGCACGTGCCCAGGGATAGGCGTGGGCGGGCGTTTCGTTCATGGCATCAGTCGTCCCACGATTCCGGCAGCATCGGGCGGCGGCGGATGGCAGGCAGCTCGAACAGGCTGTCGATCTGCAACGGGCAATCCGGCCTCTCGCCGCCTGTGTCGCTGGCCAGCCAGCGACACAGGCGGAACTCGGCATCCGCCAACATGCCGTCTCGGCCCGGCTCTCCGGCAGCCCAGTGGTCGGCCATCAGCATGCGCAGGCGTGCGAAGGCTTGCCCCGCATCCGCGCCGCCGCGCTGTGCGTGCGCGATCCATTCCGACGCCAGCGCCTCGGGTATCGACAACATCGAGAGATACCCACGCAGGCGACGCGCCAGATCCCGGCCGGCGGGCTCGTCGAGTTCGGCCCGATGCACGTGCGGACTCGAATCGGGGTCGTCGATCGGCAATTCCATGGCGTTGGCGGATTCCATCCGGAAGATTCCGGGGAGAGACGGCTATTCGATGGGGCCCAAACGGTAGCCGGCACCCCTCACGGTATGCAGCAGGGGCTGCGAAAAATCACGATCCATCTTGGCCCGGAGACGGGACACATGCACGTCGATCACATTGGTTTGGGGGTCGAAATGATAGTCCCATACGTGCTCCAGCAACATCGTTCGCGTCACCACGTGCCCCGCGTGCCGCATCAGGTATTCGAGCAAACGGAATTCGCGCGGTTGCAGATGGATGGCCTGTCCCGCTCGGGTCACGCGGTGACGGGCGCGATCCAGCACCAGGTCGGCCACCTCCAGGTGGTCGTCGACGGCCTGGTCGGCACGCCCCCGCCGTTGCAGGGCCTCCAGCCGCGCGAGCAGCTCGGAAAAGGCGTAGGGCTTGGCGAGGTAGTCGTCGCCGCCGGCCTTCAGACCGGTAACGCGGTCGTCGACCTCGCCCAGCGCGGACAGGATCAGTACCGGCGTGGCGCGACCGGCGGCGCGCAGCGCCGATATCAGGGAAAGCCCGTCAAGCCCGGGCAGCATGCGGTCCACCACGAGCACGTCATGCTCGCCGGACACCGCGCACGTCAGGCCATCCGAGCCGTCCGCAGCGAGATCCACCTCGTAGCCGCTTTCCCGCAATCCGCGCGCGAGATGGGCCGCCGCCTCCCGATCGTCTTCAACCACGAGTACACGCATGGGCGCATTCTACTCAAGCCCCGGGCGCGGCGCATTGCGATCCGTTAATTATTCGGTAATGACCGCAGCGGGGCGGTCGATGGCAAACTGAATGGGTTATTGCCCCGCCGGGGAAATCGTGTCACCAGACCTATAAAACGGCACACCACCCTAACCCTAAGGATGACCGCATGAGCTTCGCATCGAAATGGAGCCAACCGATACGCTGGCTGCACCTGGGCCTGTTTCTCACCATCACGGCGCAGCTGTTTCTGAGCCTGGTCATGGCCGGCCCCGACGACAAGCACCAGAGCCTGCTCGAACACAGCACGCTGATCGCCCACGAATACATCGGCCTGGTCGCCGCCGCCATCATTCTCGCGCACTGGGTCTATCTCGCGCTGGCCGAGCGCGTCACCTTCGAGCACCTGTTCCCCTGGTCTCGCGCCGGCCTCGCCGGCGTCTTCGCCGAGATCGGCGGGCTGTTGCGCGGCCGGCTGCCCGACGACAACGAACAGGCCGGCCTCGCCGGACTCATTCACGGCCTCGGCCTGCTGCTGGCCACCGCGATGGGATTCACCGGCACGGTCATGTACTTCCTGCTGCAGGCCGGCAAGATGGAAAGCACCGGCTACGACGTCGCCGTGTACATCCACGGCACGCTGGCCAACCTCATGTGGGCCTACTGGATCGGCCATGGCCTGATGGCGATCATGCATCAGCTCCTCGGCCATGACACCCTGCGCGGCATCTTCCGCCTGGGACGCTGATGTCGCGCTTCCCAGCAACGATTCTGCATGGGCTGGCGGCGATCGGCGTAGCCACGCTCCTGGGCGGCTGCGCAACCTACCGGCCGTCGCCGCTGCCCGTGCGTCCCGATCTGGCCGCCGCGCCCACGGACGCGCAGGGCGCACCGATAAAGGCCCTGAGTCTCGTGCAGGCCGCGCGCCGCGCGGTGGCCGACGATCCGTCCCTGCGCGCATCGCGCTTGAAGATCGGCGTCAGCGCCGCCGCCCTGTACCAGGCGGGACTGATCCCCGACCCGAGCTTCGGCTACAGCTTCGACCGCGTCACCTCGTCGGGGCCTGGTCTGGTCAACGCCTACAACGGCGGCCTGTCCGAGGATCTGAAATGGCTGGTCACGCGCGGCGCGCACATCGACGCCGCCCGCGCCGCACACCTGCAGCAGGTGCTGCAGGTCGCCTGGCAGGTCTGGCAGGTCAGCCAGCGGACCCAGCAGCTGTATGTCCGCCTCTGGTCATTGCAGCAACAGGCGCATCTGTTGACGCGTACCCGCCAACTGGAGCGGGCCCGGCAGCGGCATGTCGAGCGGGCGCTACGGCATGGCGACGTGACGCTGGATGCCGCCGCCGCCGACCTGGTCACCCTGACCAACACCGAATCCCAGCTTGCCCAGGTGCGTGAATCGATCATCACCACGCGCAGCACGCTCAACGGTCTGCTGGGCCTGCGCGCCGACGCGGCCTGGACCCTGACGGCGCCGCAGCCTGCGGCCGTTCCTGGCGCGCACGCCATCGACGCCGCACTGCGTGACTTGCCCCGACGGCGGCCCGACCTGCTCGCGCTGCAGGCCGGCTACCGCAGCGCGGACGATCGCTATCGCGCCGCCATCCTCGGCCAGTTCCCCGCGCTCAATATCGGCATCACCCGTGCCTCCGACACCTCAGGCATCAAGACCACGGGCATCGGCATCACGCTCAGTCTGCCCTTTTTCAACGGCAATCGCGGCCAGATCGCGATCACCCGCGCCACACGGCGCATGCTACGCGCACGCTATCAGGCCCGCCTGGACCAGGCGACCCGCCAGGCGCGCACGCTGGCCGCGCAACTGCGCACCGTCAGCGCAACCCAGCAGACCCTTGCCGACCGTCTGCCAGAACTGCGCCGGCTGGCCGCCAACGCCAGTCGCGCATTCGCCGCCGGCAACCTCGGCGGGGCAAGCTACATCGCCATCGAATCCAGTCTGATCGCCCGCGAGCGTGAAGCCATCCGCCTGCGCCAACAACGGATGGAAGATGAAATCGCGCTCGACGCCCTGCTCGGGCATGTGCCGACCGGGGCGCCCAAGCCCCCCTCAGCCACATGAAGTCCGCTACCGCCCGCAGCCTCGCATTCGCGTTCTGCGCCTGGCTGGGCGTCGCTTGCGCCCATGCGGACACAACCGCACAGGCAAAATCGACGCCGAGTGTGCTGATCCAGACCGGTCAGGTACGCCGCGAAGCGCTCGGCGCCATGCTTACGGTTTACGGACAAGTCGTGCCCGATCCCGAGCAGGTGACCGGCATCAGTGCCGCCCACGGTGGCCAGGTCACCCGTCTCTGGGTCGGCCTCGGGCAGCAGGTGACCGCCGGCCAACCCCTGCTGCAGCTGGCGACCGACCCCACCGCGCGCCTGGCCTTCGAGCAGGCGAAGGCGCAGGTGGCCTACGCCCGCAAGAAGCTCGCGCAGGTCAAGGGCCTGTTCGCCGAACAGCTGGCCACGCGTGCCGAGCTGGCCAAGGCCGAGCAGCAACTCGTCAATGCGCGCGATGCCCTGCGGGCCCAGCGCAGGCTGGGGGCCGATCGCGCGACCCAGACCCTGCGCGCGCCGCAGGACGCGATCGTCACCCAACTCAACGTCGCCCCCGGCGATCGCATCCGCGCAGGCGTCGCCCTGCTGGCGCTGGGCGCACGCCACCGCCTCTGGGTCAAACTCGGCATCGAGCCGGAGGACGTCGACCGCCTGCGCCCCGGCATGCACGTGACGCTGCAACCCGTATTCGGCAGCGCCCCGTCGTTCAAGGCCCGGCTGAGCCAGGTTCACGCCGTGATCAATCCGGCTACCCATCTGGTCGATGCCATTGCCCCCCTGTCCGGCCAGGCCACCCGTAACCTGATTCCGGGCATGTGGATGCGCGGCCACATCGCGCTTGCTCGCCGGACGGCGCTGACCGTGCCGCAGACGGCGGTGCTGCACGACGCGCGCGGCGCCTATTTGTTCGTGGTCGAGCCCGACCAGCATGCCCACCGGATCGATGTTGTCACAGGCCTTGAGGCTCGTGGACGAGTCGCCGTGAGTGGTCATGGAGTGCACGCGGGCCAGACCGTGGTCACCGTCGGCAACTACGAACTCCGCGACGGCCTGTCGGTGCGCACCGCCACGCCGCCGTCATGAGCGGGCGCGAACGCAGCTTCGCGGGCTGGTTGCTGGCTCACCGCCGCTCGGTACTGTTCCTGATGCTGCTGCTGGTGCTCGGCGGCATTTATTCCGCCCTGCGCATGCCCGTTTCCCTGTTCCCCGCCATTGCCTTTCCGCGCGTGGAAGTCTATCTCGACGCCGGCGACCGCCCGGCCAGCCAGATGGCGCTGGAAGTCACGCGCGTGGTCGAACGGGCCCTGCGCGGCGTACCCAAGGTCACCGCCATCAGCTCGGCCACCAGCCGTGGCTCGGCCGACGTCGATGTCCGCTTCAACTGGGGCACCGACATGCCGCGCGCGGTCCTGCAGGTGGAGGCGGCGCTCAATCAGGTGCTGCCGCGGCTGCCGGCCGGCACCCACTTCGAGGTCCATCGCATGGACCCGACCAAGTTCCCGGTGCTGGCCTACAGCCTGACCTCCACGCACCTGGGTCAGGTACAGCTGCGCGATATCGCGCGCTACCAGCTGGTGCCGCTGCTTTCCAGCGTGCAGGGCGTGCGCCGCATCGGGGTGATGGGCGGCAAGACCGCGGAATACCGCGTCACCGTCGATCCCGCGCGCCTCGCCGCCCTCGGCCTGTCCATGGGTGATGTCGAGCGCGCGCTCACCGCCGCCAACATCATCCGCGCGGTCGGCCGCCTGCAGGCCCACGACAAGCTGTTCCTGCTGCTCTCCGACACCCGCTTCAAGGACCTCGCCGAGATCCGCCACACCGTGCTGCGTACCGGCAAGGACGGCGTGGTGACGCTCGATGACGTGGCCACCGTGCGGCTGGCCACTCGCCCGCAATGGATCACGGTCACCGCAGACGGCCATCAGGCCGTGCTGGTGACCGTCTACCAGCAGCTCGGCGGCAACACCGTAGCCATCGACCGCGCGATCCAGGCGCGACTGAAATCCATAGAGCCGCGCCTGCCGGCCGATCTGCACATCCACCAGTGGTACAACCAGAGCGGGCTGATCCTCGATTCGGCGGGTTCGGTGCGCGATGCCATCATCCTCGGCGTGGTGTTCGCGACCCTGGTGCTGTTCCTCATTCCTGCGCAACTGGAAGCTCACTTTGATCGCGCTGCTGGTAGTGCCCGGCGTGCTCGCCGCCGCCAGCGCCCTGCTCTACGCGCTGGGCATGAGCTTCAACATCATGACCTTGGGCGGCATGGCCGCCGCGGTCGGCCTGATCATCGACGATGTGATCGTGATGCTCGAACACCTCGTCCGACGGCTGATCCAGCAGGGCCACGGCCCGCGCACGGTGCTCGACGCGGCGCGCGAATTCACCCAGCCGCTGGCCGGGTCGAGCACCGCGACGGTGATCATCTTCGTGCCGCTGGCCTTTCTCTCCGGCGTGACCGGCGCCTTCTTCAAGGCCCTGGCCCTGACCATGGCCACCTCGCTGATCATCTCCTTCCTGTTCGCCTGGCTGGCCCTGCCGCTGATCGCCGCCCGCCTGCTCGGCCCAAAGGACGCCCAGCACGACGCCGGCGGGCGCATCACCCGCGCCACCCAACAGGTATACCGGCGTCTGATGCAAGGTTTGATGCGTCGCCCGCTGTGGCTGCTCGCCGGACTGATCCCTCTGCTCGTCGCCGGCGCGATCGCCTTCGAGCACGTGCCCTCCGGCTTCATGCCACAGATGAACGAAGGCGGCTTCGTGCTCGACTATCAAACGCCGCCCGGTACCTCGCTGGCAGAGACCGACCGGCTACTCGACCAGGTCGCGCACATCCTGCGCACCACGCCTCAGGTCGACACCTGGTCGCGGCGTACCGGCACCCAGCTCGGCGGCGGGGTGACCGAGGCCAACCAGGGCGACTTCTTTGTACGCCTCAAGAGCCCGCGCGGACAGCAGGCGGTGATGGACCGCATCGCCCGGCGCATTCGCGACGACGTGCCGGGTCTCACGGTGCAGGACATGAACCAGCCGATGCAGGACCTGATCGGCGACCTCACCGGTTCGCCACGGCCGGTGGTCATCCGCCTGTTCGGCGACGACTGGCAGCAGCTCGTCAAGCTGGCACCGAAGGTGGCGGCACGCATCCGGCAGATCCGCGGGCTCAAGGAAGTGCAGGACGGGCTGGTAATCGCCGGCGACGCGCTCAATATCCGCGTCGACCGCGTCAAGGCCGCACTGGAGGGCCTGACGCCCGCTGCAGTCACCGCCCAGCTCGACGCCTACCTGAGCGGCGTCGTGACCACTCATATCCAGCAGGGCGAACAGATCATCGGCGTGCGCGTATGGACCGCAGAAGGTCTGCGCCAGAGCCGGCACCGCATCGAGCATCTGCTGCTGCGCGCGCCCGACGGCCACCAGGTGCCGCTGTCGCGCATCGCCACCATCCGCCGCGTGACCGGCGTGCCCGAGATCACGCGTTACGACCTCAAGCCGATGGTCGCCGTCTCCGCACGCATCGAGGGCCGCGGCTACGGCGGCGCCATCGCCCAGGTACGTCAGGCCCTGGCGGCGCCGGGGCTGCTGCCCAAGCACGTCTATTACACGCTCGGCGGGCTGTACAAACAGCAGCAGATCGCCTTCCACGCCCTCGGGCTTGTGTTTGCCGCCGCCGCCGCCCTGCTGTTCCTCGCCCTGCTGTTCCAGTACGAACGCTTTCGTGTTGCGCTGGCCATCATCAGCGCGCCGCTACTCGCGGTCTCGGGGGTATTCGTCGGCCTCTGGATCGGCGGTCAAACGCTGAACATCACCGCCTTGATGGGCATGACCATGATCCTCGGCATCGTCACCGAGGTTGCGATCTTCTATTTCTCCGAACTGGTCCTGCTCAGCGCCAGCCTGCCGCCGGCCGAGGCGTTGATCGAAGCCGGCGTCAATCGACTGCGACCGATCGCCATGACCACCTTGGCCGCCATCCTCGCGCTGCTGCCGCTCGCACTCGGCATCGGCCAGGGTTCAGCCATGCAACAGCCGCTGGCGGTCGCCATCATTGCCGGCCTGGTCGTGCAGATGCCGCTGGTGCTGATCGCGGTGCCCGTGATCTTCCGCCGCGTCTTGCGCGCCCGCCCGGAGGAACTGTTATCCTAATGCCCCAAATTCACTGGGCTTATCAATACGGGGCGCACGCACGAACCGCGAATCGGTTATCGTAATGCGCACGGCGCCCATACACATGACGACAAGGCAGGCGAGCGCATGATCCAAGGCCGAGGGTTCTGGCACTTCGCACGCGAGTTCATCGCCCACCCGCGCCAGACTGGCGCCCTGTTCCCCAGCTCACGCGCACTCGCACGCCGCATGGCCGGGCAGGTGCCGGAGGGCGAAGGCATCGTCATCGAGCTGGGTCCCGGCCTCGGCTCCGTCACCGCCGCCCTGCTCGCGCGCGGCGTCCCCGCCGAGCAGCTCTGGGCGATCGAATATTCCCCCCGCCTGGCGGCCCAGCTGCGGCAGCGCTTTCCCGGCGTGAACGTCATCGAAGGCGATGCGCGCCATCTGTCGCGGCTGATCGAACCGCGGCCGGAGCGGATCCGCGCGATCGTCTCCAGCCTGCCGCTGCGCAGCCTGCCCAAACCCACGGTACACGCGATCTTCGGCGAATTGCGCAAGGTCGCCGCGCCGAGCACGGTTTTCGTGCAGTTCACCTACCATTTCCGCAGCGCCTGCTCACGCCTGCCGATGGACTTCGTGCCCTGCCACCGCAGCTTCGTGCCGCTGAACCTCCCGCCCGCACGCGTGGACGCCTATTGTTATCAGAAATAGCCTCGCCTAGGCGCAGGAGGATATCGACATGCGACTCTACGACCTCGAAGTCTCGGGCAACTGCCACAAGATCCGCCTGATGCTGGGATTGCTGTCCCTGGACTACACGCTGCAGTCGCTGCAGCGCGACGACACCACCAGCGAATCCTTCCTCGCCATCAACCCGCGTGGGCAGGTACCCGTGCTGGAAGACGCCGGCGAAATCGTCTGGGACTCGATGGCGATACTGGTCTATCTGGCACGCCGCTACGGCAGTCCGCAGTGGCTGCCGGAAGAGCCGCTCCCGCTGGCTCGCGTCATGCAATGGCTGGCGGTATCGGAAAACGAGATTCTCTACGGCCTGGCCCGCGCCCGCGCAGTGCTCAAGATGGGACGCCCCTTCGATCTCGCGGAATGTCAGCACATGGGCCGGCGCGCACTCGACATTCTGGAGGCCCATCTCGCAGACCGCGAATGGCTGGCCTCCGAAGGACATCCCACCATCGCCGATGTCGCCTGCTATCCGTATGTCGCGCTGTCGCCGGAGGCCGGCCTGCCGCTGGCCGGCTATCCCGCGGTCCGCGCCTGGCTGGGGCGCCTCCAGGCGCTGCCGGGATATGTCGGCATGGCCGGCATCGACGACTACTGAGCGCGGCTCACTCGTCGTACTTCGGCGTCGCGCTGATGCGGTGAATGCTCAGGTCCGCGCCCAGGTACTCCTGTTCCTGGGTCAGGCGAATGCCGACGGTCAGCTTCAGCGCACCATAGACCGCCAGCCCGCCGCCGAAGGCGATGGCGACGCCCAGCCCGGTCCCCACGAGCTGTGACCAGAAACTCACACCGCCGGTGCCGCCCAGCGCCTTGAGGCCGAAGATGCCGGCGGCGATCCCGCCCCAGGCGCCGCACAGCCCATGCAACGGCCAGACGCCGAGCACGTCGTCGATGCGCCAACGGTTCTGCGTCAGCGTGAACAGCCAGACGAAAAGCCCCCCGGCCACGGCGCCGGTGATCAGGGCGCCGATGGGATGCATCAGGTTGGAGCCGGCACACACGGCCACCAGCCCCGCGAGCGGGCCGTTGTGCACGAAACCCGGATCGTTGCGCCCGGCGAGCAGGGCGGCCAGCGTGCCGCCGACCATCGCCATCAGGCTGTTGACCGCGACCAGGCCGCTGATGTCCTGGATGTTCTGCGCCGACATCACGTTGAAACCGAACCAGCCGACAGTGAGTATCCACGCACCCAGCGCGAGGAAGGGGATGTTCGACGGCGGATGCGCGTAGATCTCGCCCTCGTTGCCGTAGCGGCCATGACGCGGGCCGAGCATGAGCACCGCCGCCAGCGCGATCCAGCCGCCCATGGCATGCACCACCACGGAGCCCGCAAAGTCGTGGAACGGATGGCCGAAGTGCGCCGTGAGCCAGGCCTGGAAGCCCAGGTTGTCGCCCCACGTCAGCCCCTCGTAGAAGGGATACACCAGCGCCACCAGGACGAAGGTGGCGGCAAGTTGCGGATAGAAGCGTGCGCGCTCGGCGATCCCGCCGGAAACGATGGCCGGAATCGCGGCGGCGAAGGTGAGCAGGAAGAAGAAACGCACCAGCCCCCGGCCGTTGTCCTGGGAAAGCTCGCCGGCTGCATGCAGGAAATTGGTGTGATAGGCAATCGCGTAGCCGATGAAGAAATAGGCCAGCGTTGAAATCGAAAAGTCGGCCAGAATCTTGACCAGGGCGTTGACCTGATTCTTGCGTCTGACCGTGCCCACCTCGAGGAAGGCGAAGCCCGCATGCATGGCCAGCACGAGGACGGCGCCGAGTAACAGAAACAAGGTATCCAGAGCCGGGGTGAGGTTGTTCATCGCATATGCACCGATAGCCGCCCAAAAACGCACTATATTAGTGCATAGACGTTAGCTTGCACAGATTAAGTGCAATCCCGGATCTGCATCGTTGCGATACCTACATGGGCGTTGAAGATGGATACCGCCAGCGGATTCGTTCATCGAGGACTGAAGGATCTCGGATGGCGATTGACCACGCACAAGGCTGTAGTGACCGCTCTTGGTACTAGTCAGGATTAGCAGCACACGACCCCAAGCTGCCAGTTCCTTGTACGTGACGCGCTGTCGGTTCCAGGCTCAACAGCAGCCGTTCAACGCCAAGGGAAAGACGCGCGTGCTTTTTGCGCGTCGACCTTGACCCGCTTGTTAGCTTGCGCCAATGAATAGGTGACAAAAAGTATCATAATCAATGATTTCTATATTATGGTACCTTCGTTGTGCCTGCTTTACTTCTTCTGGCGATGAATTTTCCCAGCTGCCTACAACAAGTACCAGTTTTGGTTCTTTAACCTCAATACCATATTTCTCTTTAGCATGCTTCGCATTCTTAGGATAAGTAAAATACTCTTCATAATTTACAAGTTGCGCTACGCCTTCCTCGACATAATCTATGAATCGCCTTCTCTTTCTACCGCCTTTAGTAACATTTTTCTTTGCTAAAGCTGCCGTTTTGAGGTCGTAGATATCATAATATCCATCGGGCCTCCGAACTAACAAATCTGGGTTTATCGCAACATCCTCACAAGTACCATCATGTTCCAACCACTGTAAATATGGTTCGTATTCAAAATGCTCCGTTTTAAATGCGCTCTTTATTATTTCTGGGTGTAGCTTGAGGAACTCTCCAATTGTTGTTTCATGTAGCCCAGGTAATAGATACATGCTTTGTAGCTGTCCGGCTACTATAAGCTGTTCTTCAGGCTTGCCTTGAATGGTATGAACACCTTTTACTTCTTTTTCTTCTAAGCCTTTCTTGAAAAATTCAACCAACTTAGGCTTTGTGACTGTGCTTTTAAAAATATACGCAGCCAATATGTTTTTACACCTATATAAATGGCCCAGCCTATTTACGAGGATACTGTTTTCTATTAAGCAAGATTCGAAATTCTCCCCAAAAGAGAAAACGCTACCCTTACCACCAGTCCTATTAAGCTTTGACCCGTAAAGCTCAATTGTAGGAAAACGTTTTTCTAAAGCTTTGAAATCTGCTTTTTGCGCTAAACATAAAAATCTAAAACCATGATTACTACCATCCATGTGCACTAAAGGGTCTGGTTCAGAATCATCAAATTGACTTAGATAACGATAAATTGATTTTTCTTTATGCCTTTTAACGGTCAAGCCATTAAATATTTTCGTCACCCCAACAAGCTCCGCGACATAAAATCCTGAGCAGTTTGTAACTAGTAAGATATTTGGATATAAAACACTACCGCCATTTGAATCTAAGTTTCCATTGGCTTGCATTGTTGAAACGTATGCAAGATATTGCACCCAAATAGACTTAGTCTCTGTTACAAACGTTTCGAATATCATTATTATCCTTAATTCGACAAGTAAGCTAACAATAAATATAGAGACCCACGAAAACAGAGATTAACCAGCTGATTCTTCATCACTTTATCATTACCTCTATCTCTATATGCATGTATGAATACGGGGACACAACGCTAACGCCCATCCAGAGTTAGACTAACGACTGGTTCCCGCTGTAATCCTGCCGCCCAACGGGTTGATATGGCAGGAACATGAACGACCGGATGTAGCTGATTGCGGAAGTCTCGATAATTCAAACCAGTCATTTGTTTGAGACATCAAGCACCCCATGCATTGCTCACAGATAACGCATGGGGTTGAAGAATATCGCCTTAATTCCAAATCCGTCAGAGCGCGCCGTCGGCGCCTGCCTTGATGATTTTCATCAAGCCGGCAATCACCGAATCGGCACTCCTCTTGAGCGCCGGAGGCATCTTGCGGGACAGCAGCAATTTGGGGTTCAGCATGGTCAGCCAGTAATGGCCGTGCTTGCCTTGAACCACGGCGATGCGACAGGGCAGATAAGCGGCATAGGCCATATTGAAGGAGACCATTTCATAGGCCACCGTGGGCTTGCAAAACTGGTAGATGTCCAGCATGCGCACATGCTTTACGCCCATGGCCTTTAGCTGGGCGGACAGGTCCTGGTGCGCGACCAGTTTGAAGTTGAGGAAATTGGCGCGCAGCTTCATGGACTGGATGGCCTCACTCGGTGTGACACCCTTCGCCAAAGGCAGTTTGACGACCGTGGCCGGGATATCGATATGAGTCACTTTCTCTGCGAACGCAGGCTCTGCGCCCAGCAAGCCGACAACCAGCAACGAAATCAGGAAGGCACCCCATTTCACGGGGGAGAAATTACCGGGCATAACTGAATCTCCTGGGTGGATATCGGGCATTGCCAATTCATGTCTGGTAATGCCTCTAAGCGTTCGTTAGACAGCACGCATGAACTTTATATCCACACCACCAACGAGAGATTGCGACGATCACTCGCTGGCTCGGCAAGCCCGGCAGGGTCGATACCCATTCCGGGCATTAAGGCTGCCGTCCTGGTGACATAGGCAGGCAAGAAGCCCCTCCTTCAATGCATGAAAGGGGATTCGATGATTAGCCCCGAATATTCGAGGCATGCGGGATTTTTACGCGGGGTTGCTGAAGCTGGCGAGCGGGCATCGCACCAGCCTGGGTCAATCGGCAGCGTCGCGCGCTGAATCCTGGGTTCGGCCCACCACGGTCAAGCCGCGCATCGCGGGCTGTGTTATTGCCGGGCGAATCCCAAACGGCACATCGCGCCGACCTGGTGCGCACCCACTTGGGGCGCGTTCAGGTCTGAGGCAGCGTGACGCCTCGCTGGCCCTGGTACTTGCCGCCGCGATCCTTGTACGACACCTCGCAGACCTCATCCGACTCCAGAAAGAGCATCTGGGCGACGCCTTCGTTGGCGTAGATCTTGGCCGGCAACGGCGTGGTGTTGGAAAACTCCAGGGTCACATGGCCCTCCCACTCGGGTTCGAGCGGGGTGACGTTGACGATGATGCCGCAGCGCGCGTAGGTCGACTTGCCGAGGCAGATGGTGAGCACGTTGCGCGGGATGCGGAAGTACTCGACCGTGCGCGCGAGCGCGAAGGAGTTGGGCGGGATGATGCACACGTCGGACTGCACGTCGACGAAGCTGTTCTGGTCGAAGCCCTTGGGATCGACGATGGCCGAGTTGATGTTGGTGAAGATCTTGAACTCGTCGGCGCAGCGCACGTCGTAGCCGTAGCTGGAGGTGCCGTAGGACACGATGCGCTGCTCGCCGCTGTGGCGGACCTGGCCGGGCTCGAAGGGTTCGATCATGCCGTGGTCTTCGGCCATGCGGCGGATCCAGCGGTCGGACTTGATGGACATGCGTCGGCTCCGGGCCAGGGCGGCGCCGGAGCGCCGCGTGACGGTCAGCTGTTCTGGATCACAATGTTGGGGAACTTGCTGCTGTAGTCCTTGGACTGGCGGGCAAGTTGCGCGGCCGTGCGACGTGCGATGTCGCGATAGATCTCGGCAACGCGTCCGTCCGGATCGGCGACCACGGTCGGCTTGCCGCCATCCGCCTGCTCGCGGATACGGATGTCGAGCGGCAGCGCGCCCAGCAGTTCGACGTTGTAGTCCTCCGACATGCGCTGGCCGCCGCCCTCGCCGAAGATGCGCTCCTCGTGGCCGCAGTTCGAGCAGATGTGGATGCTCATGTTCTCCACGATGCCGAGCACCGGCACCTCGACCTTCTCGAACATCTTCAGACCCTTGCGCGCATCCAGCAGGGCGATGTCCTGCGGCGTGGTGACGATGACCGCGCCGCTGACCGGAATCTTCTGCGACAGCGTGAGCTGGATGTCGCCGGTGCCCGGCGGCAGATCGATCACGAGGTAGTCGAGCTCGCCCCAGCGGGTTTCGGAAAGCAGCTGCTCCAGCGCCTGGGTCACCATCGGACCGCGCCAGATCATCGGCGTCTCCTCCTCGATGAGGAAGCCGATGGACATGGCCTTGATGCCGTAATTCTCCATCGGTTCGAGCATGCGCCCGTCCTTGGTCTCCGGCTTGCCCTCGATGCCCAGCATGCGCGGCTGGCTGGGGCCGTAGATGTCCGCGTCGAGCAAGCCCACGCTGGCGCCCTCGGCGGCCAGGGCCAGGGCAAGGTTCACCGCAGTGGTGGACTTGCCCACGCCGCCCTTGCCGGAGGCGACGGCAATGATGTTCTTGATTCCGGCCAGCGGCTTGAGGTTGCGCTGCACGGCGTGCGAGACGATGGACCATTTCACGTCGACCTCGACCCGCTCGACGCCGGCAATGCGACCGACGCATTCGCCGATCTCGGCCTGGATGGCCGGCACGCGCTCCCTGGCGGGATAGCCGAGCACCACATCGACGGCCACGCGCGCCCCTTCGATGCGGATGTCGCGGATCTGGCCGGCAGCGACCCGGTCCTTTTCGAGATAGGGATCCTGAATTTCCTTCAGGGCGGTTTCGACCTGCAAACGGGATACGTCAGCCATCGCGTACGTGCCTCCAAGAATCGTGTCAGGGCCGGGCGACCCAAGCTGCGGGCGATTGTACACCATGCCCCCGCCCCCCGATAAACCGCATGAATGCAGGGTTTGCGACCACGCGCGCATGGCCCGTCGGCGCCGGACCTGATATGTTTACAGGCTTTTCGAAACGCGGACGAGCCATCCCATGACGCGCGACATCCTGGTCACCAGCGCCCTGCCCTACGCCAACGGATCGATTCATATCGGTCATCTGGTGGAATACATCCAGACCGACATCTGGGTACGCTTCCAGCGCATGCGCGGACACCGCTGTTTCTATGTCGGCGCAGACGACGCGCACGGCACCCCGATCATGCTGCGCGCCCAGGGCGAGGGCATCACGCCCGAGGCGCTGATCGAACGCGTCGGCGTGGAACACCGCGCGGACTTCGACGATTTCGGCATCAGCTTCGACAACTACTACAGCACCCACTCGCCCGAAAACCGCGCCTTCGCCTCCGACATCTATCTGAAGCTGCGCGACGCCGGACATATCGCGCGGCGCACCATCAGCCAGTTCTACGACCCCGAGCAGAAGATGTTTCTGCCCGACCGCTTCATCAAGGGCGGTTGCCCGCGCTGCGGCGCGCCGGACCAGTATGGCGACAACTGCGAGGTCTGCGGCGCGACCTACGACGCCGCCGAACTCAAGGACCCGCGCTCGGTGCTCAGCGGCGCCACGCCGGTTAAGAAGGACTCGGAGCATTATTTCTTCCGGCTGTCCGATTTCGAGGACATGTTGCGCAAGTTCGTGCGCGGCGCCACGCAGACCGAAGTCGCGAACAAGATGAACGAGTGGCTGTCCACCGGCCTGAACGACTGGGACATCTCGCGCGACGCGCCCTATTTCGGCTTCGAGATTCCCGATGCGCCGGGCAAGTATTTCTACGTCTGGCTGGATGCGCCCATCGGCTATATGGCGAGCTTCAAGCAGCTCTGCGCGCGGCTGGGGCTGGAATTCGACGACTGGTGGAAGGCTGACGCCAAATCCGAGCTCTATCACTTCATCGGCAAGGACATCCTGCGTTTCCACACCCTGTTCTGGCCGGCCATGCTCAAGGGCGCCGGGCTGCGCATACCGACCGCCATCTACGCGCACGGCTTCCTCACCGTGGACGGGCAGAAAATGTCCAAGTCGCGCGGCACCTTCATCAAGGCGCGCACCTATCTGGATCACCTCGACGCCGAGTACCTGCGCTACTACTTCGCGGCCAAGCTCGGCGCCGGCGTCGACGACCTCGACCTCAACCTCGAGGACTTCACCGCGCGCGTGAACGCCGACCTCGTCGGCAAAGTGGTCAACATCGCCAGCCGCACCGCCTCGTTCATCGCCAAGCGCTTCGACGGCAAGCTGTCCGACACCCTGCCCGAACCCGACATGTACGCCTCCTTCGCCGCCTCGCGCGACGAGATCGCCGAACACTACGAACGTCGCGAATTCGGTCAGGCCATGCGCAAGATCATGGGACTGGCCGACCGCGCCAACCAGTACATCGACGAAAACAAGCCGTGGGTGCTGATCAAGGACCCGGAGCGGGCCGCCTCGGTCCAGGGCACCTGCACCCAGGGGCTCAACCTGTTCCGCGTGATCGTGAGCTTCCTCAAGCCCGTGCTGCCGCGCGTCGCCGGGAAGACCGAAGCCTTCTTCGGCGCCGGCGAACTGGCCTGGGACGACATCGCCGAACCGCTGCTCGCGCGCCGCATCAACGCCTTCGAGCCGCTCATGACCCGCATCGAGCCCGCCGCCATCGAGGCCATGATCGAGGCCTCCAGGGAAGACCTGCAGGCCGCCGCGCCCAAGCCCACGGGGCCGCTGGCCGACGATCCGATCCGTGACGAGATCGCCTACGACGACTTCGCCAAGCTCGACCTGCGCGTCGCGCGCATCGTCAAGGCCGAGCACGTCGAGGGCGCCGAGAAGCTGCTGCGCCTGACCCTCGATCTCGGCGGCGAGACGCGCAACGTATTCGCCGGCATCAAGTCGGCCTACGCACCCGAGGACCTGGAAGGCCGGCTCACCGTCATGGTCGCCAACCTCGCCCCGCGCAAGATGCGCTTCGGCGTGTCCGAGGGCATGGTGCTGGCCGCCGGCCCCGGCGGAAAGGACCTGTTCGTTCTCAATCCGGACGAAGGCGCGGAACCGGGCATGCGCGTGAAATGAGGCGCGGCGGGGCCGACACGTCCAAACCAAGGAGGAACGCCCCATGAGCAAAACCCAACCCCTGGCCATCGTCGCCGGCGTGGGCCCCGGCCTTGGCGCCGCGCTGTGCCGACAGCTCAGCGCGGACGGCTATGCCGTGGTCGGCCTCGCGCGCACCCGCCACTACACCGACGAACTGGCTGCGGAACTCCAGGCGCGCGGCGCCGACGCGCTCATGCTGGCCTGCGATCTCACCGACGAAACGGCGGTGCGTTCGGCGCTGAGCGAGGCCGTGGAACGCTTCGGCCCGCCCGAGGTGCTGGTCTACAACGCCGGGGCCATCGCCATGCACGCCTTCGCCGAGACGCCCGTGGAGGATTTCGACCGCCTGTGGGCGATCAACTGCCGCGGGGCCTTCCTGTGCGCCCGCGAGGTCGTGCCGCCCATGCTGGCCCGCGGCCGGGGCTGCATCCTGTTCACCGGCGCCAGCGCCGCGACCAAGCCGGCCGCCCGTTTTGCCGCCTTCGGCGCCGCCAAGTTCGCGCTGCGCGGCATGGCCCAGTCCATGGCCCGCGAACTCGGCCCGCAGGGCATCCACGTCGCGCACGTGATCATCGACGGCATGATCCTGACACCCAAAAACCGCAGCCGGCCCGGCGTCAGCGCGGACAACGCCCTGGACCCGGATGCCATCGCCCGCACCTATCTGGCACTCATCCACCAGGACCGCTCCGCCTGGACGCAGGAGATCGACCTGCGCCCCGACGTGGAAAAATTCTGAGCGCCGCGCAGGCAGGAACGGCATTCAAAACGGCGCACCGATTCGCGGCTGCCTGTTCTTGAATACGCGCGCGAGCGCAGCTATGCCGCTTCGAATCTCAAGCCCGAGGGACGCGAAGCTCCACATCGGTGCACGAACCAACGATTCCTCGCGCTTATGGTGCGCACACGCCTCTCACCCCGAGCAATGCCCTGACGGCACGACAGCCGGCAGCCCTCGCCTCGAAAAAATATATCCAAGCAAATAAGTGGGTTAAAGGCCGAGCCTGGTCATGGACCCGCCGTATGCCACCGTCATGGCATAGAACATGCTCTATTGCTTAGCGCACTAAGCATTAGGACACCGACCTACCCATGATGACGCATCCCAGCTACGACCGCCCGATACACCGGGACGTGCGCGCAGCATGAACTACGACCATCTGCTGCATTACCTTGCCATGCCGGTGTTGTGGCACGGGCTATGGCTGGCCGTGGTCATCGCCGTCTGTTCGTTCGGCGCCGCGCTCGTGCCCGGACTGCTCGTGGCGATTGCGCGCATGTCCAACAATGCGCTGCTGCGCGTGCTGCCCGCCCCTTTCATCTGGGTCATGCGCGGCACGCCCGTGTTGCTGCAGCTGCTGTTCTGGTACAACGTCCTGCCATTGCTCGGCCTGCGCCTGAGCGCACTCATGACCGCGATCCTCGGCCTCGCGCTCAACGAGGTCGCCTTCATGGCGGAAATCTTCCGCGGCGGCCTGCAGTCGGTGAAGCGCACGCAGCGCGACGCCGCCGCGGCACTCGGGCTGACGCCGTTCATGGTCATGGCCCGCGTCGTGCTGCCGCAGGCGCTCAGGGCCATCGCGCCGGCCATGGGCAACGAGGCGATCACGGTCCTGAAAAACACCTCGCTGGCCTCGGTCATCACGGTCGGCGAACTCACGCTGACCAGCGAACAGGTCGTGTCGACGAACTTCGAATACGTCGAGGTGTTCACCGCGGCCGGGTTGCTCTACCTGCTCGCCACCACCGCGATCTCCCTCGCGCAGCGGTATTTCGAAAACCGCCTCAACTACGAACGCCACACGACCCCGCTGGGCCCTCGCTCCAGTGTCCCGACGGCGGATGCCGTCGGCACGGCGAGCGCCGCCCAAGCGAGGCTCCCCTTGTCCGAAACCCCGCATCCCGCGGCACGACCGACACCGTCCGGTCAGACCTTCGTGGAGATCAGGCACGTCCGCAAGTCCTTCCACGGCAACCTGATCCTGCGCGACATCACGCTGAAGCTCGACCAGGGCGAAATGGTCTTTCTCATCGGTCCGAGCGGTTCGGGCAAGACGACCCTGCTGCGCACGATCAATCACCTCGAATCCATCGACAGCGGCGAGATCCTGGTCGACGGCCAGCACATCGGCTACCGCCAGACGTCCGCCGGCCTGCGCCCCTCGCGCAGCGCCGCCCGCGACCGCGCGCGGGTCGGCGTCGGCATGGTGTTCCAGCACTTCAACCTGTTCGACCACATGACCGTGCTCGAAAACATCGTCGAGGCGCCGATCCGGGTGCACGGCATCGACCGCGCCACGGCCTACCGCGAGGCGCGCGAACTGCTCGCCTGGGCCGGCCTGAGCGAGCACGAACAGCGTTACCCACACCAGCTCTCCGGCGGCCAGCAGCAGCGCATCGCCATCATCCGCGCCGTCGCCACGCATCCGAAGCTGATCCTGTTCGACGAACCGACCTCCGCGCTCGACCCCGAACTGGTCAACGAGGTGCTGGTGCTCATGCGCAAGCTGGCCGCCGCCGGCATGACGATGGTCATCGTGAGCCACGAAATCGTGTTCGCGCGCGACTGGGCGGATCGGATCGTGTTCATGGAAGACGGGCAGATCGTCGAGCAGGGCAGCCCGGACGAGCTCTTCAACCGCCCGAAAAGCGCCCGCACCCGCGCCTTCATCGAACTCGTCGAAGGTCGCCTGGGCCACCACGCCGAACCCACTCCCATCGAGGCCGCGCCATGAACGTCGCAGAACCCGGAGACTTCGTCCTCGCGCCCGCAGGCTGCGTCGCCCTGGCGCTGCGCGCGGGGCAGTCGCTGCAGATCACCGACCTGGAAGGCCAGCAGGTCGCGGACATCGTCGCCTTCACGCGCCCCGAGCTCGACGACCGCCTGTGGGTCTCGAACACCGTGCGCCTGAACGGCACCGTGTTCCTGACCGCCGGGCACGTGCTCTATTCGGAGCTCAGCCGGCCGCTGCTGCGCATCGTCGAGGACACCTGCGGCCAGCACGACATCCTCGCCGGCTCCTGCAACGCGGAGATCGACAAGGTGCGCTACGGAGTCGACGGCCACCACGGCTGCGTCGAGAACTTCGTCGAGGCCCTGTCCCCCTGGGGGCTGACGCGGGCGGACATTCCGATGTCCTTCAACGTGTTCATGAACTGCCCCGTCGCCGCAAGCGGAGAGTGGCGCATTGCCGAACCGGCCTCCAAGCCCGGCGACTTCATCCGCTTCGCCGTCGAGACCGACGTCCTGCTGGCGATCTCCAACTGTCCGCAGGACCTCAACCCCTGCAATGCCGGGCACCTGAAGCCGCTCGGCATCACCGTTTCATAACTACTAAAAGCGCATCGCCAGGTGGAGTTGTTCCCTATGTATGCAACGAAAACCCAAACCTACGCATCGACTCTTTCAATTGCATCGCGGAGACAGCCATGAGGATCAACAAACGCACACAACGCATCGTCGCCGGCACGCTCGCCCTGCTCGGCCTGGGCCTGGGCGCCTACTCGATGCCCGCGCAAGCCGCCAAGACCTACGTCATCGCCACCTCGGCGGACTTCCCGCCGTTGAGCTTCCGCTCGCCCAAGGACCCGGCGAAGATCGTCGGTTTCGAGATGGACATGATCAAGTCCATCGCCAAGCACGCCGGCTGGAAATACAAGATCGTGACCAGCGACTTCAGCGGTCTGATCCCGGCCGTGCAGAGCGGTCGCGTCGACATGGTCGTGTCCGACGTGTACCACACCGAGGCCCGCCAGAAGATCGTCGACTTCGTCGACTACCTGAAGAACGGCTTCGGCATCATGGTCAGCGCGGCCAACGCCGGCAAGATCAAGTCCTACGCCGACCTGTGCGGCATGGACGTCGGCGTCCTGACCGGTAGCGCCCCCGAGTTGCAGGCGGTCCAGGCCGCCAGCGAGGCGAACTGCACCTCCAAGGGCAAGCCGGCCATCAAGCCGCGTTCCTATCCCGCGGTGGCACAGGAACTGCCGCAGCTGGAGAACGGCCGTCTCGGCGGCATCTTCGAGAGCGTCAGCACGCTGGGCTACGTCGAGACGCAGAATCCGGGCAAGTTCCACATCGCCGTCATCGACCCCGACACCACCAACGCCGGCATCGTGCTGAAGAAGGGCAGCCCGCTGGTGGCCGCCGTGCAGAAGCAGATGCACTGGTATCTCGGTTCGGCCGCCGCCAAGGCGGATGCGAAGCGCTGGGGCCTGCCGGTCAGCACGCTGCTCGCACCGTAAGCGGCCGTGGCCGGGCGGCGCGGCGTGAGGCCGTCGCCGCCCGGACCGGCAAACGACGTCCCTGACGCCAGGGCACCACGAAGAGGCACGAGAGGCACATGAAGCAACAAGGCATCGGCGCGCGACTGCTGCGCAAGGAGGACGACCGCTATCTGCGCGGGCGCGGCGAGTTCATCGCCGACATCGTCCTGCCCGGCCAGTGCGAAGTCGCGTTCCTGCGCAGCCCGCTGGCGCATGCGCGCATCCGCGGCATCCACGTGCCCGAGGCGATCGCCGCGCAGACCTTCACCGCAGCCGATCTCGCGGACGTGCAGGCCATCCGCGCCGTCTCCAAGCTGCCCGGCTTCCGGGTCTCCGAGCAGCCCGTGCTGGCCGCCGACAAGGTCCGGCACGTGGGCGAACCGCTCGCGCTGTGCTTTGCCGAGGACCGCGCCGCCGCCGAGGACGCCGTCGGCCTCGTCGAGGTCGACTTCGAGGAACTGCCCGCCGTGCACGACATGCTGCAGGCGCGCGAACCGGACAGCCCGCTGCTGCACGAGGACTGGGACCGCAACGTGTTCCTGGAGACCTTCGTCGACGGCGACATCGAGACGCCCGCTGCACACGCGGCCGCGAGCGTCACCCGCGAATACCGCACCGCCCGCCAGTGCATGGCTCCCATCGAGGGCCGCGGCGTGGTGGCCTACTGGGACAGCCGCAAGAACCTGCTGACCGTCTACACCTCCACGCAGATGCCGCACGTGGTGCGCTCCGGCCTGTCCGAATGCCTCGGCCTGGAGGAGGACGCCATCCGCGTGATCGCGCCCGACGTCGGCGGCGGCTTCGGCTACAAGGGCATCCTGCTCGCAGAAGAGGTCTGCCTCGCCTGGCTGACCCTGCGCCTCGGCCGCCCCGTCCGCTGGATCGAGGACCGGCGCGAACACCTCATCGGCAACGCCGACTGCCGGGAGCATCACTACCGCATCACCGCGCACGCCGACGCGAACGGCAAACTGCTCGCGCTCGACGCCGAGGTCACGGTCGACTCCGGCGCCTATTCGGCCTATCCGTTTTCCGCCTGTCTGGAGGCCGCCCAGGTGGCGAGCATCCTGCCCGGCCCGTACGACTTCAGCGGCTACCGCTGCCGCACCTTTTCCGCCGCCACCAACAAGTGCGCCATCCTGCCCTACCGCGGCGTGGCCCGTACCGGCGTCTGCTACGCCATGGAGCTGACCCTGGACGCGCTCGCCCGCGAGCTCGGGCTGGAGCCCTGGCAGGTGCGCATGGCGAACCTGGTGCCGCCCGAAAAGATGCCGTTCGACAACATCACCCGCAAGCACTTCGACAGCGGCGACTATCCCGAATGCATGCGCCGGGCGGTCCAGGCCATCGATCTGGACGCCTGGCGCGAGCGCCAGCGCACCCCGGAACCCGACGGCCGTCTGATCGGCGTCGGCTTCTCGATCTACTGCGAGCAGAGCGCGCACGGCACCTCGGTGTACTCGGGCTGGGGCATCCCCATGATCCCCGGCTACGAGGAGGCCTTCGTGCGCGTCACCCCGAACGGCGGTCTGGACATCCGCGTCGGCGTACAGTCGCACGGACAGAGCATGGAAACCACCTTCGCCCAGCTCGCGCATGAGATTCTCGGCGTGGACACCGACCGCGTGCGCGTGATGCACGGCGACACCGCCGACACCGCCTACTCCACCGGCACCTGGGGCTCGCGCTCGATGGTGATGGCCGGCGGCGCGGTGGCCACCGCCTGCGACGCGCTGGCGGCGCGCCTCAGGACCGTCGCGGCGAGCATGCTCGGCGTCGATCCCGAGGGCATCGTCCTGGCCGACGGCGAGGCCCGCAGCCAGGGCGGCAGCCTGTCGCTGCGCGAGCTGGCCTACCTCTGGTATCGCCGCCCGCAGGACCTGCCGCGCGGTCTCGGGGTCACCAGCCTGGAGACGAACGCCGCCTACAAGCCCGTGCACGACCACGGCGTGTTCAGTTATGCGGCGCACGCCGTGGCGGTCGCCGTCGACCCCGAGCTGGGCACGGTCGAACTACTGGATTACGCGATCGTCGAGGACGGCGGCGTGCTGGTGAACCCGATGGTGGTCGACGGTCAGATCATCGGCGGCACGGCCCAGGGCATCGGCACCGCGCTGTACGAGGAAATGGCCTTCGACAGCGCCGGACAGCCGCTGGCCTCGACCTTCTCCGACTACCTCCTGCCCGGCGCCTGCGAGATGCCGGACATCCGCATCGAACACATGGAAACGCCCTCGCCCTACACCCGCTTCGGGGTCAAGGGCGTCGGCGAGGGCGGCGCCATCGCCCCGCCTGCCGCCATCGGCAATGCGGTGAACGACGCGCTGCGCTTCGTCGGCGCGGAGATCACCGAGACCCCGATGACGCCCCGGCGCATCCTCGCGGCGATCGCCCGCGCCACGCAACCCGACACGGAGACAGGCACATGAAACCGGCGCCGTTCGAATACGTCCGCGCCGCCAGCCTGGACGAGGCGGCTGCGCTGCTGCGCCGGGGCGACCTCGACGCTCGGCTGATCGCCGGCGGCCAGTCGCTCGGGCCCATGCTGAACCTGCGCCTGGCGCAACCCGGCCTGCTCGTGGACATCACCGGCGTGCCGGAACTGCTCGCCGCCGAACGGACCGCGGACGGAGTCTACCTCGGCGCCTGCGTGACCCACGCCAACGTCGAGGACGGCCGCGTGCCCGATGCCACCGGCGGCATCCTCGCCCGGGTCGCGGGCGGCATCGCCTACCGCGCGGTACGCAACCGCGGCACCCTCGGCGGCAGTCTGGCGCACGGCGACCCCGCCGGCGACTGGCCCTGCGTACTGCCCACGCTGGGTGCCGTACTGCAGATCGACGACGGCCGCAGCACGCGCGAGCTGCCGGCCGGCGCCCTGCTGCGCGCCGCCTTCGAACCCGCGCTCGCCCCCGGCGAACTCATTGCCGGCATGCGTCTCCCGACCCTGTCCCCAGCCGCGCGCTGGGGCTACTACAAGCACTGCCGCAAGCCCGGCGAACTGGCCGAGGCCATGGCCGCGGTGCTGTGGGACCCCGAGCGCGACATCCTGCGCGTCACCCTCGGGGCGCTCGACGACGCCCCCTGCGCGCTCGACGACGCGAGCGCACTGTTCGGCCGCAGTGGCAGCCGCCTGAGCGACCGCTTCGACTCCGACGCGGTCGACGCGCTGCTGCAGTCGCGCGGCATCGACGACCCCATCGCCCAGCAGATGCACCGCGTGGTGCTGCGCCGCGCCGTAGAGAGGGCCTGCGCATGACCGCCATCGCGATCAACCTCAACGGCCGACGCTTCGAGGCCGACGTCTCCCCGCGCACCCAGCTGGCCGAACTGCTGCGCGACAAGGCGCTGCTCACCGGCACCCATCTCGGCTGCGAGCACGGCATCTGCGGCGCCTGCACGGTGCTCGTAGACGGCGCCCCGGCACGCGCCTGCATCACCTACGCGGTCGCCTGCGACGGCGCGGACGTGGTCACCGTCGAGGGCCTGGACGACGATCCACTGGCCGCCGAATTGCGCGCCGCCTTCCGCGAGCAGCACGCCCTGCAGTGCGGCTTCTGCACGCCGGGCATGCTGATCACCGCGCGCGACATCGTCGCCCGCCTGCCGGGCGCCGACAGCGACCGCATCCGGCTCGAACTGGCCGGCAACCTGTGTCGCTGCACGGGCTATCTCGGCGTGATCCAGGCCGTGAAGCAGGTGGTCGACGCACGCGGCGAGGTTGCGCCCCTGCTGCCCGCCGAACGGCTCGGCCCGGTGGGCGCCCGCCCCTGCGCGCAGGCCGTAGCGCCGCCGACACCCATCGCGACGACGCCCGAAACCGTTGCCAAGGTCGCACCGGTTCCCGTCGCTTCCGCACCTACGGACGGCCCCGCGCCGCAGCACGCGCTCGCACGCAGCCTGGCCGTGACCGCGCCCGTGGATGCCGTGTGGGCGCAGTTCGCCGACGTCGTCGCCCTGTCGCGCTGCCTGCCCGGCGCCGAGTTCGGCGCCCCCGACGCGCAGGGCGTGCTGCACGGCCGCCTGCACGTAAAGTTCGGCCCCGTGCGCGCCGCCTTCGAGGCCAGCGCGCGCCAGACGACAGAGCCCGCCGAACGACGCGGGCGCCTCGTCGGCCAGGGCCGCGACCGGCTGACCGGCACGCGCGTGACCGCCGAGATCGCCTATGCCCTGCACGCGGCCGACGCGGACACGCGCGTCGACATCGAAGTGCGCTACGGCCTGTCGGGACGCCTTGCGCAGTTCGCGCGCGGCGCCCTGGCGGAGCGTTTCGCCGACCGGCTGACCGCCGACTTCGCGTACAACCTCGAACGCCTGCTCGCCGGCGCGCCGCCCGACGCCACCGCGCCGGCAGCGGACGGACTGTGGGCGCGCCTGCTGAAATGGCTGCGCCTTAGCAACACCTGATTCCGCACACCAAAGGCCACACATCCACGCCAAGGGACGCCCCGTGAACCAGACCAGCACCGACGACTACGACCTCATCCTGCGCGGCGGACGCGTGATCGATACCGCCAGCGGATTCGACGCCGTGGCGGACCTCGCGATCCGCGACGGGCGCATCGCCGCCCTGGCGCCGCACCTCGAGGCCACGCCCGGCGCGCGGGTGATCGACGTCGGCGGCAAGCTCGTGACCGCCGGCCTGATCGATACCCATGCGCACGTGTTCCAGCACGTCACCGGACGCTTCGGCCTGAACCCCGATCTGTGCGGCGTGCGCTCGGGCGTCACCACCCTGGTCGACCAGGGCGGCCCCAGCCTGATGACCCTGCCCGCTTTCCGCCACTACGTCTCGGAACCCGCCGACAGCAGTGTGCTGTGCTTCCTCTCAGCCTACCTGGTCGGCGGGCTGGAGGGTCACCACTACGCGCAGCTCTACGGCCCCGAGATGGTCGACGTGAAGCGCACGATCAAGATCGGCCGCGAGAACCGCGATCTGGTCAAGGGCATCAAGGCGCATGCCGAGATCGGCGGCAAGTCGCGCTGGGGCATGGACGTGATCAAACAGGCGGCCGAGATCGCCGTCGGCATCGACGTGCCGCTCTACATCCACCTCGGCCAGCTGTGGCCGGAGCGCGAGAAGGGCGTGGTCGACCCGGACAGCGTGATCGAGGAACTGGTGCCCATCATGCGGCCCGGCGACGTGCTCGCGCACCCCTTCACGCGCCACCCCGGCGGTTTCATCTCCACCAGGACCGGCGAGGTGCATCCGATCGTGGAGGCGGCGTTGGCGCAAGGCATCCGCGTGGACGTGGGCCACGGCTCGCACTTCAGCTTCGAGATGGCGGAGAAGGTGCTCGCCCACGGCATCCGGCCCTACACGCTCGGCGCCGACATGCACGGCTACAACACCTACGCCGGCGAGGACGGCGCGGACGACCGCGAGAGCAATCCCTTCTACGGCGCCCAGCGCTTCTGCCTCACGCTGGCCATGAGCGAGCTGCTGGCGCTCGGCATGCCGCTGCACGACGTCGTCGCCACGGTCACGCAAAACGCGGCCGCGCTGCTGGGCCTGTCCGACGAGATCGGCAGCCTGCAGCCCGGATTGCGCGCCGACGTCAGCGTGCTCGATCTCGCCGAGGGCGAATTCCGCCTGCGCGACAACGGCGGGGCCGAGGCGACGGCCGCGGCCCTGTTCGTGCCCGCGCTGACGCTGAAGGACGGCCGGCCCATCGAGGTCGACAGCCCGGTGGTGGTGCGCCCCGAACACCTCCACTGAAACGGGCACGGATGCAACAGGAGGACGCGTGCGGATGCATGAACCCGACATCCAGGACGACAGCGAAGACGAGAACGGCAGCAACTACGCCCAGCTCGCCTCCCGGCCCGGCTTCCTGATCCGGCGGCTGCACCAGATCCACGTCGCCCTGTTTCTCGAGGAATGCCGGGAATTCGGCATCACCCCCGTGCAGTACAGTATGCTCACCGCGCTGCACGAGGGCGCGCTGGATCAGACCGGCCTCGCCAACCGGGTCGGCATGGACCTCGCCACCACCACGCATGTGCTGAAGCGCATCGAAGCGCGCGGCTGGATCACCCGGACCCGCAACGCCGACGACCGCCGTCAGCGCATCGTCCAGCTCACGGACACCGGCACGACCCTGCTGCAGGACATCGACCGTTTCGCGCGTCGCGCGCACGAGCGCACCGTCGCCCACCTCGGCGCGGAGGATCGGGCGCGTTTCACGGACTACCTGATCCGTCTGGTCGAGGCCAACAACCGCTACTCGCGCGCGCCGATCAAGCTGTCATGACCGCCGCCACCAACACCCCGGAAACCCTGACCGCCGCCGAACGCGTCGCGGGCGTCAGGCCCGAATGGCGCAATACGGTGCCCGCCGGCCCGACCCTCGGTCTGCGCGAGGGCGAACTGCTGCACGCCGGTCCGCCCATTGATACGCCCGAGGACCTCTGCCCACCGCTGCGCCATGCGGTCTGCGCCGCCCTGGTGTTCGAAGGCCTGGCTGGGAACCTTGAGGCGGCGGATGCACTACTCGCGGCGGGGAAGGTCCGGCTGCGGCCGGCGCAGGATCTTGGCGTCGCCACGCCGCTCGCCGCCGTCGTTTCATCGTCCATGTGGCTGCATGCGGTGGTCGATGCCGCGCACCCCGGGCGCGTGGCCTACGCACCGTTGAACGAGGGCCCGGGCCCGGCACTGCGCTTCGGCCTGGCAACGCCCGAGGTCGTGGCAAGACTGCGCTGGGTCCACGGCACGCTCGCGCCCGCCCTCGCCGATCTGCCCGAAGCGATCGAACTGCTCCCGCTCGCCGCCGAGGCGCTGGCGCAGGGAGACGAACTGCATGCCCGCGTCGGCATCGCCTCGGGCCTGCTGGCGGACCGGTTGCACCCGGACCGGCTCGACGAGGCGTCGGCGTCCTTTCTGCGCGCCCACACCCACCTGTTCCTGAACGCGTGGATGGCCGCGTGTCTGTGCATGCTCTCGGCCGCGCGCGACTACGGCAAGGGCGATCTGGTGATCGCCGCGGGCGGCAACGGCAGGACCTTCGGCATCCAGCGCGCCAGTGCGCCGGGCGAGTGGATCGCAGCGCCCGCATCGCCGCCCCTCGGCCCAACGCTGCCCGACATGCCGCCCACGCTCGAGAGGCTCCCCACCATCGGCGACAGCGCCCTGATCGATGCGCTGGGTCTGGGCGCCATGGCCCTGGACGCCGCGCCGGCGCACGCGGCGAATTTCGATCCGGCACGGGTCGCGGCACTGGCCGAAACGGCGAACGCCGTGCTGCTCGCCCGCCACCCCGTCCTCGGGCGCAAGGTCGGCCTGGATGCGGCACGGGTCACGCCGACACACCTGCCGGGCGTCTGCCTGGCCGCGCTGGATGCGCAGGGCGTGCGCGGACTGGTCGGATTCGGCATCGCCGCCCACCCGGCAGCCCTGTATGGGATGGCGGGCGACGGGGATGCGTGATGAGACCACACCCCGACACGCAACCCATTCGCAGCTTGCCAAGCATGGATAAATTCCGCCAAGAATGATTCAAGCCCAACAAATGATTTCGCATGAAAATCCATACCAATAAAAACACGCATGAAATACGCAGGAACAGCCGGCCGTTGAATAGGCATTGCGTCCCATGACAGCCCAGCCGTCAGGTCATTTCTGACCCATCAACATGACAACGGAGATCACGGTGAAAAAATTTACGTACGCCATATTCGCACTGCTCGGCCTATTGGCATTCGAGTCGCCGGCCCATGCCGCCCAGCTCACGAAATTCACGTTCGCGGGTGATTCATGGCCCGGTTTCGCCCCGATCTGGGTGGCGGAAAAGGAGCATTTCTTCAAGGGCATCGAATTCAAATACATCAACATGGAATCCGGCCGCGATGCGCTGCTGCTCGCAGGCAAGCTGGACTCCACCAACCTCAGCATGAATCAGGTCATTGAAAATTACCGGAAGGGTTACAAGACCCCCATCGTGCTGCCGATGGATTATTCCGACGGTGCCGATGCGATCCTCGCGGACAAGAGCATCAAGTCGGTCAAGATGTTCAAGGGTCAGAAAATCGCCCTGAACACGATGTCCTACTCCGAACTCCTGCTGCTGGGCGCGCTCAAGCACGCGGGCCTCAACCTGCATGATGTCTCCCAGGTCAACATGGAGGCCAACGCCGTCCCGACCGCGCTGATGTCGCACACGGTCAAGGTCGGCGTGACCTGGCAGCCCAATGTCAGCGTCGCACTGAGCAAGGACAAGAACGTCCGCGTGATCTTCTCGTCGCACGACGTGCCGGGGCTGGTGACGGACAACATCGTGTTCGCCGAGGGCTACGCCAAGGCGCACCCCATGGTCGTCAAGCACATCATCGAGGGCTATCTGGCGGGCTTGAAGTTCATCAAGACCCACCCGGAGGCCGCCTACAGGATCATGGGCGACAGGATGGGCGTGAGCCCCAAGCTCGCGAAGAGCATCTACCTCGGCGTGCACAACGTAACGCTGCCCGAAATGAAGACCATGTTCTCCGGCATGGGCGCCATGTCGTACAAGGTCAGCATCGGCGACGTGCTGCAGGTCATGAAATTCCAGAAGGAGGTACCCATGGCGTACAGCCCCGACTGGAAGATGTTCGTGGACCCGCATTACGTGGACGCCATGACCCACACGTCCTGACCGACGCGCAGGCGACCGCCCGACCGGACGGTCGCCTGCCACTATCGCCCAGATGCCCATACCGATGACGGATGCAGAATGGTCCCAGCGAGTCCGGCTGGCCGCGGCCTATCGGATCGCCGCGCTCGAAGGCATGGACGACGGCGTGTTCAACCATTTTTCCTGCGCCGTGCCCGGCGAACCGCAGCACTTCCTGCTCAAGCCCTTCGGGCCGCTGTTCTCGGAGGTCACCGCCAGCGGATTGATCAAGGTCGATGCGGAAGGACGCGTGGTCGCGGGCGAAGGCGAATGGGAACCGACCGCCTTCCACATCCACGCCCGCATCCATGCCGGCGTGCCGAGGGCGCGCTGCATCTTCCACACGCACATGCCCTACGCAACGGCCCTCGCCTCCCTGGCCGACATGCGCCTGCTGCCGGTCAACCAGAGCAGCCTGCGCTTCGTCCGCAGAACGGCCTACCTGGAAAATTACGGCGGCCTGGTGCTCGACGACGGCGAGGCGAACCGGATCGTGGAGGCGCTTGCCCGGTATGATGTCCTGCTGATGGCCAACCACGGAGTCACCGTCATCGGCGACGACATCGAGGGCTGCGTGTACGACCTGCATTACCTGGAATGGGCCTGCCGCGACCAGTACCTTGTGTATGCCTCCGGCCAGCCGCCTCGGTTGATTCCCGATGCCGTCGTCGCGCGCACCGCCGAACAGATGATCGAGGAGAAACGAATGGCCAAGGCGAACCACTTTGCCGCCATGCTGCGCCGTCTGGACGCCGTCAACCCAGGCTACGACCGATAGCCACGCCGGACACGCCTCTTCGCGGACGCTCGTCTGACGTGATTGATTCCGCTGACGTTTATTCCGAGAAAAACAACCTCCCGGTTGCGGCACCGCCGTCACCCGCTCGGCGTTCCCCGGCCGGTCCGTCGGCGTACTCGCGACCGTGCGCGTGGCCGGCCGTACAACACGATGCGCCGTTCGCCGCCATCGGCCATCCGGACCACGCCGCGGCGGCGCACGTCCTCAACGGGATATTGCGTGAACTGCGCGCCGCGAAGACGGCCTGATCAGTCATCGGCAGGCAGTCGGCCCAGACGTTCGTCGAACACCCAGAGGTAGGGGGCAAAGGTCTTTTGGGCGATGGCTTCGCTGGTCAGCCCGAAAGGTTCGGCTGTTGCCTCGGCATGGCGGCCGGCATCCGCGATGCGCCAGGGCCTGGAACCTCGGCAGCACGTGGTAGCCAGGGAATTCCACGGCGCCTCGGTCCAGCCAATGTAGCGAGTTTTCGTAGTCGCCGATATTGCGGTAGGACGAGCCAAGGCCGACATAGGCAGGCAGTCGGCGCGATTTGCGCAGGCCGAGGACCAGAGCCTGTTCGTACAGCGGGATCGCCTCGCTTTCCCTGCCCGCCTTGTCCAGGGCAAAGGCCGCATCCAGAATGTCGTCGGCGTCCATGGCGCTCCTTCCTGCCGCCCGGTTGCGGCTATTGCGTTTGGATGCGCCAGCGGGCGGAACATTGCGCTCGCGCGGTGCAGGCTTAGATGAAACCCAGCACCGCCCCTTCGATCGCGGCCTTGTCGATCACCTCGCCCTGGGTGACCGGCTTGTCGAACAGGGCCTGGATGCGCGCGGGGATGCGGGTACCGGCGCGCGCCGCAATGGCCGCGAGGGCGTCGATGTCGCGGGCCCCGGTCTCGCCGGTCAGTGCGTTGGCGATGGTCGGCGAGAACTTGGTCCACTCGGCGGTGGAGTAGGCGATGGTGACGAGCGGCCGCTCGCGGCAGGTGTCGTAGGCCTTGAAGCAGGTGGCGGTGTGCGGGTCCATGAGGTAGCCGCCGTCGAAGGTCTCGCGGATGTAACGCCGGCCCTCGTCGTCGTCGCACCAGTCGGCGGCGAAGATCGCCTGCAACCTGGCGAGTTCGTCGGCGGCAAGCTCGTAGTAGCGTTCCTCGTCCAGCTGCCGCATCAACTCGCGGGTGCGTTCGGGACCGTAGAGGTCGAACAGCACGCGCTCGACGTTGGAGGACTTGAGAATGTCCATGGCCGGCGAGCTGGTGGGGATCACGCCGCGGCTGCGCAGGTCGTAGCGGCCGTTGCGGATCAGTTCGGTGAGCACGTTGTTGCGGTTGGAGGCGATCAGGATCTTTTCCACCGGCAGCCCCATGCGCATCGCGTAGTAGCCGCCGAGGGCGTTGCCGAAGTTGCCGCTGGGCACGTCGAGGTAGACCTTGTCGCCGAGCGCGATTGCGCCCTGGCGCACCAGTTCCAGGTAACTGTGGATGTGGTAGATCTGCTGGAACACGATGCGTCCGAAGTTCACCGAGTTGGCGGCCGAGAGCAGGGTGTGCTTTTCCTTCAGCCTGGCGCGGAAGGTGTCGGAGCCGAGCAGGTTCTTGAGCGCCGACTGGGCGTCGTCGAAGTCGCCGTGGATGCCGATGACCTTCAGGTTGGCGGCGTCCTCGGTGACCATCTGCAGGCGCTGCACGTCGGAGGTGCCGCCGTCGGGGTAGAGACAGGCGACCTTGACGTTGGGCCGGTTCTTGAAGGTCTCCAGCGTGGCCGGGCCGGTATCGCCGCTGGTGGCGGCCATGATGAGATAGTGCTCGCCGCGACGCTGCGCCAGCGCCGACAGGATCGCACCGAAGGGCTGCAGGGCCATGTCCTTGAAGGCGCGCGTGGGGCCATGGTACAGCTCGCTGACGTAGAGATCGTCGCGCACCCTGACCACCGGAACCGGGTTGCTCGGGTCGTCGAAGCCGTCGTATAGGCCCAGCGCCTCGTCGATGAGGGCTGCATCGACGTCGAGCTCGAAGGCGGCGAGCACGTCGCGGGCGAGGGTCTTGTAGTCGCTGTCGAGGTGTGCGCGCAGGAATTCCAGGCCCAGTTGCGGCAGCCGTTCGGGCACGTAGATGCCGCCGAAGGACGACATGGGATTGAGAATGGCCTCGGAAAAGGCGACCCGAGCCGGACGCCGGCCGTCGTTGCCGCGGGTTTCGATGAAGTGCATGGCGGACCCTGGGGATATGACAAGCGCGCGATTATAACCGAGCCGCGAAACGCGCGTCCGGCTGGCCTGCCGCCCCCGCTCGGTGGCCGCGCATTGTGCACGGCTGATGCCCGCCTACGCCGTCACGCCCCCATGACGGCGGCGCGACTCAAGCGGCCGCAGGCAACCGCCGGGCGGGCGACAGCGCCTGCGCCAGTGCGCTGTCCTCGCCGTCGAACAGTTCGGCGAGCAGCTCGCCCGTCGTTGGCCCAAGGGTCAAGCCCTGATGGCCGTGTCCGAAGTTGAACCAGAGCCCTGGGTGCAGAGGCGCGGCGCCGACCACGGGTAGCATGTCCGGCATGCAGGGACGATGGCCGAACCACGGCTGCGCCTCGACCGGCTCGCCGAGCTCGAGAATCTCGCGCGCCGCCGCCCGGCCGCGTTCGAGTTGACGCGGATTGATGCTCCCGCCGCGCGCCACGATTTCCGCGCCGGTGGTCATGCGCAGACCCTGCTGCATCGACGACAGCACCACACCGTTCGCAACGTCCATCAAGGGGCGGTTCAATGGCGTCGGGTGTTCGAAATGGCGATGATAGCCGCGCTTCCAGACCATGGGCACGCGATAGCCGAAACGGGCCAGCAGATCCGGCGACCAGGGTCCCAGCGCGACAACGGCGGCGGCGGCCTCGAACGCGCCGCCGTCTCCGGGCACGCGCCAGACATTGCCCTGGCGTTCAAGCCCGGCGGCATCGCCCGTGACCAGTCGCCCGCCGCGCGCCTGGAATAGACGCACATAGGCCTCGACCAGCGCGGCCGGGTCGTTGGTCGACCAGCTGTCGGTCCAGTGCACCGCACCCGCCAAGGACTTGCGCAGCGCCGGCTCCTCGACCATCAGCGCGGCGCCGTCGAGCAGGCGCGAAGCGACGCCATAGGTCTGCCGCAACCGTTCCGCCTCGCGCGTCGCCCCATCAAAGGCCCGGGCCTCGCGATACACCTGGTAAAAACCGGCGCGGCGGATCAGCCCCTCCGCATCGGCCGCCGCGATCAACGGCGCATGGTCGTCGGTCGAACGGGCGATCAGCTGCGCGTAGGTCCGCGCAATGGCGCGATGCCGCGGCGTGGCCGACGCGCGGAAATAGGACCACAGGGCCGGCGCGAAACGAAACACGTCGCGCAAGTGATATGTCACGTCGTTGCTCTGGCCCGTCAGGTAGCGCCACAGGGTCGGCAGTTCACGCGGAATGGCGTACGGTTCCACGGCCTCCCGCTGAATCAGCCCCGCGTTACCGTAGCTCGTCTCCCGCCCAGGCTCGCGGCGGTCGACCAGCGTGACCGCATGTCCGCGTGCCTGCAGCGCGAGTGCCGTGCCGATACCCACCATACCGGCCCCGAGAACCAATACCTCGGCCATCCTTTCCACCCCGTTCAGCCCGCAAAATGGCATCATGCGTCGGCGGCAAGGGACAATTCAATCCTTGCGGCATCGCGCGGCCCAAGAGAACGGGCGCGCGATGCGTCTTATCGGTAGAATGCGCGCCATGAACACTCTGGAAATCGCCTGCAACGCCCTGGCCACGATTGGCCGCGAATGCCACGCGCGCGGCTGGGTGCCGGCCACGGCGGGCAACTTCTCGGCGCGGCTCGACAACGCGCGCATCCTGATGACCCGTTCGGGACGTCACAAGGGACACCTGGATTCAGGCGACTTCATGCGCCTGGACAGCCTCGGGCAACCGCTGGACGAAGGCACGCCGTCGGCCGAGGCGGGACTGCATCTGTCACTCTACCGGCGCTGGCCCGAGGTCGGCTGCGTGCTGCACACCCATTCCCCGCGCGCGACGGTGCTCTCGCGCCGCCGCGGCAAGCAGATTGCCCTGGCGGGCTACGAGGTACTCAAGGCCTTCGACGGCATCCAGACTCACGAGGCGGAAGTGACGTTGCCGGTATTCGACAACGATCAGGACATCCCCCGCCTCGGCGCGCGCGTCAATGCCTGGCTGGACCGCCACTCGATGCCGCCGGGCTACCTGATCCGCGGGCATGGTCTTTATACATGGGGCCGCGACATCGCCGCCGCCGAGCGCCATCTGGAGGCGCTCGAATTCCTGTTCGAGTGCGAATTGCTGGCCAATCGCTAGGAGCAAGCCATGAGCCGACTGAGCATCCATCCGCAGGACGCGTCCACGCCGCCGCGCGTCCTGACCGAATTCGACGACATTGCCGACGTGCTCGGCGGGGTCGGCGTCCGTTTCGAGCGCTGGGCCGCCGACGCGCCGCTGTCGCGGGGCGCCGGGCAGGAAGAAACCCTGGCCGCCTACCGCAACGACGTCGAGCGACTGATGACCGAAAGCGGCTACCGCTCGGCGGATGTGATCAGCCTGACGCCCGATCACCCGCAACGCGACGCCCTGCGCGCCAAGTTCCTCGACGAGCACACCCACGGCGAGGACGAAATCCGCTTTTTCGTCGAAGGCCGGGGGCTTTTCTACCTGCACATCGACGGGCGGGTGTACGGCGTGCTCTGCGAGAAGGACGACCTGATCAGCGTGCCCGCGGGCACGCCGCACTGGTTCGACATGGGCCCGCGCCCGCACTTCATCGCCATTCGACTGTTCGGCAATCCAGACGGCTGGGTCGCTCGCTTCACCGGCGACCCGATCGCGGAGCGCTTCCCTCGGCTTGAGGGCTGACGTCTTGATCCGCGCCGTCATCACCGACATCGAGGGCACGACCTCCAGCCTCGCCTTCGTCAAGGACACGCTGTTTCCCTACGCCGCCCAGGCTCTGCCGGATTTCGTCCGCCGGCATGGGGACGACCCGGAAGTCGCCGCGCTACTGGCCGAAGCGGCAGCGGAAGCCGGCGTGGAGCAGGGGCCGGCGGTCGTCGACACCCTGCTCGGCTGGATACGCGAGGATCGCAAGGCCACGCCGCTCAAGGCGCTGCAGGGTCTGATCTGGGCGGAAGGCTATGCCGACGGTCGCCTGCGCGGCCACGTCTATGCCGACGCCGCCCGCCGCCTGCGCGCCTGGCACGCCGCCGGACTGCGCCTGTACATCTACTCGTCCGGCTCGGTGCGTGCGCAGCAACTGCTGTTCGCGCATACCGCCTTCGGCGATCTCACGCCACTGTTCGACGGCTATTTCGACACCCGCATCGGCGGCAAGCGCGAAGCCGCCAGCTACCGCGGCATTGCCGCCGCACTGACACTGCCGCCGGCCGAGATGCTGTTTCTTTCGGATGTCTGCGCGGAACTGGATGCGGCGCGCGAGGCCGGTCTGCAGACGCGCCAGCTGCTGCGCGAAGGCGTCGATCCACGGCCCTGCGGACATCCCCAGTCGACCGATTTCGACGAGGTCGCGCGGGACCAGGCAGGCCTCGCCACCGTCAACGTATCGGCGGGCTAGTCACGGCCTCGTGCACGGCGACATCGCCGCCGCCCACCGCCTTGACCCGGTACATGGCCTCGTCCGCATCGCGGATGGCGGATTCGCTGCCCACGGACTCGGGGCCAAGCAGGCGCACACCGATGCTGGCGCCGATCTCGACCGTGACTCCGCGCGTCTCAATGGCTTCGCTAACCAGGCGGATCAGCTTGCGCGCGGCTTCCTCCGCCCTGACCCGGGCGATCGCGGCGTCCGGCGACAGCTGATGCAGCAGGACCACGAACTCGTCGCCTCCGAGCCGACTGACCAGATCCTCGCGGCGGGTCGCCGACAGCAGGCGCTGCGCGGTGACGATCAGCACGATGTCGCCGAATTCGTGGCCGTGGTTGTCGTTGATGGCCTTGAAGCCGTCGAGATCCACCAGCAGCAAGGCCCCGTAGGCCGGCGAACGTCGATAGCCCGCCAGCGCGCGCTCCAGGTAATCGGCCAGCAGGCGGCGATTGGGCAGGCGCGTCAGTGGATCGTGGTAGGCCAGATGCGTGACCTGGCGCAGCAGCGCGTCGTGCGCGGTGATGAACGGACGCACCACCCACAGATAGATCAGCGGGATCGATATCAGGCCCAGCAGCGCCGCATCGAGCAGGGTTTCCGTCAGCGAGTGGATGCGCAGCGGTACGATCGCGAGCGCCAGCATGATGGCGCCCTCCACCAGGACGATGATCAGCGAGATGCGCAGAATCACCTTACGAACGGTGAGCACCTCCGCAGCCACGGCCTGCCTGTGATCCGCACCGCCCCCTGTAGCCACCAAGCCGTCTCCCCTCGTCCGCGTGGAACCGCCCTTCCCGGCCAACTATAAACCAGCGTCAACCGCGCAACCCATCGGATAAGTTCGGGACGATCTCTACGAGGTCCGTTTCGCCGAAATCCACGCCGGCCTGGGACAACAGCGTCGTCACCTGCCCTCGATGATGCACCTGATGCAGGAACAAGTGCAGCAGGAGATCGCCCAGCAGGCGCACAAACGGCTCCCCCCGTGTGTTTTCATAGTGCAGCGGCAACTCCAGATCGGCCTCGCCAAGACTCGCGCACCAATCGCATAGCACGTCGTCAAGATGGCGCCGCACCGGAACGAGCGCCTCGAAAACGGGATAAAGACATTCATCGAGCGCCTGCGGCCGGGGCATCGACGACAGCGCATCATGCAAGGGAAGGCCAGCCTCGTGGCGGGAAAAACGCCCCAGCCAGAGCAGATCCCCCACCAGCAGATGGTTCAGAGTGCCGAGCACCGAGCCGAAAAAGGCGCCGCAGTCGGCATTCAGCGCCTCGACATCGAGCCGGGCACAGACCGCGTACTGCCGGGCGTTCATCAGGCGGTTGTAGTCGGCCAGCAGTCGCATCCGTTGCGTTCCCATCCTTGCCCCCAGCCGCCGCCCATGTCCGGGGCGCGTCACGCAAAGTGTAGCGCAGCGTGGTTGCGTCCCGCCGCAGGCTGCCGGATACTTGCCCGCCCGTTTCAACCGACTGGCGCAAGCCGATGCCGCCTACCGCCGCCATCCTGTCGGGGCTGCTCCTGACCGGGCTCATGCTGACAGGATCGATCCTCGCCTTTCGACTGGCCGCACGGCGACGCGCAGCGGCACGCGCCCCGCTGGCCGAGCGGCTCGACGCACTGCTGCCCCAGACGCAGTGCGGCCAATGCGGCTACCCGGGCTGCCGTCCCTATGCCGACGCCATCGCCGCCGGCGCGGCGGACATCAACCAATGTCCGCCGGGCGGCGAAGCGGGCGTACGCGCCCTGGCCCGCCTGCTCGACCGCGCCCCCAAGCCGCTCGATCCCACGCACGGCGTGACGAAACCGCGTGCCGTGGCGCGCATCGACGAAGCGGCCTGTATCGGCTGCACGCTGTGCATCCAGGCCTGTCCGGTGGACGCTATCGTCGGTGCCGCCAAGCGCATGCACACGGTGATCACAGCCGAATGCACCGGCTGCGAACTCTGTCTCCCGCCCTGCCCGGTGGACTGCATCGCGCTGCTGCCCGCCCCACCCGATGCCTGGCGCTGGCCGCACGCCGTCAGCCCGCACCGCCAGGCCCGCCAGCGCGCCGAGCGCGCACGGCAGCGTTACCAGGCACGGCAACGCAGGCTTGCCGCAGAACGGCTTGCGCGCGAGGCGAGGCTCGCGCGCAAGCGTCTCCCACCCGCGCCGGCGGCGGTGGCCGAAGATCCCAGGCAGACCGCCATCCGCGCAGCGGTCGAGCGGGTCAGAGCCAAAAAGGCGGCCATCAGGGCCGCCGCACGGCCGACGCCCCCGCAGGATCAAGACTGAGCCGCCGAGGATGTAATTCGGCAAACTCTGATATACTTCGGTGCCCTTGAAAGACCTTATGGTCGGCAGGGGCACGCCCCGCCGGCAGTCGAGATGCATGGCTGAAGCGACCGTTTCGAACATCCGACCGCAAGACCGCAGGCACTGCACCCAGGCCTCGTCGAACGGTCAGACCAACGGGGATTTTCCGGTCCGGCAGCACCGGACCGCGTGCGTCGTGGCGGGCTGCCACGATCGCGCAGAGCGTTCCCATAACGACATCGACGCATAGGAGAACCAGAGTATGTCCGGCCACTTTCCCTTCGCGGGTACCCGCGGCACCCGTTACGGCCTTGCCCCCCGCATGACCATCAGCGCCTTCTACGAGAAGCAGCAGTTCAACTACACGCTGCAGGAAGCCTATTACAAGTGGTGGTACGACTGGACCAAGGCCTTCGTCGAGCAGGATGCCGACCTCAAGGCAACCATGGGCGACCGCTTCAACCATTACCCCATGGGCCAGCATTCCGAGCACAGCTTCCATCTCAACGACCGTTACTGGGCGAGCTGCATGGACGACCTTGGCGCCTTCATCCGCAACACCGTCTTCCCCAAGCTGGACGACAAGGCCATGCACAAGCTGGAAGCGGATCACGACAAAATGCTCAAGGACCTCAAGGCCCGCGTGCAGGAAAGCGGCTACGAACCGGCCCCCGACGTCGGCCACTTCCGCCACGTCTGAGCCTGCCCGGGAATCGTGTTCCGCGCGTCCGATCAGGGCGCGCGGAACACGCAGCGGATGAACAACGACACCCGACGACAATTCTTCGAGCGCCTGCGCGCCGCCAACCCGGCACCGACCACCGAGCTGCACTTCAGCACGCCGTTCGAACTGCTGGTGGCGGTCGTCCTGTCCGCGCAGGCCACCGACAAGGGCGTGAACAAGGCCACGGCGCGGCTGTTCCCCGTCGCCAACACACCGCAGGCCATCCTCGATCTCGGGCTCGGCGGCCTCAAGGAGGCCATACGCACCATCGGCCTCTACAACGCCAAGGCCGAAAACATCATCAAGACCTGCCGGCTGCTGATCGAACGTCACGGCGGCGAGGTGCCGCGCGAACGCGCCGCGCTGGAAGCCCTGCCCGGCGTGGGCCGCAAGACCGCCAACGTGATCCTCAATACCGCCTTCGGCGAACCGACCATCGCCGTGGATACACATATCTTCCGCGTGTCGAACCGCACTGGCCTCGCGCCGGGCAAAAACGTGCTTGAGGTCGAGAAGCGTCTGCTCAAGGTGGTGCCACGCGAATTCCGCCAGGACGCCCATCACTGGCTGATCCTGCACGGCCGTTACGTCTGTACCGCACGCTCGCCCAAGTGCCCGAGCTGCACGGTCGCCGATCTCTGCGATAGCTGGCGCCGTGCGTCGCCGCATCGCGCACGCAGTGCCACCCCCTAGCGCGAACAGGCCTTAGCCACGCGCGCGCGTATCGAGCAGTTCCCGCGCCGCCAGGATCAGATCGCGCGGCACGAAACCAAACGGCGAGCGGCCGCCACCCGCCTCGCACCACGACCAGGCCGCACGCAAACCGTATAGCCAGATCAGCGCAGCATCGTGCCCGCCGAGGTCGCCCAGCACACGCCGCGGCAGCAGCCGGCGCGCCAACCGATCGAGCGCCTCGCCATCAGGTCCATTCGCCAGACCGGCGATACGCCGCAGTTCGAGCGCCATCTCGAGCCGCAGCCGCCGTCGTCGCCGCAAGCGGCGGGCGATGCGCACATAACGGTGCACCTGATCCAGCAAGGGCGCCTGGGCGTAATCGGCGACATCAAGGGTGGCCAGCCGCAGAAAGTCGCTCAGCCCGGAGGCCAGCGCGCGGCGTCCGCCCAGCGCGAATTCGGTGGATGCCGCGTCCAGCCGCAGAACCACCGTGACGATCCGCGGCCGTACAGACCGTGGCAGCCCTTCGCGGGCGTAGCCGGCTGCCTGAACCATGGCCGCGACGGCCAGCGCGCGATCTCGCATCGCCTCGTCGTCGCGGCGCCGGCCGCGCGCACCGTGCAGCCCTCCGAGCAAACCCAGCGAGAGCGCCGCGATCAGCAGCCGGCCCGGCAGATCCAGCAATGCAATCTCTCCTGCGCGTGCGTTGCAGGCGGGTACGAACCGGGCGGTGCCCCTGGCGGGCACCGCCCGGCATGCCGGCCTAGTCGCCGAGTACGGGCTTGCGATCGCCCTCGCCGTAGAAGGCGTAGGCTTCCTCGCCATGCACCGCATCGTCGCCGATCAGCAGGCTTTCCTCGTCCATTCGCAACGGCGTGATGAAGGAAATGATCTTGAGCAGCACCGCGGTCATGACGACATTGAGCACGATGATAAAGGCGGCACCGAGGATCTGCAGCAGGAACTGATGGAAATTGCCGTAGAGCCAGCCGCCCGGCGTGCTCAGCCCAAACGCCTTGCACAAATCGGGTGTCGCCAGGATGCCTGTGAGCAAACCGCCCAGCACCCCGGCGACGGCGTGAGTGTGGAATACACCAAGAGTATCGTCCACCTTGCGGAACAGACTCATACGCTTGCCCAGCACGTTCATGGTGAACCACGGCACGCTGCCCGAAACGAGGCCGATGACGATCGCCCCGTAACCGTTGACCACGCCGGCCGCCGGCGTGATCGCGACCAGACCGGTGATCATGCCCTGGATCGCGCCGATCACCGAAGGCTTCTTGAAGTACATCACGTCGATGATCGTCCAGGTCAGCAGGCTCACCGCGGTTGCGATATTGGTATTGAGCACGGCGACGCCGGCATCGGCGCTGGCCGAATAGGGGTCGCCGCCGTTGAAGCCGTCCCAACCCAGCCACAGCAGGCCGGCGCCGACCAGCGCCAGCAGGATATTGTTGGGCAGGAAGCTTTCACGGTCGCGCGGCAGGCGCGGCCCGATCATCGCCGCGGCCACGAAACCCGCGATGCCGGCCGAGAGATGGATCACGTAGCCACCCGAGTAGTCGATGACGCCCAGTTGCGCGAGCCAGCCGCCGCCCCACAGGCTGAAGGCGCCGACGCAATAGGAAAAGGTCAGCCACAACGGCACGAACAGCACCCAGGCCTTGAAGCTCATGCGCCCCAGCACCGAGCCGGCAAGAATGATCAGGGTGATCGCCGCGAACACGAACTGGAAGAAAATCATGGTCGCCATGGGAAACGCGGCCGTGGCGCCGGCGGCGGGTATATCCGCCTGCGAAAGTTCGTAATGCCCCATCAGCGCCGGCGACGGCATGCCCAGGAACGGCCAGAGCTTGGGGCCGAAGCCCATGTTGTAGCCCCAGAGTATCCAGGCCACCAGTACCGCCGCAAAGGCGTAAAGCGCCATGAAGGCGGAATTGATCGCCCATTTTTTCTTGACGATGCCGCCATACAGCACCACCAGTCCCGGCACGCTTTGCAAGCCGACGATCGTGGCCGCGGCAAGCTGCCACGCATTATCACCCGTATTGAGCCAATGACCCGCCATCTCTACGCTCCTTGTCCGTCATGAGTAGAAAATCGCGCTCGATCCAACGCGAAAATCGCCACTCAAACAGGCAATTTGCGTACCATTCAATAACCCCAAGCGGCCTCGCCAAACAAACATAATATATTGTTTTTTCTAATTAAATAAAGCGCAAATCCGGTGCAGCGAAACGCATGCGCGCACCCAAAAAATACATCCGAAATTTTTATTTATAAAAACTTATTCGGAGCCGGCCGGCGGGCTTCAGCCCACCCCGATGGCCAGTGCGCCCATCAACAGGCAGTAAACGGCATAGGGCCTCAATGCGCTCACTTCGTGGCCGCTGAACCAGCGCATCAGGAACCAGGTCGAGAGCCAGGCGAACACCCCGGCCAGCAGCCCTGCAAGCACGATGACGTGCAGCAGGCCGCCGGGTATGCCGTGATGCAACAGCTTCGGCACCTCGAGCACGCCGGCGGCGGCGATGATCGGCGTGGCCAGAAGGAAGGAAAAGCGCGCAGCAGCGGCGTAGTCGAGGCCGGCGCCGAGCCCCGCGACCAGCGTGGCGCCCGAGCGCGACATGCCCGGGATCAGTGCGACGGACTGGGCGACACCGATGAGTACGGCCTTGCGCCAAGTCAGGGTGCCGAGTCCGCCATCCGGCGTACGCCGTTTCAGGCTGTCGCCGATCAACAGCATGAGGCCATTGACCATCAGGAAGATGGCGGCAAGCTCGAACAGACCGAACAGACGGCTGATCTGATGATGCAGGGCAAGCCCGATCAATCCGGCGGGAATGGTCCCGACCACCAGCATCCAGAACAATCGAGCCTCCGCATTGTTCGCGCCTCCGCGCGCGCGCCACAAGCCGGCTAGCAGCTGCCACCAGTCGCGCCAGAAATAAAGCAGCAACGCCGAGGCCGTGCCCAGATGCAAAACCACGATGAAGGGCAGAAACCAGGGAGCATCGCGATCGAGCGGCCAATGCAGCATGCCCGGCACCAGAACACTATGCCCCAGGCTGCTGATCGGAAACAATTCGGTCACGCCCTGCAGGACGGCCATCAGAAACAGGTGCAGGCTGGAGGGTTCGGTCACGATGGTCTCTCGGCTGTCAAACGGTTCGCCAGTCTAGCGAAGCCCCGGGCGGCGGCAAAGCGTCGCGGATGACGATTTCGCAAGACTGCACCGACGCTCGGGACGCTTGAAGCTTTGCGCGGGCGCCAGCATAGTTGTGCCCCTGCGCGAGACAACATCAGGAAATGCTCATGGACCAATGGTTGGAAGGCCGTGTCATCGAGAAACGGCAATGGACGGACAAGCTGTTCACCCTGCGTATCGAAGCGCCCATGGATTCGTTCAAACCCGGACAGTTCGCACGCATCGCGCTAGACATCGACGGCGAGCGCATCGCGCGCCCCTACTCGTGCGTCAACACGCCCGACGAACCCTATCTCGAGATTTACTACAACACGGTCGAGAACGGCCCGCTGACCACTGCGCTGCTGACGGTCGACGTGGGCGACACCCTCTGGGTCGGTCGCGCGGCCTCCGGCTTCTTCACGCTCGACGAGGTGCCTGATGCCGAGAATCTGTGGATGATCTCCAGCGGCACCGGGCTTGGCGTGTTCATCTGCCTGCTCAAGACGGAGGCGACCTGGCAGCGCTTCACCAATATCCGCCTGATCCATGCCGTACGCCACGCGCAGGAACTGAGCTATCGGGAAGCCATCGACGGGTTTGCCGCCGCCCACCCCGGACGCTTCGACTATGTCCCTTTCGTCAGCCGCGAGTCTGCCGCCGAGACTCTTGAGGGACGCATCCCGCAGGCCATAGAGGATGGCAGGCTGGAGGCGCGGGCAGGCCTGCGCTTCGATCCGGAAAATACTCAGGTGATGATCTGCGGCAATACGGACATGATCCGCGACACCAGCACGGCGCTCAACGCTCGCGGGCTGCGCCGCAACCGACGCAGGGACCCGGGGCATATCACCACCGAGAAATACTGGTAGCCGGCCGGCGGCCCGCGCCGCTCAGTCTGGACCGTGCAGCACCGGCTCGACCCGCTTGAGCGCATCCGCTCCGCCCCTCAGCACCAATACGTCGCCGGCCTCGATTCGCATCTCGTCATCGGGATGCTCGCCGCGAATGCCACCGCGGCGGATCGCCTCCACCCGCACGCCGGCGGCGTCGAAATCCAGGGCAGCCAAGGTGCTGCCCACGGCGCGGCTTTCCGGGTGCACGGTGACGCTGTGCAAGCGTTCGCGCAGGGCCTCGGCCTCGCCCGCGAATAGACCGCGCAGGCTGCGGTAGTGATCCGCGCGTTCCTGCTCGATACGCTCGCTGATCAATTCGTCCGGCACGTTCAGGCGCTGCAGCAGCACACGTGCGAGCAGCATGCTCGATTCCAGCGTCTCGGGAACGACCTGGGTCGCGCCGGCCTGTTCCAGGCTTTCCAGATCACCCTCGTCGCGCGTGCGCACCAGAATCGGCAGGTCGCCGCGCCGCTTGCGCGCGGCCTCGATGATGCGCTGCGCGGTATGCGCGTCGTCGAAGGTGATGACCATCGCACGTGCGCGACCCAGTCCGGCGGCGCGCAAAATCTCGCCATGGGTGCTGTCGCCATAGAACACATGCTCTCCAGCCTCCCAGGCATCGCGGATCAGATAGGGATCGAGATCCAATGCCACGTAATCGATGCCGTCCGCACGCAGAAAGCGCGACAGGTTCTGGCCGATGCGGCCGAAACCGCAGATGATGACGTGGTCGCTCAGTTCGCGTGCGGCCCAACCGAGATGACGGGTCTCGGTGTAACGGCCCTTCAAATACGAGCGCGAGAACAGCGCCTTGGCCATGCGGCCGTTGTAGCGCAACAGCGGCGGCGCGATCAGCATGCTCAAGATGATGGTGGCAAGAATGGCCTGACTGTCGGTGGGCGACAGCAGCTGGCGGTTGAGCGCCAGGGCCAGCAGCGCAAAGCCGAACTCCCCACCCTGGGCCAGCGCCAGACCGGTACGCAGCGCAACGCCGTTCTCGTACCCCGCCCAACGCGTGAGCGCCATCACCAGCAGTCCCTTGCCCAGCACCAGACCGACCAGCATCAGCAATACCAGCGGCCAGACCTGGATCAGGGTGTGCAGATTCAGCTGCAGTCCGATGCTGATGAAAAACACGCCCATCAGCACGTCGCGGAAGGAACGGATGTCGGTTTCGATCTGATGCTTGTATTCGGTTTCGCTCAGCATCATGCCCGCAAGAAAGGCGCCCATCGCCAGCGACAACCCCAAGCGATAGGTCAGCCAGGCGGCCGTGAGCGTTACCAGCAGCACGGTCAATGTGAACAATTCCGTGGAGCGGGCGGCGGCGATCACGTGAAACAGCGGGCGCAACAGCCAGCGCCCCGCCGCAAGCATGATGGCGAGCGCCAGGGCGCCCTTGAGCAAGGCAATGCCGAGCGACAGCCACAAGCCTTCCAGCGCGCCGCCCGCCAGTATGGGTATGGCCACCAGGAAGGGCACCACCGCCAAATCCTGGAACAACAGCACGCCGAGCGCCAACCGGCCATGCCGTGAATGCATTTCCAATTGTTCGTTGAGCTGCTTGACCACAATGGCGGTCGATGACATCGCCAGGGCGCCGCCGGCTACCAGCGCTCCCGCCCAATGTACCCCGGACAGCCAGGCGATGCCGCCGCCCGCCAACGTGGACAGGAGCACCTGCGCGCCGCCCAGGCCGAGCACCACGCGGCGCATCGCGAGGAAATGCCCGATCGAGAATTCGAGCCCTATGGTGAACAGCAGGAATACCACGCCGATTTCGGCCAGCAGGTGAATCAGTTCGCTGTCCTGCAGCAACCCCAGCGCATGCGGACCAATGACGATCCCCACGAACAGGTAGCCCAGTACCGGCGGGAGGTGCAGGCGCCGAAACATCGAAACGCCGAGCACCGCGCAGGCCAGCAAGATCAGGACCCCTTCAATGGCGTGGTGTTCCATCCCTCCCCCTAAACGGTATGACGCGCCCGGGCAATGGCGCTTCCGCTGGCGCCTCGGGCGCAGTACGGCTCGGCCAGTCGGCTCTTACCAGCTGCGGCGACCGCCCCAGGCAGACCGCCTCGCCCTGGCGGCGGTCTTGTCCGTCCACACTGAATTCGAAGCCATAGGTGCGACGTACACGCACCCTCCCTTCTGTATCCCGTGCGAGCCCCAGACGGCGCACCGTAACGGTTTCGTCGAGCAGCTGCACCTGCTCCTTCGTACAGGCGCGCCGACAGGCCCCGAGCGCCGCCTCGCGGGCGCGCAGCGACGCCAGCCACCACCACACCAGTAAGCCCAGTATCACCAGCAGAGACATGCTCATGGGAACCGAGTGTACCCCAGCGGGGATACGCAACGGTGCGGGGAATGTGGCAAAGTGTGTAGCGAATCAACCCTCGGAATCCCCATGACGCCCACAATCGAGCAGCTGTCCGATCTGGTCGCCAGCACGGCATGCGGCGAGCTGAAACCCCGCTTCCGGCACGTCGCCGCCGAGCGCAAGGCGGACGGCAGCCTGCTGACGGAAGCCGACCTGGCGATGGACCGCGCCCTGCGCGATGCCCTGACACGCGCCTGGCCCGACATCGATTTTCTCAGCGAGGAGATGGCGCCATCCGACCAGGCCGCCCGCCTCGCCTCCGGGCGCCCCGTCTGGTGTCTCGATCCGCTGGACGGCACCAGCAACTTCGCTGCCGGCCTGCCGCTGTATGCGGTATCCCTGGCGCTGCTCGCAGAAGGCCGGCCCACGCTCGGCGTCGTCTACGATCCGGAGCGCGACGAATGCTTCACCGCCACCCTCGGCGGCGGCGCCCATCTCAACGGCCGAGCCCTGCCGACACGGACAGTGCGGCAGACGCTGCAACGCGCGGTCGGCATGGTCGACTTCAAGCGCCTGCCCGCCGCGCTCGCCGAGCGACTGGTTCGAGAACCGCCCTACCACTCGCAACGCAACCTCGGCAGTTGCGCCCTTGAGTGGTGCTGGCTTGCGGCCGGGCGCGGCGACTTCTATGTCCATGGCGGTATGCGCCTGTGGGATCTCGCTGCCGGCAGCCTGATACTGGCGGAGGCCGGCGGCCAGGCACGGACGCTCGACGGCGAGACCGTTTTCCGCCCGACAACGACCGCCCGCTCCGTGGTTGCGGCCCGCGATACCGGGCTATTCGAAACGTTGTGCCACACCCTGACCATCCCCGCGAGGCAAAGCGCATGAGCGACAAACCGGACATCTCCGCACATGAGGCCGACTGGCGCGAAAAACTTGCACCCGAGCAGTATCGTATCGCCCGGGAGGGCGGGACCGAAGCGCCCTTCACGGGCTGCTACTGGGATCATCACGAGACCGGCCTGTATCGCTGCGTCTGCTGTCACGCACCACTGTTCCGCAGCGAGGAGAAATTCGATTCGGGCAGCGGCTGGCCAAGTTACTGGCAACCCGTCGACGACACCGCCGTCAGCACCCACGAGGACCACAGCCACGGCATGCGCCGCGTCGAGGTTCGCTGCGCCCGCTGCGACGCTCATCTCGGTCATGTCTTTCCGGATGGGCCTGCGCCCACTGGGCTACGCTACTGCATCAACTCGGCATCGCTCGATTTCGATCCCGGCGACGCAACTTGAGGACGCCCTCGCATGAGTGAAATCCAACACTGGCTGAGCGGTCTGCGGCATCTGCTGCCAGGCTTCATCCTTTTACTCGCCGGGGCTCTGGCCATTCTGTTGCTGCAGCGCTGGCTCGGCCGTGCGCTGGCCCGCCTGCGCCGGCACACCCCGATATCCATCGACACCGCATTGTTCCTGCAACGACTAGGCGCCGGCCTGCTGTGGACCGTGCTCGCCCTCGTCGCATTGCGTTTCATGGGCATCAATGTCGACGGGCTCTGGGCAATCATCGCCAGCACGCTCGCCGTGGTTGGCGTCGGCCTGCTCGCGGTCTGGACCATGGTCAGCAACATCACCGCCAGCCTGTTCATCTGGATCTGGCGGCCCTACGAGCTGGGCGAGCGTATCGAGCTGCTGCCGGACGGACTCAAGGGGCGCGCGGTCGACCGCAGCCTGATGTTCACCGAAATACGCGAAGAGGACGGCAGCACCTTGATGGTGCCCAACAACCTGTTTTTCCAGCGCGTCATCCGCCGCGCGCCCAACGACGGCCGCAAGGCCGCGCTCGAGCGCTGGGAAAGCGAGGACCCCGGCGCCAATCCATGAGCGCCTAGCACTGCTCCCAGGGCAGCCCCTCGAAACGCCAACCGGCCAGCGTGCTACGCCGATGATGGGCATCCAGCGGCCCCTCGAACCCGCCTTCGACGTAGTAAATCCGCGCAAACCCCGCATCGAGCAGTGCCTGCCCCGCTTCCAGGGACCGGCGCCCACTGCGGCAGATCAACACCACGGCGGGACAGTTGCCGTCGATGCAACGGCTGCCGCCGAGCATCAATTCGCGCAACTGGGCCACGAAACGTGGGTTTGGCGTCCAGTCGGGTTCGTCCAGCCAGGCGATATGCACCGCGCCCACTGGATGCCCGACCATGAGGTATTCCATGGTCGAACGCACGTCGACCAGCAGGGTTTGCGGTTCTTCCTGCAACAGCCGATTGGCCTCGACAGGCATGAGTGCCGCCGGTTTGCGCGCTTCCCCGTCGCTCATGCGTTCACGCGCCGCCGACGCGGGCTTGTCCATATATTATTAATATCCATGGATACGAAATATAAATGATGACCCCGCGATTGTCACCGCCGGCAACGCCTTACAACCTCACCCGGCAATCACCCGGCGCCGGGTCGCGGCGCCAAAATCGAGATCGGGACCGCCCGGTATGAGTCCTCGCGGATTGAGCTCCGGGTGACTGGTGTAGTAATGGCGCTTGATGTGATCCATGTTGACCGTATCGGCGATCCCGGGCGCCTGGTAAAGCGCGCGCGTGAAATCCCAGAGCTCGGGGTAATCGACCAGACGCCGTTTATTGCACTTGAAGTGGACGTAGTACACGGCATCGAAGCGGACCAGGGTGGTGAACAGACGCCAATCGGCTTCGGTGAGGTGGTCACCGGCCAGCCAGGGCTGATCGCGCAGACGCGCCTCCAGGCGATCCAGCGTCCCGAACAAGCCCATGAAGGCGCGCTCGTAGGCTGCCTGGGATTCCGCGAATCCGGCCCGGTAGACGCCGTTGTTGACGTTGTCGTAGACCTCCGCGTTGATCGCGTCGATGATGCTGCGCAACTCGGCGGGATAGTAGTCGGTCCCCGGTTTCGCGAGCGCCGAGAAGGACGCATTGAGCATGCGGATGATCTCGGAAGACTCGTTGTTGACGATGGTTTCACGTTGCTTGTCCCAAAGCACCGGCACGGTCACGATCCCGCTGTAGTCCGGTTGCGCACGCACATAAAGCCGGTACAGGTAATCGGCATCGTGCAGCGCATCGCCCTCGGCCCCCGGATAACGATCGAATGACCAACCATTGGGTCCCATGTAGGGGTGCACCACGGAATACGAGATCGCCGACTCCAACCCTCTCAGCGCCCGGAAAATCATCGTCCGGTGCGCCCACGGACAGGCATGTGAGATGTAGAGATGGTAGCGGCCGGCCTCGGCAGGGAAACCACCCTCCCCGCTCGGCCCCGGGCGGCCGTCCTTGGTGATCCAGTTCCGGAACTGCGAGTCCATACGCACGAACTCGCCATTCTCGGTTTCGTGCGCCATCCAGTCGCTCTGCAGTTCGCCCTTGATCAGCAGACTCATTTCCGCCTCCTCAGTCGCGCCGGGCCAAGCCGTCCAGGCTGATGCGCCCGGCGCCGACCACGGCCACCACCAGCAGGCCGCCGGCGAAGGACAGATCGCCCATCAGCAGGATTTTCTGCATTCCGTTGGCGATGTCGTGGTGGAAGATGATCGCCGTGACGATGCTGAAGGCAGAAAGGGCGAGCGCAATCCAGCGGGCCTGCCAGCCCAGCATCAGTGCGACACCGCCACCGACCTCAAGAAGAATCACCAGCGGCAGCAGCACCGAGGGCACGCCGTATGCGGCCATGTATTGAGCGGTGCCATGATAGGCCAGGATCTTGTCCACGCCTGCTATTACGAATATCTGCGCCAGCAGGATGCGCCCAACGAGCATGGCAAGGTTACGCATGTCAGACTCCTTATAATCAGCAAGGGCCGCACTGTATGTGCGGCCCTTGCTAGGTTATGGCAGATACCCTGGGGCGCCGCCGGAAATTCCTGAGCAAGTCGCTCAGAAAATTTGCACGGCGGCGCGCTGTCCGGCCGTCAGGAAGCCAGCGCCTCGTCCTCGTCTCCGAGCAGCGGGTAGACACCGTCGGCGTCATGCACCTCATGCCCCGTCAGCGGCGGGTTAAACACGCACAGGCATTCGAAATCGCTGATCACATGAAGATTGTGTTCCTCGTGCCCGTCGAGGGTATACAGCGTGCCCGGGGTGATCCGGTAACGCTTGCCATCCGCCAGGGTCTCGATCTCGGCCTCGCCGGAGATGCAATACACCGCTTCGACGTGATGCTTGTACCAGATATGCGTCACGCTGCCGGCAAACAGCACGGTGTGGTTCAGCGAAAAGCCGACACGGTCCGCGCGTACCAGCAGGCGATTGCTCTCGAAGGTGTCGGTCCGCACCGACTTTGACGTGCCGCGCACGTCCTCGACCTGTTTGACGATCATGTTGCTGACTCCCTGTCTCTTGGTTCAAACGGCTTCGTCGAGCACCGCCTGCGGCGCACCCAGCACGTCGCGAACCGCGGCACGCAGCAGTTCGAGGCCGGCCTCCAGCTCGCCCTGCTCGATGGTGAGCGGCGGCATGAACTTGGCGACTTCGTCGTCCGGGCCGGCGGTCTCGTGGATGAGCCCGTGCTTGAAGGCCGCCTGCGAGAGCTGCTTGGCCAACGCGGCTTCGGTGCACACCAGTCCCTGCATCATGCCGCGCCCACGCACCCCGGAAAAACTGTCCGGATAGGCCGCCGCGAGGGCATCCAGCGCCGCGCGCAGTGTCTTGGCGCGGGCCGCGATATGCGACTCGAACTCGCCCGTCTCCCAGAAATCGAGTGCCGCGGTGGCCGTCACGAAGGCCGGATTGTTGCCACGGAACGTACCGTTATGCTCGCCGGCATCCCAGAGGTCGTGCTCGGGGCGAATGAGCGTGAGTGCCATCGGCAGACCGTAGCCGCTGATGGACTTCGACAGACAAACGATATCGGGACGGATGCCGGCTTCCTCGAAGCTGAAGAAGCTGCCCATGCGGCCGCAGCCGGCCTGGATATCGTCGACGATGAGCAGCATGTCGTAGCGCCGGCAGAGCGCCTCCAGGCCGCGCAGCCATTCGGGTTCGGCGACATTGATGCCGCCCTCGGCCTGCACGGTCTCGACGATCACCGCTGCCGGCAGATCAACGCCGCTGCCGTTGTCGCTGAGGAATCGGTCCATGTACTCGATGGTATCGGTATCCTCGCCGAAGTAGCCACTGTAGGGCATGGTATCGCTCAAGGTCAGGGCGACGCCGGCACCGCCGCGCTTGAAGGCGTTGCCGGTTACCGACAGCGCTCCCAGGGTCATGCCGTGAAAGGCGTTGGTGAACGAAATCACCTTTTCGCGACCGGTGATCTTGCGCGCCAGCTTGAGCGCGGCCTCGACTGAGTTGGTGCCCGTCGGCCCCGGGAACTGTACGCGATAATCCATGCCACGCGGCGCCAGGATGACGTCGCGAAAACGTTCCAGGAATTCCGCCTTGGCGCGCGTGGCCAGATCGAGCCCGTGCGTGATGCCGTTGCGTTCGATGTAGTCGATCAGACGTGCCTTGAGCGCAGGGTGATTGTGGCCGTAGTTGAGCGCGCCCGCGCCGCTGAAGAAGTCGGTATAGCGGCGACCGTCGACGTCGTAGAGATGGGCGCCCTCCGCGCGGTCGAAAACCACCGGGAAGTTGCGAATGTAACCGCGGACCTCGGATTCCAGGGTTTCGAATATCTCCATCATTGCCTTACCTCGCTGAGTCGGTTCAGGACGGGACCCCCGAGCGGACGCTCGCGGTAGGGGGGTGAAAACGGGCCGATATGGATGCGCGGCTCGGGTTCGTGCCCATCCGGGAAATGGTGAGCCTCGAAGCCGTCGCTCTCCAGCATCGGCGCACTCAGCTCGTTGGCGAGCGAGGCAAACAACGCGCGCGAGGCCTGATTGCCGGGCTCGATGGTGGCTTCGACATGGCGCAGGTCGTCGTGCCGGGTCAGGACATCCCGCAGCAGACGCTTGGCCAGCCCCTGTCCGCGCGCACGCGGAGCCACGCCGATCTGCCAGACGAACCACACATCGGGACGTTCGGGCGGGCGGTAGCCGGTCACGAAGCCGGCCAGCCCGTCGGCATCCTCGGCCACGGCGGCGGTATCCGCATAATCGCGGCATTGCAGCAAGTAGCAATAGGCCGAATTGATGTCCAGTACGCCCGAATCGCGGACCAGGCGCCAGATGCGTCGACCATCGCTGAGCTTCGGTTTTCGAATCTTCATGCAGTGACTCCCTTGGAATCGTCTTTATTGGTGCGCTTGCGCGGCGCGGACAAACCGGCATCCGTAATCGGGCCGCTGGTCAGCAGGGGTGCCGCATCGATATCGCCGGCGTCCATCAGGCTTGCGATGCGCTGTAGCGAAGAGAGCAGCAGCGTGCGCTCCCAGTCGGCGAGCGTTTCCAGGCGCGCGGCAAAGCGCTCCTGCAACAGCGGCGGTGCGTGACGAAAGATCTCGACCGCCTCTTCGGTGGGACTGACGTAGACCCGTCGCTTGTCGACGGTCGAGCGGTGCTTGGCGACCAAGCCATGGCGCTCGAGGCGCTGCACGATTTCGGTTGTGGTGGCCTGCCCCAGCGTGACCTGCCGCGCCAGATCCCCGACCGTCAGTTCGCCGGCCGAGATCAACGCCTTGAGCACCATGGCCTGCGGACCGGTCAGCCCGTGGGTGTGGGCCAGACGGCGCGAATGGATGTCCACCGCCCGCATGATGCGCCTCAACGCCACCATGATTTCGTCGCTGACGCTCTGATTCAGTTCACTCATGGCGCAAATTATATTGTGTACGATTTAATTTCTCAAGCCGAAGACCCCAAAAGCGCACTCGAAAGAGGCATTATAGGCTTTTATTATCATCAACTTGCGCAATAATAGTGCGAATTATCGCCTTCAAGATCCAAAACCGGTGGCAACCGTCATCAAAATTTAATTTGTTCACGAACTATATATCGAGTGGTAAGGCCCATGCCTTACGATGGCCGGGCGCGGCATGGAAACAGGCGTGACGCGCCCACACGGGGGCGTCCGGCGCCGCGAGCCGGGCGACCAAGGGGTGGAGGATCATCAGGGGAGGGATGCCCGCAGTGACTGCGGGCAGTCGGCGCAACGATCAGCTGTTGGCGAAATACGCCGCGATGTACTCGTCCAGGGTCTCTCGCTCGCCGGCTTCCAGAGCCGTCTGGCTACGCCTGGACTCAACGGCCAAGCGCTCGAAGAACGCCTGACGGGCGACCGGCAAGGATTCTTCCAGAAAAAAGTCGCGATGCGATTCGGACATCCGCAGAGCAAATGCGTGGAAGCCTTCGCCACGCTCGCGCATTTCGCGCAACATGCGTGCCGACGGCGTCTCCTCCGGGTCCAGCACCTTTGCGCGTTGCCGCTCGAGCGCTTGGCAATAGATACCCCCGCTGCCGCCGTCGAGCAGCTCGCAGAATGCCGCCATCATGTCCAGCAACTCCAGCGCCCAGGCGCGCATGTCGCATTCACGCCCCTCGCGCAGCAGGCTCAAGCCGGGCTCGCGCCCGCGATGCGCCACACGCAGGAAATTCTCGTCTATGCCCCGGCGCTCGTCCCGCCCCACCAGCGGGCTGTCGCAGAACAGCGCAAAAATCAAAAAGGCCTCGATAAAACGCATCTGTTCCGGGCTCACGCCCAGCGGGTGATAGGCATTGACGTCAAGCGAACGCAGCTCGATGTAGCGGACACCTCGGCGGCGCAGGGCAAGAGACGGGCGCTCGCCGCCCTCAAGCAGCTGCTTGGGACGCACGCTGCTGTAGTATTCGTTTTCGATCTGCAGGATATTGCTGTTGAGCTGGCGGTACTCGCCATCGACCTTCACGCCGATCTCCGCGTAGCGGGCACTCGGCGTACGGATGGCGCGCTCAAGACTGTCGATGTAACTGTCCAGCGAGTCGTAGCACACCTTGACGCCACTCTCGCCCTCCTTCGCATTGGTATAGCCGATGTCGCCCATGCGCAGCGAGGTGGCGTAGGGCTCGTAATGGGTGTGCTGGTCGAAACGCGGCAACCGCGTATCCCTCCCCTTGAAGAAAGAGGCGCATACCGCGGGGGACGCGCCGAACAGATAGGGCATCAACCAGCCGAAGCGTTGCAGATTACGCAGCATGCCCATGTAGGTCGCGGACACGAAATCGGCCTGACCGACGGTCTCATCAACGCCTTCGAGCGTCCGGAACATGGGCCAGAACGCGTCGCGCATGGAAAAGTTGAAGTGCACGCCGGCGATGACTTGCATCACCCGGCCATACCGGTAGCCCAGCCCCCGACGATAGATATGCTTCATCCGCCCTGCGTTGGACTTGCCGTACTCGGCGATGGGGATGCTCGCCTCGCCGCTCAGCACGCAGGGCATGCTGGTCGCCCACAAAAACTCGTCGCCGAGGTGACCGTAGACGAAACGGTGCGTATCGCAGAGGAATTGCAGGGTTTCGGCACTATCGTCGCCCGGCGGAGTGATCAGTTCGAGCAACGCCTCGGAGTAGTCGGTCGTGATGTAGGGATGCGTCAGCGACGATCCCAGAGCCGATGGATGCGGCGTCTGCGCGATCGCGCCGTCGGCCCGCACGCGCAGGCTCTCCTTCTCCAGGCCGATCCGGTTGCGGCAGGCCAGCTCGGCCTCGCCCTGATCCATGAGTCTGCGTAAACGGCGTTCGGCTGAAGCGTACAAAATAGGGAATCCTGCATTCGATGTAGACGCGCCGGCAGTGGCCGGGCGCATTCTAGCGCATACGTCCGCGACCGGTGTTCGGCGGTTGGCGGCGGGCGCCTCCAACGGCTAGTATCCATAGCACCAAGGTGCGCCATTTCAGCACAACGCCAATAGACCGCACAACGGCTTGAGGGACCAGCCATTCGCACGCACCACCCATCGAACACGCCCGCCCGTGCCGCACGCCGGCTGTGGTGGCCGCTGGCCGCGCTGTTCATCACCGGCGGCCTCGCCATGCTGGCCGGCGTCAGCCTGTGGGCGTGGCAGCAGACCCGTTCGGAAATGCTCAGCAACCTGCGCGTGGTCGCGCAGTTCGTGTCCGACAACGCCCAGGCCGTCTTCGACGAACTGGGCAACGACCTCCCTTATCTGAGCCGGCAGTTGCGACGGGAACAGGGCGATCTCGCCGCTCATTACGCCCTGCTCAAGACCTACCAGGACTTTCACCCCAGCGTCGCCAGCATGGCCCTGTTCGCCCCGGACGGCAAAATGCTGCTCAACACGGACCGCCCCTTCGGCAGCCGCCTACCCGACCCGCGCGACAATCCCTCATTCGGCGCCAGTCTGCGAGCCACGCTGGACGCGAGCGGCCCCTGGATCGGCCTGACCCAGTTCGGGCTGGTCCTCGGCGCCTGGCGCATACCCGTGCGCTACGTGGTCCGCCAGCCTGACGGCGAACCCATCTACATCATCCAGGCCGCGGTACTGCTCAAGCACATCACCTCGGCCTGGGCCCACATGACCCTGCCGACGGACACTGCCATCGGTCTGATCCGCACGGACGGCTACCATATCGCCCGCCTGCCCACCTCGGATCCGCAACGCATCTACAGTACGCGCATGACGGGTGCGCTCATCCAGCAGCTCAACCGCCACCCGGAAGCCAAGATCGGCGCCTACCAGGGCAAGGTACAGACCGACGGCACGCGACGCCTGGGCATCTACGTACACCTTTCGCGCTTCCCGGCCGTGGCTTACGCGAGTCTTTCATCCCATCAGATCGTGCTCGACTGGGGCCGGCGCATCACGCCTTTCGTCACGCTCGGCGTGCTTAGCATCGTCGGTTTCCTCGGCCTCGCCTATCTGCTGATCGCACGCGAGCAGCGGCACGCCACCGAACTGAGCGTACAGTCGCGCCGGCAGGTGCTCACCGGGCTTCCCAACCGGATCGGTGCCCAGGAATGGATCGAGTCCGAGCTCAACCGCGGCTGCATCACCCTGAGCGTGCTGCAGATCGACCTGCTCAATTTCAAGGACATCAACACGGCGCTGGGTACCGAAGCGGGCGACCGCGTACTGCAGGAAATCGCACGTCGCCTGCGCATGCACGCCGAACGCCTCAACGGCTTCGTCTCGCACCTCGATGCCGACGAGTTCCTGCTCGGCCTGCCCGGCTCCGGCCTGATCAACGCCCATGCGGCCGCACAAGCCATCCGCCGGACCGTCAACTCGCCCTATGAAATCGAGGGACGCACGCTGCGCCTGCAGGCCAGCATCGGCATTGCCTGCATTCCCGACGACGCCCACAGCGCGGCCGGCCTGCTGCGCGCGGTGGATGCGGCACTGCACGCGGCCAAGCGTGGGCAATCGGGCGTCTCCTTCTACGACCCCCAGGCCGGCCGCCTCAGCGATGCCCGGGTCAGCTTCCAGCATGCGGTCGAGCGCGCACTGGAGCACGATGAATTCAGGCTCTACTATCAACCGATCATCGACCTCGCCAGCGGCCGGATCGTCGGCGCCGAAGGCCTGATACGCTGGCACGACCCCGAGCGCGGCCTGCTGCCGCCGAGCGAATTCATCCCCCTCGCGGAAACCACCGGCTGGATCGCCCCGCTGGGGGAATGGGTATTCCGGCGCGCATGCTCCGACGCCAAGGCCTGGCAACGGATCGGCCTCGACCTGCGTATTTCGGTCAACCTGAGCGCCTCGCAGTTCAACAGCCCCGAACTGATCGAACAGTTGCAAACCGAGCTCGATGTCGCGGAACTCGCCGCCCGGCACATCGAGCTCGAAGTCACCGAGACCGCGGTCATGGACGACGTGCTGCACAGCGCCGAAATCATGCGCAAACTCAGCGCACTCGGCCTGCGCCTGGCGATCGATGACTTCGGGACCGGCTACTCCTCGCTCGCCTACCTGCGCAAGCTTCCGGCCCAGACCATCAAGATCGACCAGAGCTTCATCCGAGACATCGACAACGACCCCGAGGACCTGGAAATCGTGAAGGCCATTGTGGCCCTGGCGCACGTGCTGGGCCGCCACACGCTCGCCGAAGGCATCGAAACAGAGGCCCAGTACCAGTTGCTCAAGGAGCTGGGCGTCGACCTCGGACAGGGGTACTGGTTCAGCCCGCCCCTCCCGGAACCGAAATTCCTGGAACGCGCGCTCGGCTGGCAACATCAGCCCGACAGCGCGATCAGCGGCGACTAGCTGACTGAGCTAACGGGGAATCATCGATGGCGAGCAGGTCATGGCCAAGCCGAGCATCACTCGGCCGCGGATGCAGAGCCCGCCCGAGAAGGACACACACCCGCTCACCGCTTCGAATTCCGTTCGCCGACCCTCCCCAGCGCTCTCCGTTTTACCGGCTGCCCGAGCAATTCAGCCAATTGCATGTGGCTCGCCTCACGGATGAAACCGCGGCTCAACCGTCGCTGCGACGGCAGTATCAGCCGCATCAATGCCTCATCGACGAACAGGCACTGCTCGGCATCTGGCGAATAGGCGCGGTCAATGCTGACACGCATGATCCGCCCAAGATTCAGCCCACGCCCGTCGTCGAGCAGTAGCAAATGCGGGAAAAGACGCCGGGCCGGATCCGGTCGGGGGAAATCGATGACGCCGAGCAACTCATACGCCCGGCCACTGGCGCTCGCACTCGGCAACGGCGTATCGAAGCGAGCCTCGAGCAGGTAGATCGGATGCCCGACGGCATCGCGCAAGCGGGCAACCTGGCGATCGTATGCGGCCGCCGGCCAGAGCAGGACATCCTCCGCATCGGACCGCGTCGCACCGTCCGAAGAGAACGCTCGATCGGGATCCCGCCCATCCGCCGTCATCATCCGCCCGCCTTCTCATCGCGCCAACACCGAACGCGCCGTCTATGATGTCGGAAGCGATCAGCCGAATCGGAATCCCCCATTACCCGCCACTCCGGGAGAACATCGCATGAAACGCATCAGCGCCCTTGCACTGACCCTCTGCCTATTCATGTTGGCCGAATCCGCCGCGCAGGCACAAGGCAATGGCATCGTGACCCTGCGCAGCCATCATAGCGTCGCCGTAACCCTCGACCGGCTCGAACAGGCGCTCAAGGCCAAGCACATGACCATATTTGCGCGAATCGATCATGCCAAGGGCGCGCACGGCGTAGGCCTAGCCTTGCGCCCGACCGAGCTGCTCATCTTCGGCAACCCCAAGATCGGCACCCGACTGATGGAATGCAATCAGATCGCGGGCCTCGATCTGCCGCTCAAGGCGCTCGCCTGGCAGGACGCCAAGGGTCAGGTATGGCTAAGCTACAACAGTCCTGAATATATCGCCAAACGCGACCGGCTGGGCCGATGCGGCAGACAGGCGGTCAACATCATGCGCAAGGCCTTGCATGGCTTCGCACGGGCCGCAACCCACTGACGCGTGACAGGCCCGACGCGAGTCGTATGCGGAGGGAAGCAAGATGGTGGGCCGTGTTGGGCTCGAACCAACGACCATCGGATTAAAAGTTCTGCCATAAATCAATAACTTAGCGCAAATCAAGCACTTAGTAAGCAAACTGTCGCAAACATAATATAGGCTGTTTGTTAATACAAAACAATGACTTAGCGCTAACGACTGCAAACTAGGTTTTTCTAGCGGATGCACCGCGAGTGTACCGCGAGCGCGGGGTGTACCCCACCCCTAATCCACCACGATCACGAAGCCGCCCTTGAGGCGGCTTTTTTTGTTTTCGAGTTTCGCGCTTGCGTTTTTGGGGACATAGAGAAAATGGACTTGAGGCCGCCGGACTGCGCAGGAAATTGAGAAAAAGGCCCGTATTTAGGGTTATTTAGACATTTTTGCGCTGTTTGGCGGGTTGAGAATAGCTACTACAGCAAACCATAGGAGAGATAAGGCTATGGACCTAATCCAAGAGAAACAAAAAAAGATAGAAGAGATGTACGGGACAGACCTGCTTTCATATTCGCGGGTCGCTGAAATCATCGGCCTAAAGACTGATTCGATCAGAGCTATTTGCGGGTCGACGATCAGGAAAGAGCAGCCCTGGGTGAAGAGATTGCAGGCAGGAAAAGTCAGGATGGGGAGAAGGGTCTTTTTCCAATCCTGGGCTGTTGCGCGGGTTTGGCGCCTGGGAAACTCCCCTCTGACACCAGAAGAAGAACGGTTAACAAGTGAGGGCGCGGTTGCCGCCGCGCCCTCCGCCCAAAACCCTTGCCCCCGCTGAGAGAGAAAGAGAAGAGGTAAAGATCATGGGTAAGCAGCACTTTACACCCACGCGCGCCGGCGGGGAAGCGACCCCGCCCCATTCCATCGAAGCCGAACAGGCTGTCATCGGCGGACTCATGCTCGACAATGCGACCTGGGATCAGGTAGCCGATCTTGTCAGCGAGGCCGATTTCTACCGGCACGATCACCGCTTGATCTTTGGGGCGATCCGGGCCTTGGCCGAAGCCGGGCGGCCGGTAGACGTGGTCACTCTGGCCGACGCCTTGGAACGGGCCGACGCCTTGGAACAGGCTGGCGGGCTGGCCTATCTCGGCCTTCTGGCTCGAGATACTCCCAGCGCTGCCAACGTTCGCGCCTATGCAGATATTGTGCGCGAGCGATCTGCGCTTAGGCAGATCGCGGCGCTCGCCCAAGCCTCCGCGGCGCGAGCGTTCGAGCGGGGAACTGCTGCGCTGGAAGCGCTTGAAGAGCTTAGGGAGGAAGCCGACTCACTAGCAGAGCGGGAAGCGGCGCGGGGGGGTAGGGACACGTCTCTCAAGGCCGCGCTCCGGGCCGCACTCGATTGCATCGAGCTTCGCCATGAAGCGGGGGCTCTTCCAGGTCTGGCGACCCCTTGGCCTGACCTGGACGACATCACCACAGGCCTGCATCGGGGCGAGATGATTGTCCTGGCTGGCCGGCCATCGATGGGTAAAACGGCCTTGGCACTGAACGCCGCGCAGCACGCGGCGGAAAACGGCGCGCGGGTAGCTGTCATCTCGCTAGAAATGACCGCGGCCGGCCTTGCGGACCGCATGATCGCCGCCGCCAGCGGCCTGCCTCTCTCTCACATTCGAGACCCCAGAAAACTGGACGGCGGCGGGGAAGCCGCATGGGCGCAGCTGACGGCTGGGGTGGCTAGGCTGTCAGCCATGGAGGGAGAGCTATCCCTTGATGATCGCCCGGCCCTGACCATCCCCCAGATTCGCGAGTCCCTGCGCGGTATGCGAGCCAGCATGGGCGGCCTTGATCTGGTCGTAGTGGACTATCTGCAACTCGTTGTTTCAGAGGGTGAAAACCGCACGCAGGAGGTGTCCAAAATCTCGCGCGGACTCAAGGCCATCGCCAAGGATTTTGACGTGCCGATGGTCGCGCTCTCACAGTTGAACAGGGGCCTTGAGCAGCGTACGGACAAACGGCCAACGCTGGGCGATCTTCGCGAGAGCGGCCAGATCGAGCAGGACGCCGATCTCATCGCCTTCATCTACCGCGACGAGGTCTACAACGAGGACAGCCCGGACAAGGGGACGGCAGAGATCATCATAGCCAAGCAGCGCAACGGCGCCACGGGCACGGTGCGGCTCGCATTTTTGGGTGAGACGTGTTCATTCAAGCCACTGGCGCGGGATTGGAAGCGACCGCCGCCGCCGATGGCGGAGGCTAAAAGAGGATGGTCCAATGACGCGCCATGGTGAAATGATAACCACGGCGGGCCACGCCTGCCGGGTGCCGATTTTCGCCCCCGTGCGCCGGGTCGGGCGCGGCCTAGTGAGACAGCGCGTCGAATCCGCCTGGGGGCATGCGACCATCACCGGCCATCTGGGCCAGCGCGAGCGCGACGCACTCGACTCAGTGTGCGAGGCGGCTCAGGCGTGGCGCCCGGAGTCCACGGGCGACGTGACCGCCCTGGTGGACTCCGCCCGACTGCGGGCCAGCCTGGGCTGGGATCGATGGAAATATTCGCAGATCAGGGACGCCCTGCGCGCGCTACGTGCCGCCGAGATCGAGCTCATCATCCACGGTGAGCGATCAGAGTGGAGTGGGATCATCACCCACATTGTCGAGGCCGGCGACCCCCCGCCGGAGCGAGTGGGATCACGGTCGCGCTGGAGAACCGCGCCGCCGGTTCCTGAGCCTGGCCGTACATCGCCCAGGGACGGGATGATGTGGGAAATCACGATCTCGCGGGCATGGATTGCGCTTATGCGGCGGTTGCAAGTACGTTACCCGGCGGCCGTATTCCACATGCGTTACGGCGTAAGCCAGGCCGCCGCCCGCTTCATACTGTCCCACAAGCCGGGCGCGACAATGCGGATCGATACCGTGCTTGACGCCGTGGGCGTGCAGAGCAGAGACCGGGCCCGCGCACGGCGCGAACTCGCCGCCGATGCGTCGCTCATGGCAACGGCTGGCGTTCACATCGACTGGGCGGCTGGCGTCATGACGACGCACCCAGCCCCGGAGACGACGCGCCCAGCCCCGGAGACGACGCGCCCAGCCCCGGAAAATACGCGCCCAGCCCCGGAGCCTATAGATCTATAGGCCCTATAGGCCTATAGGAGGCAGCCGCCGCCGCTTGCGGGCGCGGCGGCTGCCAGAGGCCAGAGGTCGACAAATAGCCGTCTTCGGCCGCGTCCAGGCCCCATCCGCTTGGCTGATCAACCACGGCCCAACTCCTTCATCTGCGTGACGCCACCAAACACCGGCCCGGTCTCCCGTACCCGACCGTTACCCGTCAATGCACTGACCTGACCGTACAACTCCTTCGCACTCCACTCCGCTCGCTGCTCCATCCTTATCGCTTCGCCCATGATCTCGCTTCGACGACCCTCGCATTCCAGCAACCTCACGACCACCGTATCCACATCCCGCGCGGCATCCTTGACCCCGAATACGCCCGCGCCAGTCCAAATATTTTCCAATTAATTTCCCGCTAAACCCCGCTTTAACCCACTTTAATACACGCTTAAAAACTCGTTTGCAATTGTTAGCAAATAGGGGGTTTTTTCACCTTATAGCTCATGGTCTAATTAGCCAAGACAGCCGGTTAAGCTGGCTGTTTTGAGCGAAGCACTCGGAGGTTCTCATGACCATGACTTTGACTATCGATAAAGAATTGCCTGATGAAACGGTCGCGCCGTTGTATTTCCGCTTTGATGGCGCGTTTGAACCCGGGCTGGCGCATTTGTGCCTGACCGAAAATGGCCATGTTTTTTTTGCGACGAACGGCGAACCGGGCGGCGGAGTACCGATGCATGTCCATGAAAAGCGAACGCTGCAATGGAGTGTGTCACCTTATCTGAACCGCGAAAGGGCGCTTGCGCTGCTGGATGACTCCGGCCTTCAGGCCGCGTTGGAGCGAGTGCATCGTGGTCATTCCGTGCATAGGCGCGCTTGTGGGCCGACAGATGTGAGCTTTACTGAAGACGCCAAGGCGGCTACACAGGACGTACAAGCTATCCTCGATCTCGCGTGCGCCGAGCCTGAGAATTTGGTGCAGGTGTGGGATCTGGACGACTGGCTATTCTCTAATGGGCTGCACGAGGCTTGGCCTGCAGACGTACCGCTCGATAAGGCGTGTGAAGCGCTGGAACTGGCGGCGGTGGAAGATGAGCCTCATGCCCACGTCAGCGGAGCCTCGAAGGCAAACATTCGAGACAGCTTGATCGACCGCGTCACGTGGTGCGAAGACATCGAGGACCTGACTGGCGAGCATCTGAAGACACGCCTAGAAAATCGCCCAAGCGACTAGCATCATAACGACGAAAAACGAAAACGTGGCCGGGATACACCGGCCTTTTTTGCGCCTGGTGTATTGCTCCAAAGCCAAAAACAAACAAAGATCGCGGCGCGGCGGCTGCCGGTGCCCGACGCAAGTTCTGCGACGCAAACGCGAGGCCGCTGACGCTGACGCTGAACCGTATTAGTTTGATTGATAATTGACATGTTTAGTCATCTTTCTCTTAAGTTTTCGTCTAACTTCGGTAGGCGTTTAACAAGCCGCTGCGTCTCCACGCTCACTCGCACTACCCGCTTGACCAGATCGACGATGTAGCGCGGATCGTTGTGTTCGTCACACCACAGGTTCGGGTCGTTCTTGATACTGCTGTCCTTGGCTGTCGTGACCTGATAGCGCTCCATCACCCATTCAATCGCGGACTTGCCGTTGACGACATACTCGAATGCCTCTGGCGGGATGCCTTCCAGGGTCAGTTCGCTGTTGTAGATGATCTTGGATTTGTCCTTCTTGCTGGGAAACCGCATCTTCGCCACGCGGTAATTCGGCTGTTCAGGAGCATCCAGCAGACCGTGCTGCTTCTGTTTGTAGCGCTCTTCCAGCGGCCACGGCTCAATCGTTTCATAGTTCAGGTGCAGGTCGGCCAGCTTGCGGCCCGCCGAGGCAAATGCCCTGAACGTCTCGATGCTGGCAGGCTTAGGAATACGGGGCAGCATGCGCTTGAGGTCGGCGGCATACTGCTGCCGATACTCCGGCGAGTGCAGCAGTCCGTAGACGTGATAGAACAGGTCTTCTTTGGTGATCGAGTCGTCACCGTAATGCTTGCGATAGGCTTCCAGGGCTTCGTCTGTGATTCCATCACGGCGCACGTAGCCGTCACTGTCTGGGACGGCGTCATCCTGCTGCTGGAACAGGTCTGAATCGCCGGATGGTCTATCTTTGTCCGTTTTTTCGTAGACATATAGAGGGAAAAATTGACCTGCCTGAATCAGATTCAAGTCTGGAACACAATCTACTATCAAGCACGAATAATCCTTGGTTACTCCAACGCCAGATACTGAGATCGCCAGATTCTGGTGACGCGGTGTTGGGAATAGGCGTGGCATCTGATACACCATGTCGTTCAGGCGACGATTGAAATACGACCACGCTTTCGTAAACGGCCTATAAATACTCATCACAACAGAGTTCTGCTCAAGGTCGTATTTCCGTCCACGTTCGGCATCGGACTTCAAGCCACGCGACCACTTGATCCGCTTTGGATCGCTGTCCACGATGGTATCGACATCCGGCTTTTCCGTCGCTCCAGCACATGCGGCAGCGTAGCGGTCTACCTCGGTGTTATAGTTGTCGATCATTCGCCGCATGTTGCTCTCAAGCGCCACACGCGAGAAGTTGTAGGCCCAGTCGTCGCGGCTTGTTGAGATTCCACGCGAGTATGTCTCGAAGATCGTTGCAGCGTCTTTGTCGCTCTTGTCTCCAAGCGCCACGAACCCCTCAAACTCCGGATTCCGCTGATTGATCCAGTCACCCGCCTCATTCGGCGTGATGCGCGTCCACGGCACCTTGTCGACGCTGCCAAAGTCCGCAATGCGGCTGAGCTTTTCTTCACGATCCAGATAATCACCGATGTCTCGATAGAACAACTCACATGGGCCGGTATGCGCAGGGTTTTTCACCATCAAGATAATCGCTACCGTGTTGCGTGAACCCGACCCAAACACCTTGCCGCCTTCTTTTCGAGAAAGTTCACCAGCAGTGCGCTGATTTCCTCTCAAATTAAACACATACAGATGGCTGAATTCCTGTGTCAGGCGCTTGCGCAGTCCATCTGCCGTGTTGCCGTCGATGAAGGAGCCGTTCGTCACAAAGGCGACCACGCCCTCCTTGCCGATACGGTCAGAGGCCCAGCGCATCGCCTTGATTTCGGATGCGTAGAGGCTGTTCTTGTTTATCGCAGACGACTGTGCCGCATAGGTTACGCGGATACGCTCATCCAGCTTCGGGTATGCCTGATTCTGGTTGTTATCGTTGGCGCTTGTCTGTCCGGCGGAATACGGCGGATTGCCGATCACCACCCGGATGGGCTGCTTCTTCTGCCGTTCAACCCGCTCGGCGTTCTCTCTGGAGAACCCACCCTCCAGATGATCACTCTGATCAGCCTCGTACATCTGGAACGTATCCGTCAGCACGATGCCATCGAACGGCGCATTCTTGCCGCTCACGCCGTGATAGGCCGTCTCGATATTGACCGCTGCCACATAGTAGGCCAGCAGCACGATTTCATTGGCGTGTAGTTCGTTCCGATATTTGCGCTCTATGTCGTCTGGCTTGATAAGACCAGATTGCAGCAGGCGCACGATGAACGTGCCCGTTCCCACAAAGGGATCGATGATCTGCACGTCAGGCGACGATACGCTAATGCCGAAGTGCTTGTTCAGGACAGCCTCGACGCTGTGAACAATGAAGTCCACCGGCTCGATAGGCGTGTAGACGATGCCCAGCCGCTCGGCCATGCGTGGGAAGGCATTGTTAAAGAAGGTGTCGTACAGGTTCTTGATGATTTCCTGACGAGACTTGTCGCTCTTGGCGAGCGCCACGCGGCCGCGCACGTTATCGTAGAACCGTTCCAGATCGTCCGTTTCGCTGTCCACGCCATGATCATCGACGTGATCGATGATTCGCTGCATGGCTTGGGAGATGGGGTTGTCGTCCGAAAATCCGCGTCCCTCGAACAGTGCATCGAACACCGGGCGGGTGATGATGTGCTGGGCCAGCATCTCGATGGCTTCTTCCTCTGAGATACCGGGATTGATGTTCTTGCGTAGCCCCTTGAGGTAGGCGTTGAACGCCTTGCGCCCGTTGCTGTAGGGCCGCTCGATCAGCTTTTCGATGCGTTGGGTGATCCTGTGGGCGATCTGGGCCACGCTCTTGGCCCATTCGGCCCAATACTCACGGTCGCCCAGCTTGCGCGGGATCGCGGCGTACACGGCCTGCTGGATGTCCTCGACAGGAACAAGAGGAATGTCCAGCGGAAGCTGCCCGCCGCCTCCCTCGCTGCCTTTGCCTCCTTTGCCTCGCCCAATGACCTTGATGCGCCGCCGGAACTCCGCTTCATCGACCAGGCGTTCATCATGCGCCCGCAGCGCCTTGATGACTTTCCAGATGCCCTTAAACTGCGGATTACTCTCAAGATAACTGTTGTAGTCCTTGACCTTTTTTGTCGGGATCGCGACCGGCAGGATGATGTACCCATACTGCTTATCGGGCGCTTTGCGCATGACGCGGCCGACCGACTGCACGATGTCCACAATGGATTCTCGGGTGTCGAAGAACACCACGGCATCGAGCGCCGGCACGTCCACACCTTCGGACAAACACCGGGCATTGGACAGGATGCGGCACTGGCCTGCGTCGGGTTCATCCTTGAGCCAGTCCAGTTCGTCCTTGCGCCGGGCCATGTTCATGGTGCCGTCCACATGATGTAATGTGGCATTCACCATGCTGTCGTCGTCTTCGTGCTCCTGGCGGTAGAGCCTGACCAGATCGGCAAAGACTTTCGTGGCCTCATGGGACGCCTTGATCGACTTTGAGAACGCCACGGCCCGGCGCATCGGCGCGGTGTCTTCCTCCAGATCGCTGACTTCGCCATCGTCGATGACTTTCAGGCCCTGCTTGGATAACCCCTTCCAGCTACCGATGATGCGCGTGGCAAAGTCGATGTCCACGGCATTTTTCTCGTCGATCTTGTAGGCGTTGTTGAAACTGTTGGCGACCGATGCCATGCGGTCTTCGTCCACCGCGACGATCAGCACCTTGTACTCGGCCAGCAAGTCGCGCTGCACGGCCTGCCCGAAGCTCAGGCGATAGAACTCGGTGCCAAAAGTGGCCTCATCGTCCATGGAATAGAGTACGGCGTTCTTCTCACCGGCTTTGGTTTTGCTCGCTTCGGCGAAGATGCGCGGCGTCGCCGTCATGTAGAGGCGCTTGCTGGCCCGCAGCACGGCATTGTCATGGACTTTCACGAAATCGGACGCATCTTCCTTGGGAAGCGTCAGTCCGGTGGTTCGGTGGGCCTCATCGCAGATCACCAGATCGAAGGCCGGCAGACCGCCGCTGCGCTGCGCGTCGATGACGACCTGAATCGACTGGTACGTGGAGAAAACCACACGGCGGCGCGTGTGGCGTTGCCCAGCCTGAACGATGGCGCGGCCCAGCCGGCGCGCATCCGTGGTGGCCGGATACGCCAGTTCCGCCGTCTTGATGTCCTCTTCCTCGCGGCCCACGCGCGAGTCGGAGCACACCACGAAGGCATCGAAGGGCTGTTCGGCTTCGGCTGACCATTCACGCAGGGTCTGCGATACCAAGGTGATGGAGGGCGCAAGGAACAGCGTCAGGCCGGTATCGGGCGTAACGGTTTCGTTCAGACGCAGCGCGGTGAAGGTCTTGCCGGTGCCGCAGGCCATGATGAGCTTGCCCCGATCAAGCCCGGCGAAGCCGTCCACGGTTTCGCGGATGGCCTCCTCCTGATGCTCGCGCAGGTGCTTGCGCGTCCGGCGCTTCATCTGCTCCGGTTTGAGGACATCCAGCTCTGACCAATCGACGGGGGCTTCCGCGAGGTCTTCGCGATACAGAATGCCGAAGTTCGGTTGATCCGCAATGACGCCTTCCGCGCCTTTGCCCAGCCGAGCCGTTGTGCTGACGAACAGCCGGTAGGCGAAGGACTGCTCTATGCCGTCAACGGTGAAGACCTTGGCGCTGTCGGCGAGGAAGGACGAGACGTGCGCCTTGTCGAGCGTCGAGCCGGCGTCGTAGAACTTGCACTGGATCGCCCAGAAGGTGCCCTCGTGCGTTTGGCCGACCAGATCGATGCCGGTGTTGTCGGCTTTCCAGTCGGCGGGACGTTGCGGCCACTCCGCCCAGGTCCAGACGTGGGCGAGCGTGTTGGCATAGGTCGGGTCGGTCTTGAGGTACTGGACGATCAGGCGTTCAAACAGCTTGCCTTTGTGGAGTTCGTCATGGGATCGAGCGCGTAAGTTATCCAGAACTGCATCGATGGAATCTGGCCGTGCCGCTTCGTCCATTGCGCATCCCCTTGGCGGTTGACTCTATGTGTCTAAGGGCGCCAAGGATACATCAAACGACGTTTGCTCACGGCAGCGAGGCAGCACAGTCCGAGACAGCCCGAGGCAGCCCGAGTCCTCGTTCTTCGCGGCCTTCATTCATTCTAGTGTTGATCGAGAAAGCGTCTACCTCCCTGTCCGCTGTCGGCCATATTGTCCCCAGCATGTCCTGTCCCTGCGTATGTGGTGTCAATCATGCTGCTGTTGACGTGGATAGGCCGTGATTTCTTTCCCCTGACGGTCACAGCGATGATCGTCGAGCTAGGTGCTTCCTGCCAAGGACAAAATCTCGGCTGAACATTGGTGCGCCAGCGCGCCCATCGCCCAAATATTTTTCAAAAAATTTCCCGCTAAACCCCGCTTTAACCCACTTTAATACACGCTTAAAAACTCGTTTGCAGGCGTTAGCAAATAGGGGATTTGTTCGCGTGCTCGCTTCTTAAATAATCAGTTCAGACAGCTGGTTAAACCTGCTGCATGAATGAAATTATTAAGGAGCCAAAAAATGAAAAATCTTCAAATGTTCGTCGCCTCCGCCGCCATGGCGGCTGCCATCCCCGCCGCGCATGCTGGGACGACCGACCACGTTTCAATTTTCGCTGGCGATGCCAGCCAGGGTGCGGTGTTTTCTCAGACCTGGGGAAATCCCTCCTTTGGCCCCTGGGCGCGAGTGGGCAGCACCATCAAGAGCTTTTCTGCTCCTCCCTCCCTTAGCTCCTGTCCTCCTCGATGCCTGACCGGAGTGGTGTTTTTGACCGGCACCACTACCCCGCCCCCTTCCCGCCGGTCGGCTCAGGGATCGGCCGATGCGACTGTCAACGGAACGATTGGCTTTGCTTATCTGCCGCTGGTGGACCTGGGCAGCGGCTTCAATGGAGGCCTGTCCGGGTCGATCTCACCGACCCTGACGATCACCCAGCAGGCCAAGGCCCTGGGTGGGCTGGGCTTCACCGGGCGCCTCGATCTGGCGGACGGCTTCGCCCAGGCCCGGCGCGCGGGCTGGCGTCTTGAGCAAGTACAGGCCCCGGTGACGGTGTCGGCCGGCGTGCGCTACATCCCTTTGATAGGCATGGATTATCTGTCCGCCAGCGTGGGCGAAATCCAGCCGCAAGGCCCGGCCGCTCCCCGTGCGCGCGGGGTGGTCGCCTCTCTGGTCATCCATGCCCCGCGGTGGAATGCGAAGGTCTCCGCCCAGCGCCTGCCGGGCGGCAGCGAGATTCCCCTGGCTTATCAGCCGGTCGGCCCGGCGCGGCTGGTGGGAGACAGCTATGCCTCGCAGGTGGTGGCCGTGTCTGGTGCGTGGAAGGTGCCGGACGGTGCGGTGGTCACTGCCACCGCCGCAGACGTGGACGGCGGCAAAGACATGCAGGTGGAGATGGGCGTGCGGATGCGATTTTAACAGCCAACCCGCCCGGCAAAACCGGGCGGGACTTGCGTTATTCGGAAATTCTGGAAAATGGCAGTAGGTAATTTTTAGGTAATTTTTGAGGGTTTCGTCATGGCGTTCTACCGCACGGATTTTTACCAAAACCTTCCCACTCCCGGCGACCGCGCGGACGCGTTCGACCAGTGGCTGGCAAGCCAGCGAGGACCCGTCCACCCCGTGATCCAGCGGGTCGTGGAGAAGTCCAGGCAGGGGCGGTACGACGCAGAGCAAGAAATGATGCTGTGGGGGCCGTGGGCGCGATTTTTGGAGATTTTGAAAATCAGAAATTTGCGCTGGTGGCACCTGCATGGCGGGCCGTGTCGGCAGGTGACGCATATCACCCATACCCCCCGCGCGCGCGGTTGGGGATGGGCTGCGGTGATCGGGCTGGCAATGCTGCTCGCACCGATCTTCTCGTGATTTTCTATGACGTGGATTCCGTCATATCAAATAGGTGGTGAATGACATGAATAAGAAAATGTTTTTAGTAACCCCCGTGCTTGCCGCGCTGCTGGTGAGTGGATGCGCGAGCTACCGGGCGGATGAGTACCAGGGTGGACTGCAAGCCATGCAAACCCTGACAGGCGTCGTGGTGAATGATCGTGTGGTGCACATCCAGGCCCCGCGCGCCGGGGTAGGCAGCATGGCCGGAGCCGCCATCGGCGGCATCGGCGGCGCGGCTCTGGCGCACGGCTCGGGCGGCCTGGGCCAAGCCCTGGCCGGCACGGTCGGAGCCATCGCTGGCGGGATCGTCGGGCAGTCCGTGGAGAGTCAGGCGACCGGCCCGGCCCAGCAGGTGACGGTGCAGCTCGCTGGAAGCGGACGGCTTTTGACTGTCGTCGAGCAAGGGCCACTGCTTCACCCAGGCGAAGCGGTTGGCATCACCATTTCCCCCCGCGGCCGCGCGCGAGTTTTCCCAATGCCGCAGGAGAAGGCCAAGGGAGGGGCAAATGAATAAAAGGACGTTGGTCTTGATCGGCGCGGGCGTCCTGGGAGGCCTGACCTTGGCTGGGGGCTGGGTTGTCTCTAGCCAGTCTTCCAAGACTATTCCCACAGTGGACATCTTCCCTCCCGCTCCCTACGTCCCGCCGCGCGGCGAGGCGGTAGTTAGACATGGAACTGTGTCCTTGGTGGGTGATCGCGCAGCTCAAATAGTCCTGGACTCCGGGAGAATAGTGGTGGCCCAAAACCCGTCTGGCATCCCCCTTAGCTCGGGAGAGAGGGTGGATGTGAAGCAGACCGGCGAGCGGTTTCGCGTTGTGGGAGGCAGCCATGGATGAGCGGACAAAACCCGAGATCCGTCGCGCGGCTTGCCCGCGCTGCGGGGATGATCTCAAGCGCGTGTGGTCCTCCAAAAAACAGCGGTTTTACTGGCTTTGCCTGAATGGCGAGGATGAGTGCGGTGCGATCTATTCAGACGATGGCGGCGAGCCCAAAACGACGCAGATCACCAAGGAAGCCGTGCCGGATTTGACGTGTCCTGAGTGCGGACAAGCGTCACTGGAATATATCGAAGGCGCCAAGTTCGGCGCGTTTTTGAAATGCCCTGACTGCGAAGCGACTTTTGATCTTGCAGACCAAAGCCTGCCACCGTCTCAAGAAAACCTGGCTCCGCTCTGCCCGGATGACGAAGGCCACGGACACATGAAACGGCGCTCGGGCAGGAATGGCGCCTTTTGGGGCTGCCGCCGCTTCCCTGAGTGCCGTGGCACGCGGCAGATAGAGGATGAGGGCTGATGGGACGCATCACCGAAACCGATTCGGCCGGCCAAGTCGCCCTGCGCTGGTCCATCCGCGCGACGGCGGCGGTCGCCATGACCATCTATTGCCTGCATTGGGTAATGGATGATCGTGAATGGCGGGGCCTGATGACGTGGCTGCACGAGGGCGGCCGCTTCCCCGCATGGGCGATCTTTTCGCCCTGGGTGGCGGGGGTGCTGATGGTGACAGGCGCATGGCTTTTTGTGTGGGCATGGCGGATGCCAAGCAGAAAACGCTCGCAGAAAACCGAACGCGGCGCACGCGCCGCGACGGCGGAACAGTTGAGAAAAATGACGGAGAAAGTGAAATGACCAAGGAAATTTTTCGATTGGTTTTGAGAGGTGGCGCTGCCTTTTTTGCTGGTGCGGTCACGGCCGCCGGCGTCGGCGGTTGGGTTTTTGTGGGCGCGGGGCTTCTGGCCCTCGCGAATCGCGCGATCTGGCGGCAAACGGCGAATTTTGCGGACAGTCTCAGATGGGCGATCCGCGCGCCATTGATCGCCTGGGATGTGCTGGTCTCGATAGGCGCAGTCCAGAATCTGATCGCCCACCCTCCTACCCTGGGTGGGCTGGGAACTGATGCTCTCTCGATTATTTATGGATTGATCCTGCTCTCGCCTTTGGTCGCTTTCTTTTACCGCCACCGCATCGCCAAGGCGCTCGGCATCGGTCGCGCTGAGGAGGAACACAAGCGCGGCAGCAAGGCCGCTACGGCCGAAGATCTGGCGGCGATGACTCGGGAGCAAGACTGAAATGTGGCCCTGGCAGAAACCTCAGAAACCCCGCCCGCGCAGCGACCGAATCCAGATCGGCGGCGTGCCCGTGCCGCCGAGTTTGGAGCCGCTGCACTTCCTGATCGCAGGCAGCACAGGTACGGGCAAAAGCCAGGCGATCAGCGCGAATCTAGACGTAATTCGTGAGCGCGGCGACCGCGTGATCATGGCTGACCCCGGCGGGCAATATATGAGCCGGTGGTGGCGCGAAGGCGACACCATCCTTGCGCCGCTGGACCAGCGGTCGGTGCCGTGGTCGCCTTTCTCGGAAATGCGCGGTCAGGAAGACGCGGACAGAGTGGCGAAGTCGATCATTCCCGATATTGAAACAAGCGGCGACGCAGCAGAGTGGCAGAAATACTCGCAAGGCCTTGTGGCCGCAATTTTGGAAAGGCTGTGGGAGTCTGGTGGCGCGGCAAATGAGAAATTTGTGCGTCTTTTGACCGTCGCCAAAAGCGATGAAATCGAAGCGATAGTCCAGGGGCTCCCTGCTCAAACGCTTTTCGATACCGGCGCCGCAAAAATGTTGTCGGCGGTGCGCGGCATCATCGGATCGGCTCTCCCCGCGTACAGGTTTTTACCGCCGGATGCGGGCGCGGATGCGTGGTCGATTCGGCGATGGATAGAAGGCGGCTCGGGTTGGCTGTGGCTGCCCTATAAGGACAGCCAACGCGCGGCCATGGCACCGCTGATAAGCGCATGGCTCGGCGAAGCGGTGTCGGCCATCCTCGATCTGGAACCTAGCCGTGAACGGCGAATCTGGCTGGTGCTGGATGAGGTCGCGCTTTTGGGCAAAGTGCAGGCGCTGTCCGACGCACTGACCAACGGGCGGAAATATGGCCTGCGCGCCATTTTGGGCCTGCAATCTGTCGCGCAACTTCGACAAGTCTATGGCCGTGAGGGCGCGACCGTCCTGCTGTCGTGCCTATCCAGTCAAGTGATTTTAAGGTCGCCTGATCCCGAGACGGCCGACACGATGAGTAGGGCGCTCGGCGAGCACCAGATCAGTCGCGAGCACAGCAGCCATGGGCCAAGTGGGTCGAGCACATCAGAGCATGTGGTGATCGAGCGCGCCGTGCTGCCGAGTGAACTGCAATGCCTGCCGGATCGGGTGGGATATTTGAAACTGGCGGGTGATTATCCACTGGCAAAAGTGTCGATTGGTATCACTCACAAAGAGCCTGCGGTGCCCTCATTCATCCCCCGTGCCGCAGCGCAGAAAGCGCCGCCGCCGGTGGTGAAGGAAGTGCAGCAGGAGAGCACTGCGCCCGACGAAAAGATCGTCGCGCCGGGGCTGTCACTCGAACTCATCCCCGCAACATGCGCGGGCGAAAACCTGAGACATATCCTCACTGCTGATCAGTGGCAGCGCCTCCAAAAGCGCACGGCTGCCGAAGCTGGCGGCGTGTGCGAAATCTGCGGAGGTGTGGGCGACAAATGGCCGGTGGAAACGCATGAGGTGTGGAGCTATGACGATCAAGCCAAGGTGCAAAAACTAGAACGACTGCAAGCCCTTTGCCCTTCCTGCCATCAGGCAAAACACCTTGGCCATGCCGCGCAGAAAGGGCAAGAGCAGGAAGCGATGAAGCGACTGGCTGAACTGAATCAGTGGGACGCTGAAACCGCACGAAAGTACATCGATCAGGAAATGAAGATTTGCCGCGAAAGATCGCGGCATAAGTGGACTCAGGATCTCCAAATCCTCGAGTCGAAGTACGACCTGAAAATCCCGAAAGGAGAATGAAGATGACTGAATGGAACGACGGAAACACACCCACCGGCGATGAAAATCTTTGGTATCTACTGACCCAGGTGCCGCCGGAAGATCGCGAAGATTGGGACCCCAAGATCAGAATGAGCGTCGAGGGTCTTGAGGCGCAGATGGCAAAACAGGCGGCGGCGGACGCTGACAACGAACGGCCCGCACCCGCGAATGTGATCGCGGCTCGGGAGCTAATGGCGGGTGTGGAACTTGATTTCTTTTACGTCACGAAGCTGCTGGAAAAAGTGCTCGCCCGGTGCGTCGATCATGCGACAGCGATCGACGGATTTTGGACCAAGGAGCGCGCGCAGGAATGTCTCGGACCGGTGATTCGTGATGCGGACATTGAGGCCGAAATTCGGGAAGTTTTCCGCGGTCTCGTGCTTCAAATCCTGTTCGTGATCAACCATGAACCGCAGCACTGAAACTCAAACCAAAACCCCGGAATTCGGGTCGGAAAACCCGGCCGCTGGCGCGGCCGAGTTTTCCTCACACCCCTGCACCTTCCGTGCAAACACCGCAACCCGCAAAGCCAGTACTGGCGCGGCTTGCGGCTGTTAACACCCTGAAAACAGGTGCAGGGCTAAATCCATCTAAGCCATTGAATTGACAGCAAAATAGGTGTTAACACGATGAACGCAAAGACGATGAGCAAATCCGAACGACTGCTGATGCAAATCGAATCGCTGAAAAAGGCCGCGAAGGAAGCGGAGAAACGCGAGCGCGAACAGCGGAAACAGGCGATTGCCAGGGCGGCCGTTAAGGCCGGAATCGACAAGCTGGACATCCCGTATTCTGAACTTGAGGCCGCGTTCCGCGAACTTGTCCAGAAACTGGAATCCGCTTGCGTAATTCAGGAACCGGGAGAAGATCGTGGCGAAGAAACAAGCGAGGAAGTCGAAGATGAAAACCAAGACGATTTCAGTGCGACTTAGCCCAGGCATGGAAATGGCGCTGCGCAAATTCCCCGGCAAAACGGACTCGGATCGCGTGCACGCCGCGCTCGTCCAGGGCGCGCTGGCGGATGAAATTCTCGACGGCGTAGCGCGCGAGATTCATTCACTGCGACCAGTGATCACGGATGAGGTGCGCAGGGCAATGGCAGACGTTCTAGGCGGCAAGGATTTGAGCGATGACTAGCAAAATGGTGGGTGTGCGCCTTGACGCCAGCGGCCTCGCCGCTCTGCAAAAATTCCCAGGCGAAACCGACTCGGAAAAACTCCGTGCAGCCGTGATGCGCGGCACGATTATCGACGAATGGCGGCGCACTCAGGAGGCCTTGCTGGAAGCCCATCGAAAGGGGCTGGCGATGATGATCAAGGAAGCGATGAAGGATACGGCGGAGGCCGTCGCAGACATGGAGCGCGAGATCATGTCCGCCCTCCGAGACCTGCCGACCCCGGATGAAAAAGTCGCCAAGAAGATCGCCGGCAGCCTGTCCCGCGTGATCGCCCACGGCATCATGCCGCAGGTCGACATGGGCCGGAAAGAGCCGCTGAGAAAAGAGATTGCGGCCCTTGCCCATGCATCGGGAGAACTCGACGAATGATGAGCGTTTCGGCCCGCAACGCGGGCACGGCCAAATCGTACTACGCCCACCTACAGACCGACGCGCACCGCGCCGGCGGCGAGGCCGAGCGCGAAGATTACTATTCCAAAGACGCGGCCGGCGAATGGTTCGGCGAGGGCGCGGAAGCGATGGGCCTGACCGGCGCTGTAGCGGTTGCTGACTTCCACGCGCTGGCGGATGGATACCACCCAGAAACAGGTGAAGCACTCGTGCAAAACGCGGGTGAGCGCGACAGGGTCGCGCTGTACGACTGCACGTTTTCCGCACCAAAAAGCGTGAGCAATGTCTGGGCCGTCGGCGACGAAGAAACGCGCGCCACCGTCGAGCGTGCGCACGATGAAGCTGTGCGCCAAACGCTCGCAGAAATGCAAGAGCGCTTCATCAGCACCCGACGCGGCCAGGGCGGCTCGGAATTTGAAAAAGTCGGCATGGTCGCAGCCATGTGGCGGCATGGTACGTCGAGAGAACTGGACGAAGATCTGCACACCCACGCAACGATCATGAACGTCGCGGCGCGAGCCGATGGCACATGGGGAACCCTGGACGGCCGCAGTCTCTACGAGCATCAAAAGATCATGGGTGCGGCGTACAGAATTCATCTCGATGAGAAGCTGCGAGAAGCCGGTTTTGCCACCGAACGCGATGGGGAGAGTTTCCGGATCTCGGACGTTCCGCAGTCGCTCGAAAAAGCATCAAGCACCCGACGCGAACAGATCCTCGAAGCCATGGCCGAGCGCGGCGTTTCAGGCGCAAAGGCCGCACAGGCGGCGGCGCTGGATACTCGAAAGGCGAAAGACCACAACCAAGATATTGACCAACTCCGCGAACGCTGGAAAGCACGAGCCGCCGAGCACGGCTTTGATGCAGATAAAGCGCGTGGCGCGGGCGAACCGATCCCCCCAGCAGAGCGTCGGGCATCGGTGGAATTCGTGCAAGAAATCGTGACGCAGAACAAAGCCGTTTTCACTGAAAAGGATCTCGAATACGCCGCACTGGTCGCCGCCCAAGGCATGGGCCGTGGTAGAGAAGATGCGCGAGAGCTTTTTCACGACACGCTGGCTGAATGCGTGATCCTCCGCGCGCCTGACGGAACGACGCGCTACAGCACCCCCGAACTGGTCCAGAAAGAGCGCGAAACGATGGAAACCGCGCAAGCCGGGCGCTTCAAAACAGACTGGACGCTGACCCCGGAGACCGTCGCCCAGGCGCGGGCGAAAGCCGAAGCGGCAGCAGGGCACGCACTGAGCGACGAGCAGGCAAAGGCGCTCGAATATCTCACCACCGGGCGGGGCCAAATACAGATCCTCGTGGGCGACGCAGGAACCGGCAAGAGCACCACCATGAACGCCGTGCGTCAGGCATATGAGGATGCGGGCTACACAGTGATCGGCGTCGCGCCGCAGGGAAAGCAGGCGGCGGATCTAGGTCAATCGGCGGGCATGGAAAGCAAGACCATTCATCGACTGCTGAGCGAAATCGAGCGCGGCAAAACCCGGCTCGACGAGCGCACCGTGATCGTCGCGGATGAGATGGGCAAAACCGATTCGCGACTCATGCACGACCTCACCCAAGCAGCCGACCAGTCCGGCGCGAAGGTGATCATGCTGGGCGATCACAAGCAAATGCAGCCAGTCGGGCCGGGCGCGGTTTTTCGCCATCTGGCAGATGCTGAGAAAGGCGTCGGCCATGTCCGGCTGGAAGAAATCCACCGCCAGCGCGACGCAGGCGACCGTGAGGCAGTGCGCAGCATGAGCAAGGGTGAGAGTGCGCAGGCGCTGTTGCATTTCATCGACAAGGGCCAGGTCAGCATCGAGAAAAACCACCGCGCGGCCGTCAAGGAGATCGCGCGGAAGTGGGTGGATGCGGCGCAGGAGGTCGGCAAAGAAAAAACGCTTGCTCTGGCATCGACGAACCAGAGAGTAAGCGACATAAACCAGGCCGTCAGAGCGGCGCTTAAGAATGGCGGCGAACTGCAAAACGGGCAGACGTTTGAAGCCGTCCGTGAGCTTGGCTTAGATCCAGAAACCAAGCAAATGCGCACGAGTACCGAGCGCACGGAGTATGCCCCCGGCGACCGTGCGCTGTATGCAGGCACGAACGACTACGCGTCGGACCTCCGACGCGGCGATCTCGGAACCGTGGTCGGCGTGGACGAAAGAGGCGTAGCGGTAAAACTGGATCGGGACGAGAGCGTGAAGCTGATCGACCCCGAGAAACAGGATCTGCGCCACGGCTATGCCATCACCGCTGACCGCTCGCAGGGCGCGACGGTGGAGCGCGTCGTGGCCTACGCCACCAGCGATTCCATCCACCGCGAAATGAGCTACGTCATGGCCTCGCGCGCAAAGGAAAGCACTGAGTGGGTGACCACCGAAGCGCAAACAAAGAAGATCGAGGACAAGACCCCGCCGACAGAGCGGATGCTGTCCTGGGCGGACGATCTCGCCGCCCGTGGTGAAGCGCCGGCGCTGACTGACGAGCAACGCGCCAGCTTCGCCGCCGTGCGCGATCACCTTGACCGATACGCGGACTATCAGATAGGCCGCGAGGGTGGCTCGCAGACCGGCCTTGCCGACGAGAAGCTTGAGCGCTTTAGGGACGTGGTGGAGGCCATGAGCGTGAGCAGGCAGAAGGAATCCACTCTGGATTATGAAGCCCCGGCCATCGACCGTGACCGCGAGCGAAACGATCAAATGCCGGAGCGCGAACACGGTAATGATCGTGAGCGCGCCACGGAGCGCGACCGCGACGAAGCGCACGAACGGCATCAGCCGACCGGCTGGGACGAGAAAGCGATCAATGCCGCCGCCGAGATCGAGGCGCGGCAGGCGGACAAGGCCTCAGAGCGTATGGCGGTCGAGTGTCTTAAGGACTACCAAGCAGCGGCCGACCTGCACAGGCAGGGGCGGCATCTCGAACGGCAGGCCGAGAGCGAGCCAGACAAGGATCGTGCAGCGGAACTTCGCGACATGGCCCGTGCCGCGCACGGACAGGCGGAGGGCGTGCGCCTGCACGCGGACCACAAGCGCGACTGTCTCCCGGACGAATACCGGCAGGTCGTGAAGGACGCGGAGCGGGAGGCCCGCAGGGACGAGAAGCAGGCGGCGAAGCAGGAAGATCGTGCGGCCACCCACTATGAGCGAGCCGCCGAACATGCGGCGCGTGCAAATGACTGGAAGGAATCTATCCCGTCTCAAGCCCTGAACGCCGCTGAGGCGCGGCTCGAACGCTGGATGGCGGAACGCGCCGCCACCGCCGCCAAGGAAGGCATGTCGGCAGGTCGTCAGGATCGCAGAGATGGCATCGAGGACGTGCGACAGATGACGAAGGATCGGGAGCAGGAACGCCAGGCCGAGCGCCAGGCGGCAAGAGAGGCGAGCCGCGAGCGCGGCCGCGAACAACAGATAGAGAGGTGAACGACATGGGCATGAGCAGCGACAGTGAAAAACCCAATCAGCAGACGCGGCCGGAACATCAGCCGGCGGATCGGCTGAAACCTACCCCGCCTGATCTCATCAAGCAGCCCGAGCCGCCGAGCGGCGCGACCAAGGCGGACCAGATCAGCCATGCTGTCGGCCACCATGATCCCAACAAGGGCAAGGCCATGGATCGTGACCTGGATTTTGGGCTGTAGCCATGGGCGCGGGGCTTATTCTCGATCTCGTGCGCGGGCTGCTATGGGGCGCCGGCTTCGCCATCGCGCGCGCGCTCTGGCTGCCGATCCTGCTGGCGCTGCTGGTGCTGGGCGGCTGGGCGTGGTGGTGGTCGGCAGTCCACCACCTCCCCCTCCTGGATGGTGCCCAGCACATCCTGGGATGGGCGCGGCAGACGGCCGCATGCGTCATCCCAGCCGCAAGGAGATACCCATGACATCAAGACTCAGCGGATGGATAGAGGGCATCGCCATGGCTTTGCTGGTCGGCTTGCTATGGGCAGGCGTATCGCTCACATGGCTGGCGATCCCCCTTGGGTTGTTTTTATTACCCACGTTTCTTGAGGAAGATGAAAATGAACAAGGCAGAAAAGGCAAGGATAACCGCTGAGGCCATGGCAGGCGTGCAGGATCTCTTTGCCTCCATTGACCAACCAAGAGAAGCCCCGCCGGCAACCACCGTGCCCAAGACCATCCCTCCAGGCGCCGTGCGTGATCTCGTGGAGGCAGAACTGTCCCGCCCCGCTCCCAGGGGCGGGTACTTCCGTGGACTGGCGGCGGTGGAGATCGACAAGAAGATCAGAGCCGAGTTGATGCGGCTCGCAGCAGAATACCGATAACCCCTCCCTCTAAGGGGCGCTGCCCCTCGCGTCTGTCAAGGGTGCGCTTTGCCCTTCGGCCCGGCCCGTGTCCTGCTCCCTGCGGTCGTGTGGGCCGCGCCAGCCGGCCCTCCCGGCCCTTGACCTTTGCTACCCCCGCGCTTCGCCAGCGTGGCAGGAGCCATGCGCGGCATGACCCCATGCCCGACCAAAGGCGAGGCAAAGACAATGAACCAGCAAGCGATCGACTTCGGCGGTTTTGTTCAGGATGCAGCGGGCAACTATGAGATGGCACGAGCCGTCAGCCCGGACGAGATCATCCACCAGGCGCGGCAGATCCTCGCTGAGCGTGTGAAACGAGAGAACGTCATCGACAGCCCGCAGACCGCACGGGACTTTGTGACGATGAACCTGTCGGCACGCGAACGCGAGGTGTTCGCGGTGCTTTGGCTGGACAATCGCCACCGCGTCATCGCCTTCGAGGAACTGTTCCAGGGAACGATTGATGGCTGCTCGGTCTATCCCCGTGAGGTCGTGCGCAGGGCCTTGGAACACAACGCGGCGGCCTATGGCGGGCCATGGGATCGAAAGGCGTTACGCATCGGATGGCGGTTCACGCCTTACTTCGGCGTGTATGCGAAGTACAGCCGGAACCGGTTCCAGTTGAATGGACAGACCATCAGTGGCCCCGTTGAGACGGTCGGCATCCGCTTGGGCTGACACCATGGCCCGGCCTCTGCCGGGCCTTTCTTTGTCCGTGTCCCGAAACGGGACAAAACCGTCCCGATAGTGGACACTGAACCGCCGGATTGTCCAAAAGTTGAACAATTTTCGCTTTATCTGTCCCGAAACGGGACAAAAGCGTCCCGATAAGGGACGCCCAGCGTCCACATCGGGGACGCCATCGAGCTTTCCCTACCCTTTGCAAGGGGCATACTCCGCGAGGGCAAAGCGCGTGAAACGCTCTGTAAGCGCATATGAGCGCTTTTGAGCGATTTAAGCTAGGGGATGTAGCCAAAACCAAGGAAAACGCGCCAGAGGCGCTAAAAACGGCCTTAGTCGAGCTTTTCCACCAGGTCTTCGGCTCTCAAATGCGTATATCGCCGCAGCATCTGCATGGACTTGTGGCCGCTGATGGCAGCGACTTCCTGATCCGATAGGCCGCGCTCCACCAGTCGGGACACGGCCTCATGCCGCAGGTCGTGGAACCGCAGGCCCTCGATGCCCGCGCGCTTGAGCGCGTGCGCCCAAACACGGTTGATCACATACGGCCCGCGCTCGGGGTTCTCCCGCCCGGCCTGCCCGCGCTTCGGTTCGCCGGGGAACACCAGCGGCGAACCCCGCCGCAGTGGACACGTCAGCGCGTCCCGCAGCACGTCCACCGCCGCACGAGATAGAGGCACAGTGCGCGCCGAACCGTTCTTGGTCATGCTCAGGCGAACCACGCGGCGGTCAAGGTCCACCTGGTCGGCGGTGAGGCTCAGTATCTCTCCCTGCCGCATGCCAGTATGCAGCGCCAGGCGAACTACGGCGCCCAGCATGGGGTTTGAATGCTCATCGCAGGCTGCCAGCAGCCGCCGTTCCTCGTCACCCGTCAAGCGCCTGTTCCGGCCCTCGCTCGGCTTAGGCCGGCGGATATGCTGAACGGGGTTGATCGTGAGCCCCAGACCCCACTCGCGTATTGCAGTCGAGTACAGATGCCCAAGCAGGGCCAGTTCGAGGCGCACGGTGGACGCCGACAAAAGGCGCCCGGTTTGCGGGCTGATGGTTGCCAGGCGCTTGTCGCGGTAGTCGGCGACTATGTCCGGCGTGATGGCGGCAAGCGCATACCGACCAAGCGCTTCGCGCAATGGCAAGGCATGATGCGCTTCGCGTGCAGCGGTAGAGCTTTTCTTGGTGGGCGTGACCTCGCGCAGATACCTATCAAGCGCCTTGTCGAGCGTCATGCGCTCACCATGGCTGCGCTGCACGTACAGACCTCGCACCATTTGATCTTCTGTGGTGCGTGCCCAGTCTTCCGCGTCGCGTTTGAGGCGGAACGTCTTGATGGTGGTCGGCCAGCCCTGGCGGCGGATCATCGCCTTCCAGGTGCCGCTTTGAGTCTTGGTGATGGTCGCCACGGTACACTCCGGTACAGGTCAAAGTGTACCGAAATTGTACCGCAGGACTTTGAGACTTTTCGAGAGTTGCCGTAAGTCTTTGATTTTATGGTGGGCCGTGTTGGGCTCGAACCAACGACCATCGGATTAAAAGTCCGGTGCTCTACCAACTGAGCTAACGGCCCATAGCAAGCTGCGCAGTATAACGCCTCTGGCGCGTCCCCGGAATCCCGGAGCGCACCAGAGGCATGCAACAGCCCGACTGGCTAACGGACTAGACCGCCTCGAGCTTGCGCAGCTTGCCTGGCACCAGATGGAAGTCGGCCAGCGCCGCGACCAGCGCGCTGAAGAAGGTGGCCTCGCCTTCGTAGACCATGCGGTAGTACTCGATCTTCATCGTCAGCGCGCTCCCGAAGATGATCGAGATCAGGGTCATGTACGAGCCCAGCGCCAGAGTCGAAACACCGGTCACACCCTGGCCGATCGTGCAACCCATGCCCAGCACGCCGCCCACGCCCATCAGGAAGCCGCCCACGATATGGCGAGCAAAATCGGTCACCGAGGAGAACCACTCAAGCCGCAGCTTGCGCGTGAACAACGCGTACAGGAAGGAACCGAGCACCACGCCCAGCGCCACCATCATGCCGAAGGTCACGAGCTTGGACTTGAAGCCCGCGCTGAGGAAATACAGCACCTGACCACTCGGCGAAACGAAGGTGAACGACTGCGCACCCGGCGCCGCCGGCGGCGTATCCATGAATTCGATGTCGCTCAGCCAGTGCTGACCGACAGGCCCGGCGGTCAGCCACCACCCACCGACCACGATGAGGCCGACGATCAGACCGCCGATCACATTATCGCGACTGCCGCGGAAATCGCTCGAGCGCAACGCCCACACAATCAGCGCGAGACTCAGGAGCACGCCGACCACGTAGCCGACCACCTGCGGCGAATGGATACCGAACATCGCCGCAAGAATGCTGCCGATGCCCTGGTTGCTGGCTCCGAAACTGCTGACGTCGATGAAGGCCGGGGTCATCCACTTGAGGAAGACGTGATAGCCGAAATTGGTATACATCATCAGATAGGCGCCAACGCCCATCATCGCGAACACGAACAGCGACTTGATGTTGCCTGCGCCGATCCGGACCATGGTTTTGTTGCCGCAGCCGCTGCCCAAGGTCATGCCGACGCCGAACAGAAAGCCGCCGACCAGATAGCGCGGCCACGCCAGCGAGCTGGTCAGGTATGGCGGAAAGGATTTGCTGTTGTCGGCGACCATGGACATGTTGGCCTGACCGGTCCACTGCAGGATGAGCACGCCCGCGATCGCCACCGCGATCGCAAACATCCAGGCGCGAATGCGTCCCGTGTCGCCCATGTTGACCCAGTCCGATACCGCGCCCATGGTGCAGAAATTGGTCTTGTTCACCACCGCGCCCATGACCACTGCCAGCCCGAGCCCCCCGAGCAAGACCTGTTGTGTCGTTGTCAGATCCATTAGCCGTCCCTCTGCAAATAAGTTCTCATTGTAGTCGCGCAGGGCACACTCGGCCCTGCGGCCTGATCGATCGCGAACACTAGGATGCGTCAGGCCCGTTTTTTATTCCGGCATGTTTTATTCCGGCATGCGCCGCGCCCTTCAGCCCTGGTATCGGGTCGGGTCCGGCACACCAGCGTCATCGAAGCCTGCCGCGCGCAGCCGGCAGGCGTCACAACGGCCGCAGGCTCGGCCGGCATCATCCGCCTGATAACAGGAAACCGTTTGCGCATAGTCGACCCCAAGCGCCATGCCGCGTCGGATGATCTCCGCCTTGGTGTCCTCGATCAGCGGTGCATGAACATGGATCCGTCGGCCTTCCACGCCGGCCTTGGTCGCCACATTTGCCAAGCGCTCGAAGGACTCGACGAAGGCCGGGCGACAATCCGGGTATCCAGAGTAGTCCACCGCATTCACGCCGACGAAAATGTCCTGGGCCTCCAGTACTTCGGCCCAGCCAAGCGCGACCGAGAGGAACACGGTATTGCGCGCCGGCACGTATGTCACGGGAATGCCCTCGCCCGGCAATTCGGGCACGTCGATGCTTGCGTCGGTCAGCGCGGAACCGCCGATCGCGCCGAGATCCAGTTTGATCACGCGATGCGCCGCCGCACCGCCGCGCATTGCCACCTCATGGGCGGCGTGCAGTTCCGCCGCATGGCGCTGGCCATAATCGAAACTCAGTGCATAGCACTCGAAACCGGCCGCGCGCGCGATGGCCAGCACGGTGGCGGAGTCGAGCCCGCCGGACAACAGGATCACAGCCTTGTTCATCGCCCCGGTGTGTCTCCCCATAGGTATTTGTGCAATTGAATCTGGAAACGCACCGGCAGGCGATCGGCCAATATCCATTCGGCCAGCAGCGCCGGCTCAAGCTCGCCGTGCACTGGCGAAAACAGCACCTCGACGCGCGCCGCAAGATCGAATGCCTTGAGCTGGCTTCGAGCCCACTCGTAATCGGCACGCCCGTAGATCACGAATTTGACCTGATCATGCGGACCCAGGTGACGCAGGTTCTCCAGGCGGTTTTTCCCCGCCTCGCCGGAATCGGGACATTTGAGATCGATCACCTTCACCACTCGCGGGTCCACGCCCGCCACGTCCAGTGCGCCGCTGGTTTCCAGCGAAACCGCATGGCCGGCATCGCACAAGGCCGTGAGCAGGGGCAGCGCGGCCCGCTGCGCCAGCGGCTCGCCGCCCGTCACCGTGACGTGGCGCACTGCATGCTCCGCCACCACCTTCAGCACCGCTTCGACCGACATGGATGTGCCGCCGGAAAAGGCGTATGCGGTATCGCAGTAGCGGCAGCGCAGCGGGCACCCCGTCAGCCGCACGAACACGGTCGGCCTGCCGACGTCGCGCGCCTCTCCCTGCAAGGAAAGGAATATCTCGGTGATACGCAGGCGGTTGAGTGCCGATGGCTCGGCGACCGGCTCGGCGCGTGTCTGGCTAGTGACCTTCACGCTGCATGCGTCTCAGGCGATCGGCAGCCAGTCGGGCCGCACTGGTACCGGGATAGTTGTTCACCACGTTCTGCAACGTCTTGCGCGCATCAGGCCACTGCTTGAGTTCGTATTGGCTGTAGCCGATCTTGAGCATCGATGCCGCGACCTTGTTGCTCTGCGGGTATTGGTTTACCACCAGGCGGAATTGCGCGAGCGCCTGATTGAAATGCTGCTCGACATACAGCGCCTCCCCCATCCAGTACGCCGCATTGGGCACATATGGACTCTGCGGATACTGCTTGATGAAGGTCTTGAAGGCATCGATGGCCTCATGATAATGGCTGTTCTTCAGCAGATTGAAGGCCTGCTGGTAGGCATCGAGGCCATTATTGCCGCTACTCGCTGGCGCGGCCTGTGCCTGCGGCGCGGTGGTGGCGGCGGCAGCCTGTCCCGTCTTCGCGACCGGCATCGGCGTGTTGCCGCCTGTGGCGGGCGTACCCGACGTGCCCGCACCGGACGATGCGCCTGCACCACCTGAAACCGCAGCCTCAAGCGCCTGCAACCGCTGATCCGTATTCATATACAGCTCGCGCTGACGCTTGCGCAGGTCATCGATCTCGTGCGACAGCTCCTGATTTTGGCCGCGCAACTGACGAATTTCCTGCTGCAGACCGGTGATCTGTTGATAGAGCTGGATCACCGCCTGGCTGTCGTCTGCATACGCGGGAAGGCTGGGGGCGGCGAATGCCGCCCCCAGCAGAACTGCAGGTACCCATTGAACTGAACGCATAAATCGAGTTCCGTCGTCTGTTGGCTTACTGCCCCGTCGTCGATGACGGCGAGCTGCCATTACCCATCATGGACTGGCCACCGCTCATCGATCCGCCCGTCGACGCCGAGGACGTTGTCGGCGTTGCATTCATCGGCGAATCGCCGCTGACCGGCAGCCCCGGATAGACCAGATCCACGCGGCGGTTCTTCTGCCAGCAGGCCTCATTCTGCTGCAGGCAGACCGGATTGTCTTCGCCATAGCTGATAATGTCGAGCTGGCTGGGCTTCACGCCCTGCAGTTCCAGCAGCTTGGCCACCGCCTGCGCGCGCCGCTCGCCGAGTGCCATGTTGTAGGTGTGCGAACCGCGATCATCGGTATTGCCTTCAAGCTTGATCGTCGTGGCGGGATGCGCGGACAGGTACTTGGCGTGCGCACTGATGATGGAAAGATACTGAGGCGCGATCGCACTGCTGTTGAATGCGAAATAGATCGTGCGCTTGAATAGCGGGCTGGCAGGATTGCTGAACTCGCTCGCGCTCATCCCACCCTGGCCCTGCAAAGCATTAGCCTGTCCCTGCTCACCCGTCGTACCGGTACCCGCTCCCATGCCGGCCGCGCCGCCGGTCGATGCCGGCTTGACCGTTTGCGAAGTCGGCGCGCAGGCGCCCAGCGTAGCGGCCAGACCGGCAACCGCCAGAACCCTGTACAACTTGTTCATAACCACTCTCCTTGGAAAGCCCGTAATGGGATACATATCCCGTTCAACTACCTAATTGCCATACGGCGACCAGGCCGGCTGGCTGACGTACTCGGGTCCACTCAGACGCTGACGGACACGGCCGTCGACGCTGACCACACCCAATACCTTCTTGCCGCCATCGACGGTGCTGTAGATGATCATTGCGCCGTTGGGCGAAAAACTCGGCGCATCGTCCAGAGGACCCTGGGTCAGTACCTGCATCTGCCCGGTGCCCAAATCCATCACCGCGATCTGGAAGGCGCCGCCGGCCTGGTGCACGAAGGCGATCTTCTTGCCATCGGGGGATACGCTGGCGCCGGCGTTGTAATTGCCGTCGTAGGTCAGACGCTGCGCAGGACCGCCGTCCAGTGTCTTGACGTAAAGCTGCGGCGAACCGCCCCTGTCCGAGGTGAAGACGATGGATTTGCCATCCGGCATCCAGGCCGCGCCGGTATTGATCGACGGGTCGTGCGTCACCTGCGTCAACTTGCGGGTGGCGAGGTTCATTACGTAGACCTCGGCGTGACCGTCGTGCGTCAATGTCAGCGCCAGCCGCGTGCCATCCGGCGAGAAGGCCGGCGCGCTGTTGAGTCCCGGCTGCCCGGAAATCAGCTCGCGCTTGGCCGTTGCGAGGTTCTGCAGATACAGCTTGGGGCTGCCGGAGGCAAAGGAGACGTAGGCGATGTACTTGCCATCCGGCGACCAGGCCGGCGAGGAAAGCGGCCGGGGCGACGAATAGACCACTTGCGGATCATGACCGTCGTAATCGGCCACCATGATCCTGAATCGCTGTATGCGGCCGTCTTGCACCTGGGTGCTGACATACGCGATGTGCGTATTGAAGGCCCCACGCTGCCCCGTGAGCTGCTGATAGACCAGATCGCTGATCCGGTGGGCTGCCTGACGCAGCTGACCGAGTTTGGCCTGGAAGCGATAGCCGAGCAGCTGCTGGTTCTGCAGGGTATCGAACAGCTGGAAGTGCACGCTGTACTGACCGCCGCCGAGCGATTCGAGCCCGCCGATGACCACGTCCCCGACCCCCATTTTGCTCCAGGCCGTGTTGTTGATCTGGCTCGGCTGCGTCGGCTGCTGCGGCATCTTGCCAGGCGGTACTGGTGCAAACAGGCCGCTGCGCGCCAGATCGTCGGCGACGATATGCCCGATACGCTGCGGCGGCTGCCCCGTCCCGGACCAGCCGAAGGGCACGACGCCTATCGGCGTCGCGCCCACGGCACCCTGAGTAATCGTGATATTGAGCGCGGCGTGGGCCGGCATCCATGCCAGACCGAGCAGCAGACACAGAAATACCGTAAGTCGTCGTATGAGCATCGTCATCTCTGAGGCTTGAAGTCGAATATCAGGGTACGCTGAAAGACACTTGGATTGGGAGCAAGCGGCAATGGTTCCGAACGCCGGACCGCGACCTCGACCGAATGCTTGAACAACTCGTCTCCGGTGCAGTCGGTGATCTGCAGGCTGAGAATATACCCCGCCGGGTCCTGCTGGACCATGACACGGCAGCTCTGTCCCGGCTGGTACCCCGGCGGTATCACCCAGTTGTTTTGAACCCGCGCCTGGATAGCCGCCAACCACGAATTCTGTAGTTTTTGGTTGCGCGCGGCGGTCGCCGCCATCTGTTGTTTTTTGAGCGCAGCCGCCTCAGCCGCGATCTGCGCCTGCAGGCGTCGTTTCTCAGCCGCCTCCTCGGCCTTGCGCTTGGCTTCCGCCGCCGCCTGGGCCTTTGCCGCCGCCTCGGCCTT
>NZ_JQSG02000004.1 GCF_000754095.2 Acidihalobacter prosperus
GAAGAAGAATTCGGCCGGGCTTGGACGGTGACGCGCGCCTGCGCGCCGGTCATGCATGGCTATGCCATGACCGCGCATAAATCGCAGGGCAGCACATTCTATTGTTCGATTGTCGATGTCCGCGATCTGTATGGCATGGCCCGCAAGTCCGGCGCCGAAGATTATCATCGCGCTCTTTATGTTGCCGTGACCCGGGCGAGCGATTATGTCTGGCTTTGTATTTAGAGCGCAAAAAAAACGCGCCCCGAACTGGTCGGAGCGCGCTGGATGATTCAGTCGCCGATGGCGGACCAAACGGCCCAAGCCAAAACGATAACGACAATGGCAGCGGCCACAGCCCCTAGGGGCGTCATGTCGTGCATCAGCTTGAAAATCGCGCCGTAAATGACGCCGTGGATCACTGCTGAGCCGATCGCATGGCCCAGCCAGTGGCTATGATAGCCGCCATGGTGCCAATAAACTTCGCGATAGCTCATGTCTTGCCTCCTATGACGGGGTCGGCATTGAGTTTGTCGCTCAGCGCCTGCAGACCATAAACCAGGTCGTTGGCCCGGTCGATCAGTGCCTGCACGTCGATCTTGTAAGCTGCCGGGGCAGCTTTTTGCATATCCACCAGGTCGTTAACCAGAAAGACAGCCGAATGGCGGCTTTTGGTGCAGGTCTCTTCCAGAATATTCATATCTCGATCCTCAGTTAGGCAATTTGCCGATGAGCCCGCGGTACTTCCCCCATCGTTCGGGATAGCGATTGACCAATGTTTCGAGGTCGCTATTGGTTAGCGGGTTGGTTGGATGCCGGGCCAGTTCCATCACGTGCCGGTCGGCTTCTGCGATACGCTTGTGCGTTTCCCAGAACATCTGTTCCTGCGATTTCATCCCTTCGCTCCTATTGCCTGGCAGGCGATCGCGTACACATCGATCAGCGCCTCAGAAAGCGACGACGGCATGTCATCGACATCGATCTTGGATTGCTCGAAAGCCTCGACAAGCATCCTGCAGGCGGTACGCGCCTGGTTGTCCTGCTTCATCTGAATCACCGATGCGTCCGGTTTCGGAAAAGCCTCGACAGCGGATTCGATATTGAATTCAAGATACCCGCCCTTGATTTCTTCAAATTCGTCGTAGAGCAACGGCATTTCAGGCGTATCGTCCCATATCGTGCCTTCGTCGAAAGCGTTCGCAGCTTTCTCAAGGGCTTTTTCTTCGTTTTCGGCCTCGATGCCCACATGCACTTCGTGAGCGTAGTCGAGTGAATACGAAACAACGTACTTCGTCATTGGATCTCTCCTGTTCTGTTAATCGATCATGTCATGGCCGGCATGCGGTCCGGCGGCCGTTGAAGTGTTTTTTTGCCGCATTTTTTTCGTCAAAAAAACATGGGCGCCAAAGGCGCCCATGAGGATATGGATTGGCTTTTCAGAAAGGCTTAATTGATCGTATTCGTCGAACGGGAATCTTCTCCATAACACCGGATATCCGGAATCGGTTCTGCATCCGCATCCAGGTTGAGAATGTACGCGCCGTTGGACATGGCGTAACGAATCAGACCGGACAGTTCATCACTTGCGCCGAGCGCGGGGTCCAGGTAAACGAAATCTTCGTCGTCAAGCAGTTCCGGCAGAAACAGCGTCCAGCCATATTCGTGCGAAACAGTCCTGGGAAATCCGGCTTGGTTACGCGCGGCCATGTCGTCCAAGAGCTTGATATCGGAAGGCGAGAGGTGCGCGGTCGAAGCATCGACCATGGGCACCACGCCGGCCGGCAGTGTCTCGTCTGGCAGGTTGTTCGCCAACGCATCCAACGTTGTCGCCAGTGCCTCGCGATAGGCCGGAGAACCTATATTGAATCCTGCGCGCTGTTGCGCCAGCACCATGGATTCCAGTGCATCGATTGCAGCCGCCTCCGGCGACCCAGGTTCCAGTCCCTCATGCAAGGACTCGAAGCAAAGGGAGAGGTCTTCTGGAATGTCCGTTATCGCCCGAATGTTCTTGCATTGCTTGCACCCATCACACATTGTCTATCTCCTTGAGTAAAAGCCGAGCGGCTTCGACGTAATTCATCAACGCCTGGTGAGAATCGAGATAGCCGTCATCGGGCTCTTCGCATTCGTTTTTCGGTTGCCCCTGGTCGTCGTCCCAATCCCACAGCGACAATGCTGCAATGGATTCGACAAAACGGCGCATTTTCTTTTCTGAGGACAGTGCCGCAGTTTCGCCACTGAATTTGGCGACAGTCGCTTCATACCCACATTGAGGACACTGGCAATAGGACTCACTCGTCCAGCAGTGATCACCGAATGTTTCGCTGCCGTCGTCATGCACCACGCACATAACTTCAGCCGCGATATTAAAAGGCCCGAAGCTTTCGCAGTTCGGACATTGCATGCCTTCAAGACAGTTTGTGTTTGGATTTTCCATTTTGCCTCCAACGAGATTTTATGCCGGTAAGCGCCGGCATTCGCCTGTAAACGTTTTCAGGGAGGAGGCAACCCTGAAAACGCGCCCCGAAAGGGGCGCAGGCGTGTACTGCATCTATCCTTTTATGCGCTATGCTTCAAGCAACATGAAATATGAGATGTATCACATGCCAGATCTAGAACTGATAAAGGGCCATCGAGACCAAGCCGTAAAACGGCTCGGCGAGTGCCTGCTTGAAAGCTTGCGAAGCGCTTCACAAAAAGATCGTGCTGATGCTGAACGTGAAATGCTCAACATCGATCACCGCCTATCGAAAAAGGCAACCCTTGTTAGCGTTCAACGCGGCGAGCAGCCATAGACTCGACCCTGGCTAACATTTCTTCATCGATCAAGCGTATAGCCCTCTTGATTTCAGGCCGCAAATCCGAACTTTTGAGTTTTGCATAGAGAGAGACCAGATATTCCCTGTGCGACAAAAGGGATTCTTCGGTTGCGTTTTCGATTAGCGCATAAAATTCCTGCCAGAATTCACGATTCACTGTGTGCCTCCAAAATGAATATTGGATGTTGGTAAGCGCCGGCATTCGCCTGTAAACGTTTTCAGGGCGGAGGCAACCCTGAAAACGCGCCCCGAAAGGGGCGCAGGCGTGTTCAACTTTGCTTTGTTTTGCTTCGATGACTATAGGTCCGCTCTAGCGCGCGCAACCGCGTGCGGGCCTTGACGTAGGCCGGTGTGGCCTTTCTATGTTCTAGCTTGAGCAAACGTTTCCTGGCAACGCGAAGGCGTTCCAGCAGGCTTTTGTCTCTCCTGTTCATGCGCGTTGATCCATGAGGCTGGCCGCGCCCACGGTGGCTTCGTAACGATGTTTTGAACCACGCTTTGTGAGCAGCAGCTTTACCTGACCTTTGGGGAATCTCGCTGTGATGACGCCGCTGCTGAAACGCTGGCTTCCAACTTTCAGGTTGCGATATTTCTGGCCCACCCTGACGTTCAGGGTGGCGGCTGCAACCTCGTTTCTGGTGTCTGCGCGCCACCGTTCGACGCAACGCCGGGCGTAATAGACCTCCATGCCTCTAATGCCGTTTTCGACGCGTTTCAGTTCCGGGTCGTTCGGGTAGGCGAAAGTCTCACCCATCCGTTTCTCGACATAGCTGAAAACATCTGTTGTGTAAAACAAACCTGCGTCGAGCGCTTCTGTGATCACGGCCATGAGCATGAGCCGTTCGGGTTCGGATTCTCGACGTTCGTTTTGAATGTCGTCCCAAATCATAGATGCCTGATTGGTGTTCTCTGGGAATGGATACATGACAGTCATCCTCTTGAATGCGCGGCCTTGCGGTCGCGCGAATTAGATTGCTGAAAGTTTTCCCGCGACGAAGCGCGAGAGAGAAGGCCGCGAGAGTCTGCGGCGGGACGTGAAATCCATTCCGAAATCGCCGGACGGCGTCTTTGGAAAGGCCCGAGCGCGCAAGGCGCTCGGGTGATGTTTCAGGCAGCGAACAGATCGTTCTGCCGATGAGTTAATGCGGGCAAATCCCGTTTTTCGTGCTCGATGACCGTGTCGATATCGATACCCTTTTCTTTCTGGATATCTTTCAGGATCTCATCAAGCAATGCGTTAGCTTTAGCCTGGTTTTCAGAATCGGCCTTACTAGACACCTCGCGAATCAAGCCATTCCAGAACGTCCTGTTCCCAGGATGCGCTTCAGCCCGACGGCAAACTTCCTTGTCGAACTTCTCGGCGTTTTCGTACTGCAGCCAGAATGACTTGTCGACGCGTTCATCTTCCGGCGGCAGCCATTGCCGATGTCTTCCGACAATCAGGTTCAAGCGATCGATATGCTTCCTGTTACCGGGGAAGAAATGAATGGTGCCCGTCCCAGGGTAATAGCGAATGTCGAAGAAATCGCACGAAAGCCTGTTGCCGGCCGCGAGTTCCTCGTATCGTGAATTAAAAAGATCCACCAGCCCGAAATGTTCTGCCTGTGGATTGCCGTCCAGTAGCGCAAAGGTCTTGTCGAAATCCTCCAGCTTGTTTTTGGCCTCCCAATCCAGGGCTTTGCCGGAATAATTCGGCTTGAAATAAGGTAGTACAAAACGCGTGCCCTTGATGCGCATACCGCAAGTGCGATGCTTGTCGTTGGACTTCCATCCGCGATAATGCACGCGATTTCCCGTGTGATACTTTGTAATCTCGTCAAAGATACCGCACAGCATTTCAACCTGGATTTCCCCCTGATTTTCGACAAGACCAGAGAGAAAACCGCGAACATTGGCCACGGTAAAGTCCAACTCTTTGATTTCTTCAAAGCGTCGAGCGAATTCAGCCTTGATACCGGCTGTCAGCCGCGAGTTGATCTCCGTCATCCGAAGAATGTTGGCCCAGGCCGAGTTCTTCAGTTTCTGATATCGATCATGCAGCGCATCCCTGACCCACTCGGCTGAACGATGATCTCTTACATCGCCCTGCTCACCGATGATCTGCTCGAACGTGGGACCGAGCAGATTCTGGTAATACTCGGCGCGGGCTTCCGCGCGCACCAGTTCCTGCGTGGCCACCCAGGCCGCATTGAATGCGAGCACTGCGTTTTCGATGTTTGAGTTCGGAATCGCCAAATCCTGATGACAATCGATCTCGATGCTATCCGGCGCTCCGCTGTCTTTGCTGAGATCGACCAGCAATGTTCCCAGTAAATCCCGGCTGTCCGCCTTCTTTTCAAGGTGCACCAGGGCGATCTCGACATCGGTTTTGCGTTCGGCATTCGTGAAAGCGCCTTCAATGAACTCCACGCTACCGTGATCTTCAATGAGATTGAGCAGATGCTGTCGCTCCCGGCTAAACGGATTGCGTACCGTTTCTGCGTTGAGGATCGCCACGATCTCTCCATGCCAAAGAATGTCCCAGGCATGCAAAACATGCTTGACGCCTTCGGCAAATGGCGGGTTCATGATGATGTGAGAATACTGGGCGCCCTTGTCGTAAGACAGGAAGTCCAAACCCAGCACGGTCGCGCCGAGTTCGCGCAATCTTGGATGATGCCGCATGTCGATCTCGAGACAGTCGAAGTTCCGACGATACTCGTATTTATTCGGCATCCTTTCGAGCAAAGCTCCGCTTCCTGCTTCCGGCTCCAGCACGCGCTCGAACCTTCGATTGCGAAACAATGCCCACGCGCGGTCCGCCAAATCCGGCGGCGTTGGGTAAAATTGATTGTCGTTCATAAAAGTCTCCTGAACGCGGAGACACAGCCCCGCTGGGACTGTGCCCCGCTGGGGTTGATGTTGCCGGCTCAAGCCAGCCTGTAAATTTTCCCGGTCAACCAGCGCCCACCAAGGAGCGCCAGGAAGACGCCGATGAGGACGCCGGCGCCCATGGGGGTGACATGGCCCGTGTAGGTCTTGTCGATGATTTCTCGCGCGATGAAAATCAGGCACACGTCCAGCAGAAACGCCAGGCGCAAGGCATGCTCCATCGCCCAGGTCGCACTCATCCAGGCGAGTTCAATCAAGGCAAGCGAGGTCAGAACGTCAGTGACCATCGAACGAATATCGAGCGGATTGCTCGGGGGGATAGCCAGATCGATGGCCACATGAACGAGACCGATCAGCGCCATCAGTTGCAGCAGCACTGACGCGACCCACATGAGGATCGCCGTGCCCCAGTAATGCAGTTTCTGCATGTATTTTCTCCCTGTGTTCCGCGATAACGCCGCGGAGACGTGAAAATGGCAGGCGGTGTCAAACCGTCTGCGATCATCCGTCTGCAAGGAGACAGGCCCGGGATATCCGGGCCTGCTTGGTTTACCGGCCTCTGCAGGCCTTGCGATTTCTCTGCTTCTTCTTGTCCTGAACCACTCGCGGCCGAAACCGTGGCGTACGGACTTGCTTGGCGATGGGGTTCCTGCGTTTCATCAGTAATTCCTCAACCGTTTTGCATGAGTTTTATTCGAATTTTGCTTTATTGAGTTATCCGGCGATGACCGCGCCGGAGCGGTATCAATCTTTCCGTAGCGCGAATGCGCTCTGGAAAGATCCCCGGCCGAAGCCGGGGAACAGGAATGATTTAGAAAAAGAACGGTCTTGTTTGGCCGCCTTCAGTGAACATAGTGGCTTGTGGGTTGGCGCATAACAGCATTTCCCACCACCACGGCTCGTTGGCGAGCTGCCCATGAGTGTCTGCGTCGCCGGCATTTCCAGAAAGGTGTATTTCAATGCACCGGTCGCTGGATAACAGTCTTTTTAGAAGCCGATCGTTTCTCTCACCAGTCCTATGGACGAGGATGTTGATATGTGACAGATCGATGGCGTACTTCACTCCAGACCGAAATAACGCCTCATATTCATCCCAGGTCGAGATGAGATAGTCAGCGCGGCTTGGGTACATTCCTTCGATGCCCACCGGAATACCCATTCTTTCTTCCAGGGATCGAGTGTTCTCAAAGATTTCCTCAAGCGTGGCGTTTTTCCGATGGCCCGCATGCCAGGTATAAGCCGGAGAACGGAATGCGCCGGCCATATCGACTACCCGATTAAAGTAATCCGGATATCGGTCAAACGTGGACGCATCTGCGTCTACGGGCCAGCCCTCGACGTGAACATTGGCATGCAGCCTGAAGCTTACGTCGGGATTTTCAGCCATCAGGTCTTCCGCGTCTTCGTGCGACAGATTGCCAGGATTCTGCGGGCATATCTGGACATGCTCGACAGAGAGCGCGCCTAACAAGGGCTCGCTCGAGTTTCTGGCCGCACTGATCGCTGTTTTCACCCGCAATCCACGCCAGGCACCGAGACTGACGTTACAGTTCATGACTGTAATCCACGGTCTCGATAATATTGTCCGAATGCTCCAACTCAATAACGCCTTCCGGAAATTCTTCGCAGGGCGAAATGAAAGTGATGGTACCCCGACCGCCCTCGTCGATTTCATATCCATCGTGACCGAAATGGTTAATGAGGCATTCGGTAAAATACGAAAGAAAATCTTCGAGCGGGATACTTTCAACGAACACCTTGATTCCTGTTCTGTACCTGTTCTCAAAATTCAAGAACGTTATGGGGCCGTCTGGTAATCCGTCTGACAAGTAAATATCTTCAACGCCGCCCGAATCTCCTTCACCATAGTAGGTCACCTCGCACCGAGCTTGGGCAGTGAATTTTAACGAATTCATCAGCACCAATTTGTTAAAGGAAATGATCTTTCCGTTGAGAGCCTTGATGCTATCAACGTCCGTCTGCATTTCCGAAACCATGTTCAAAATCTCCAGAGCCTTCTCCTGCTCATCGGATTCGAAATTTTGGCGAATTAACGCCTCTGTTGCTATTTCACGCATGTTTTTTCTCCTCTATACCCGTGATGGGCAAATTAGCCCGGCAATACCGGCCGGGGCGGTATCAATCTTTTCGCAGCGGGAAATAGCTCTGAAAAGATCCCCGGCCGAAGCCGGGGTAAGGAAAAGACGTTATGCAGCCGCCATCAGGCGCGAACGCAAGGCTGACAGCACCGCGTCTGCGATCTGCGTGGGATTGGACAGCACGGAATAACGCGGGCAGAACTGCTGGACCGCATCCGCGCCGATACCAAGACCATAGAGTTCGATGCCGGAATTCAGCACGCGCTGCGCAACTGCCTGGGCCGCCGGTAGATTGTTCGGCATCCCATCGGTTGCGATCATCAGAAGCTTGCGCTCCTCGCGTCTGGCCGCCAGTCTCAACCCGGCATGCCACAAGGCTTCCGCCGTCGGCGTGCCGCCGTTGGCGGCGACGCCGCCAATGATGGCGTGGGCGCTTTGCAAGGGCTGCTCGAAGTGCTTGAGGATGTGAACGGAACTGCCTGCAAATGCCAGCAGTTCTGTTTTGACGTTGATGGTCTGATTGACTTCCGCCAGCACGATCAACGCCTGCTTCGCCAACAGGATTTCCTGTCCAGCCATGGACCCGGAACAATCCAGCACCACGGAAACCGCGGGGTATGGCAACGGCCGTTTGACCTTGTGGCGATAGATGCGCCGATCGCCCATCAGGGCTCTATGAAGACGCCGACTATCCAGGCGACCTTCCTCGCTAACCATTTGACGGCGACGAGTCATCGACTGATATTCGGCGACAATGCGCCGCTGCAGTTCGCGGGTTTCGCCCCGCACGGTCTCTTCCAGCTGATGATAGGCATCGGCATTCTTGCCGCCAAAACCATCATGTAGCGACTCGCCGGCCGTGAAGCCGCCTTCGGCTTCCGCCGTTGCCTCATTGATGGCCTGCTCGGCCGCTTTCGACCGATCGAGCAAGGATTTGACTTCCGGATTGTCATTCATCATTGCCCGGATGGCCTCTCCGCAGCCCGCGCCGTGGCCGCCCGTCTGTGCTTTTTCGTCACCAGCGTTCGGCGCGTTCTGACCAGAATCGCCGCCAGACGGCTGTCCTCCCGATGCAGGTGCGCCGGAATCGTTTGCAGTAGCGTCGTTGGAGGCGCCGCTTCCATTGTCGTTTCCGGCTTGATTGCCTTGATCGCCCTGATGTTGTTGGTCTTGCTGCTGCTGTTCTTCATCGGCTTCGTCAGCGATTTCCTCGAGTAGCTTCTCGATTTTTCGCGTCAGTTTGAAACCGGCTTCGGTCGAATCGACCGAATAAAGATGCTGCGACAACAGGGCGTCAAGACGCATCCTTCCGTTTTCGCCCAGGGCTTCTTCGACGGGCTTGACCAGAGGTGCGTGAAGCTTCTCCACGTCGTGCCCCAGTACGTTCATCCTGCCCCAGGTGTCCACGTAGTGCGTCAACGCGGGACCCGGTTCGAGCGTGCTGGACGGCGCTTTTTCATCTTGCGCCATGTATTCCACCGAAAGTTTCAGGTTTTCACGGCAACCCAGGTAATCCTCGCCCAGGCGTCGTTCGATGAAGGTGTCCTCGATGGCATTGTGCAGGTTGTGTACGAACTGCCGACGCTTGGGGTCGACGCTCCCCAGCTGCTTTTCGGCTGCCGAGAAATCCGTATAAAGCACATGCCCGCATTCATGGTCGATATCTCCCGTGATGATGCGGGTCTGGCGTTCATCGGCGTCCAACGGCAACGGGTTCGAATAGATCGTGTTCCCGTCGGTCCGTGGCGGACCCCTGAAAACAAGCTTGATGCCTTTTTGCCCGGTCAGCGCCCGACACACGGCCGGTAACGAGCGAGCAAGATTCTTCGCCTTGTTCATGGGCGATTCTCCTTACGGTGTGCGCGCCGGATAACGCCGGCGCTCGTGGTTGAAATCCCAAACCGATACAGGGAACGGCCCGTATGGGATAGGGACAACAGGGGGCGGAGCAGGAGGGACCCGGTTGAGACGAACGCGGGCTGATTTATGGAAAATTAAAGTCGAATGTGCTTTAAGGCGGGCGATTATTTCACCCGAAAATCATGAAGGGCGCCATAAGCGCCCTCCATGTGTGCCGAAAACCGGCGAATTATTTGTGATGCGTGTCCTTGCGATGGTCAGAATCGTGCTCGTTCCACCACACGACGATGCCGAAAGCCACCACAAGAAGGGTCACAACGATCAACCCGGGTACCAGGCTAACGTGTTCCATCGACATTCTCCTTCAGTAACCGTACGGCGAGCCATTCGGAAACAATGAATACAGCAGTTGACCACAGCAACGTGAACCCATGCGTATTCCATTCGACTAGGCCATGGTAGCCAAAGAACCCGAATTGGGCAACGGCCACTATTCTGAACGTATCGGCCAGATGTCTGGCCTGCTCTTGATTGAGTTTCATCGAGCCTCCTTGCGCGCATTTCCATCATCGGGCCGGAGATCACCAGATGACTTCTGCCTCTCCCACAGTTTCATGCTCATCATCATCTTCGACTGATGCCGGGATTTCGGCTTCGGGATCGACCTGAGCCACGGTTCCAGATAACAAATCCGCCGGCAGCGTGACATCAAACAGCTTTTGCCCATTCTTCAGCGCGCGCGCGAAGTCGCTTTCTTCGCTCAGACGAAGCAGCATCTGACTGAGCGCAAGCGCGTGCAACGGGCTGTAATCGGCGTTGCGGATGCCGCGAGGCACGCTGGCCAGTATTTGCTTGAGTTCCTGCGCAATGAGACGAAGCGGCGGCGCGATGTAGCCCAACCCTTCGACCTTGCGCGCGATTTCATCGAGCGCGGAAAGCTTGGCTTTCGGTGTCTGCGATTCCATCGCCTGCGCTGCGCGCTGCGCCACTTCGTGCAACGCGCTACCCAGTACGCCCTCGCGGACAATCCCTTCTTCAGTGGGCACCAGTTCGATGGTCTTGGGATTCAGATACTCGAACCTCAGCTGCTCGTCCAGGTAGTCCTTCGAAGGCTGCGCAGCGCTGACCACGCTGATAAAGGCATCGGTATGTTCGAAGCCTTCTGCGTCGCACGATTCTCGCAATGCAGCCAGATGTTGCTCGCAGACCTGATCGTAGTGGTCTAGCAGAAGCTGCTTCTCGGCGTAGAACTCGGTTTTGATGGTTTCCAGCTCGCGCAGCAGTTCGTCCTGTCGGCCCGGGTTGATGACCCAACCGAAGAACTCCGAGCGGGTCGCATGCTGCATCAGCAGCGAACGCGCGCGGCCGCGTTGTTTCGCCAGGGGGTTGATGGCTTCCTGCGGCAGCACAGACTGACGCAGCAGCGGTTTCATGGCCTGCGGGATATGGTCAATCCCCAGGATGCGCTTGATGTCGTTCTCGCCGGCCAAGCGTGACGGCGAGATCAGCGAGATGGCGACATTGAATACATGGACTTTCATACGTCCTCCTTGTTGCCCGTGTGGGCAAGTGTTTAGTGACCGAAGCCGAAGCGACGGATGCGTCAGGAAAGAGAAGGGTCTTTCGGCCCAATGTGGAAATCGTGATCACCGCACTCTGGCGGACAAGGCTTCAGATAACCGGCCTCGCAGTCTTCATGAACTTGGCCGCAGGGCGCGATATCTCCCAATTTGCAGGCGCACTCGCCAGTGGAGTACAAGCCGTCGAAGCCGTTGGCTTCCAGGTAATTGATGATTATTTCGATAACACTCATTACGCCACCTCCGCATCGAGCAGCATCCGGTCGACGACGCGCTGCAGATCGTGAATCGTTCCGTGGTTGAACACGGTTTTGTCTGCAACCGCTTCGGCCAGAGCAGTTTCTGAAATATGCGCGGATACTGAAGAAATGCCCGTCCGTTCAATACGCCAAAAAAACGCATTCAGCGACATGAGCGCAGCGTGTTCATTCGGGAATCTCATGTCTGATACGACATGATTCATCTGTGGCTCGGCACGGATGTCTGAAATAACCGGCTCAACGAAATAATCCGGCTGCTTCGCCCGGCGGAAATCTCCCCATCGCTGGAGGATATAGCGCGGCGAAAAGACAGCGTCCAATTTCGGCGCCTCTTTAGCCATGAGGTACGCCGTGAATTCCGCCTTATGGCAGCGGCTTAGTTTCAGCGCGTCCATCGGTCGTTCCTTGGTATCTCGCCTGGCGAGCACTTTGAACGGCACATCGAACGCCGCCGAAACCTCTTCGTACAACAGGTCTGCGAACGCATGGCGTTTGAATCCGTATGCGCTCACCAGATAATTGGCGACCGTGTCCTTTCCGGAGCCGGCCGCGCCCGTGAGTCCTAAGATCATATGGATCTCCATAGGTGTTCAGCCGACAGGCTGATATTGAATCAATGCTCCAACTCAGAGCCGTTGGAGAGGCTGTTACGGCGAAGCCAGACAGGCTTTGCGGTAAGAGCGGTTAACTGTCAGCGTTGATTGCGATGAGTTGCATTCCGTTGTCTTTTGGTATGTTTTAGGCAGCTATTAGCGGCAAACACAGTTGCGAAAAAGAGGCAATGTCTATGTCCGATGAACTTGACTACGAATCGCGCGTGAGTGAGCGTAAACGGAATCGAATACCGCTTTCTGAAACGGACGATGAAAACCTAGAACACACCCTGTTTTTTACCGTCTTCTTGACACCTGAGCAGCAGGCTGAAGTGCGAGGCACGGACGATTACTTGGAAAAGCGGCGGCTCATTGTTCGATATTCGGAAGAGTTCGCGGAAAGCGATGATTGAATATGCGCGCCACTTATAATCAGGTGGCGCGCATTATGCTTAATCCTTCCTGACGCACCAGGTGTTTACCGGAGGTGCATATTTCCCGCGCCGGGGCCATATGCCCCGCCGGGGTTAAAAAAATCCGCAATGCGGAATTCGATAATCCGACTCAAAGCCGTCGGAGAGGCTGTTACGGCGAAGCTCGTTACGCTTTGCGGTAACACAGCCGGAAAGGCTGGAAAATGCGCCCCCAATCAATGGGGGCGATGTGATTACCAGTAAACGCACTCAGAGGTGTTTGCATCCTCAAGAATGCGAACCTTTGTGTCGTTCGTAAACCAGTGCTCGCGCACGGCGCGCACCAGGTTTTCCTTTGGGTACCCCTGGGGGATTTTTATCCGATCCCAGTCCAGACAGATACCCAATTTTCCATTGTCGCCATCTACAGCGGAGAAACCGCCGGCGTTTCGAATCAAAACGGCAAGAAACAACGGCACGGTCAACTGATGCAGCGATTCGCCGTACTCCAGCGTTCCGCTGCCAACCCCATTGATGGAAAGCCATCCATCACGGCTCACGTCGCGCTCGATGAGCGCCTTGCGCGCTGTTGGGATCAAGCCATCTATGAACGCTTGCGGCGGATAACCGAAATGAAGGTCGTCGTCATCTACGGCTGAAAAAGTCACCTGCCCTTCTGGCGTCAGATGAATGCAGGGCGCCAGTCCCGCCGTATTCAGCACGGTATTGACCAGCGTGACCGCATCATTGAGATGGTCGATAGTTATAGGCTTTGGAGCGAACCATGCGACGCTGCGACCCGGGTTGGCGGGTGGTTCTTCCGAAACACCCTTGCCGACAAGCACCCCGTGTTCCAGAAATTTTTCGTCAAAGAATCGTTCCTGGTCGAAGTTGGGATCATTTGCGACAGCCGGGCCATAACCTTTTCGGGTTTTTTCATCCACTTTGGCGCGAGCATAGACATCCGCTTTATAGGGCGAACTGAACGAATAGGTTTTCACTTGCCCCTTGGTGCCGTTCGCACCCCAGAAGACATAACACGTGCTGTTTCTGACTAAGACGGCCCAGAACTTGTCTGAGCCGTTTTTATCGTAAATGAGAACTCTTTCCATAGCCTCACCCCAGGTTCAAGCCGAACATCCGCTGGAACACTTCTCCGACAGCTGTGCGTTCGGTTTCGCCGAGCATGTCGAAATAGGCGTCGGCAAAGGCTTCTCCGATGTCTCGGAAAGCCAGCGTAGAACCTGCCCACTCCTTGAGGTTGCGAACCGTGAATGGCAGAGAGACTTCCTGCTCGGCCACGAGCGACCGGATAGCGCAGGCCGTTTCGACCATCAATGAAGACAAGGTCTTGTTGGTCTCAGGCAGTTCCACCACCGCGTTGATACGCGGGAACGACCGCGTGATGATCTGCTCTTCCAGGTCAGGTGGCAGGTAATTCACCCGCAGTCCGGCGAACCGGGAGCGCGTCGCGCCATTCTGAGCCTGGGAGCCGGCATAAATGCCGGACTCGTCGATCCCGCCTGCGGTGTTGGCGGTGACCACGAAGGTCACGTTATCGGCCGCCATCACGGTTTCGCCGGTTTCCGGGATGGTGATCTTCCCGGTTTCCAGCAAACGGTTGAACTGCGCGGCCACCGTCGAAGGCGCCATATTGAACTCGTCCAGCACCACGATGGCGCCGGGTTCACGCATGGCCTGAGTCAGCGCGCCGTAACGAAACGCCGTCTCGAATCCATTCTTGCTTTCAGCCGCCTTGAGTTCGAAGGTTCCCAGCAGCTCACGCAAACTGGTTTCCTCGCCGATGCTGATGACATGGACGGGGCGCTTGAGACGCGCGCCGACCTGCACCATCAACTCCGTCTTGCCGCAGCCTGACGGACCGTGTATCCACATCGGTTTGCGGTTATTGATGTTCTTGAGCACACGCTTGAGATTCCGATACTCGAACACATAGTTCGGGTCCGGCTGGACTTGCTCGTGGTCGCCCAGCGGGCAGATCTTGTCGAGCGGGATCTGCTTGGTATCCGCCACCGGAGAAGTCACGCCGAAGGCGTCGTAAAGGGAAATACTCATGAGTTATCCTCCTGATGGAGGCGCACACCCCTGTTCGGGGTATGAGCCCCGCGGGGGTTGATGGAAGGCCGGTTGTACGGGCCGGCTCCGCTGATGGGATAACGCGCATGGGCGCGCTATTCGATCAACGATTGTTTGGCGTTATTTCGGTCGGATTTCAAAGGCATCACCGGCCCGAACGGGCCGGTCATACCTTGAATCAAATCACCAGGCGAACTGACCTTCGCCTGCCTGTTGCTCGGCTTGCGCCGATTCCGCAATGGCGGCCTTGACATCGGCTTTGACTGCCTTCTCGGAGACTTCCGACGAAGGCGCCATACGGACCTGCTGGCGCGGCTTCTTGCGATAGCCGTCCAGTTCCGCGTCACTGAGGTTCGGCAACAGGTCCTCGCGGACCTTGTTCCAGTCGATTGAGCCCTGGACCTGAAAACGTGTCAGCTGCACGCCGAACGCATTGGCCCTGACGAATTCACCCATCAGTTGAACGAGCTTGTCCTGCTCGGCACCCATCGCCTGCTTGAGGTCTTTCATCTGTTCCTCGAGACGTTTGAGGTTGGACTGATGTTCGAGCCAGGCACCGGCAGATGCTTTCCAGGCGCGAATGTCCGCCAGATTCTCGGGCACGAACTCATCGCGTTCGGGGTCCTTGGGCGGTTCTTTCCGGTCCTTGACCATCTGCCAGAAGGCCTCGCCGGCTGCGATTATTTCGTCGATCGCCTGCGGGTCGCGCGCGATCTCGAACTCTTTCCAAACCTCTTCGCCGGTGTCGCTCTCTTCGGGTGTCAGATAAAAGCAAAGCACGCCCTTGTCAGCTTCGGTCACCAGCATCTGATGCTGTACCTGCCACCAATACAGCTGGTAGGCCTTGGATGCCTCGCCTTGCTCAAGCACCTCCGCCATCACGCTGGATGACGGCGCCTTGAGTTCGACCGGGATGCGTTTATCCGTCAGACCGTCGAGCGAAGCGCGGAATAACGGGTTTGCCGACCATTCGGCGCAGACGGGCAGCAGAACAACGTTGTGTCGTTCCTCATAGCATTGACGCGCTCTGTCTTCATTGCCTTCGCCACGCCTGACATTGGGATTGCGCGACAAATATTCTGGGGCAACCTTGCCCGTTTTTTCAGCCCACAGCCGCCAGGGGGTCTTGTACGGACTATGCCCCGTGGTCACGGGGCTTTCGCTGGCCGTGATGCCATTTCTTCGCCAGTCGAGCCAGGCCTCTGACTTCTGGTCGAGATTCACTATCTTCACATTGATTACCTCCTTGCCGTCCAGTCAGTAAGGCGGACGGTGCCGTCATGAATCGGCGGTTACGGCAAAACCGGATGGGCTTTGCGGTAATGAAATCCGGAGGTTTTTATTGGGAGAATGAAGTGCCCGGTTTTACCCGGGCACTGAAAGGGTTTTCAGTGATGGCTGTGCTCACGCACGTCTTCATAATCCATCGCCTCGTCCAGAGGCATGGGTTCGAAGAAATCCGGGTCGATTTCCGGCGGCAATTCCGCCGGCTCAGGTTCGGGCGCCGCAGGTTGCCGACGCTCGTCCAGATGCACGACCTTGGGATGCTGCACGCGCGGGGTGTCGGGATTCAGACTGACCCGCGTCTTATGGATGATGGCCGAGACGATCGCGGCGGCTTCCTCGGCATAAGCGCCAGAGAAATGCGCTTCCTTGCCGCGGCGCACCGCGTTGACCACCTTCTCGATGGACTGACGGCCTTCCGACTGCCAGCGCGCACGCATGTGCGCCGTGTAATCGCCGGCAAAGCCGGCCGGAGGCGCGAACGCTCCGCGTTTTCCGGGCGTGGTGTCGACCACGATCCGGTTTTTCGCCGCCGCCTTGATTTCGGCTTCGGCCTGCTTCAAGGCTTCCGCTTCCGCCTGCTTGCGGGCTTCCGCCTCCACCTTCTCACGCGCTGCCTGTTCGGCACGCGCGGTCTTTTCCGCTGCAGCGGCCTTGAAGGCGGCTACAGGCGCTGCCGCCGCTTCACCTGACGCGCGAGCGACAGGCTCGACCGCTTTGGCGGCCTTTCTGGCAAACAGCTTCGTACCCCTGAACATGAGGCGCAAGGGCAAATAAACCATCATCGCAATGATGGCGGAATCGAACAGGAAAAGCATGAAAAACCCGACTGCATTTTCCACCTGTTGCATGATAAACCTCCCATGGTGAGGCTGATGTTCAGCGGCGTCCCGCTGATCGTTTATTCGACCTATGCCCCGGTCGAAATGGGGTGAAAAACCTTAAGGCGCGGTCGCGCCATCGTGGTGATAGATCATGCGTGCGGCGCGCAGCGTATTGACCTTCAACTGTCGGCTGACCCACGGCACGCGAAACATGTATTGGTCGCACGCGGCGTCGTAGATCACTTCATCGCCTTGCGGCGTCCAGGCGGCCACATCGATCAGATACGCCTGGCGCACCAGGGCCGAGTTGAAGGTTTCTTCGTCAGGCAGACGTGAGCGCCACCAGGCCGTCACCAGTTCCCGATAGTCAGGCCCCAGTTTCTCCGCGGCCTGAAGACCCGGTTCCCACCAGATTGCGCTGACGCCTTCGCCCGGATTGAAATCGCCCACGGATCGGGGCGGCAACCGGCGAAAAGCCAGTAGCCTGTCCGACCTTACGAGAAACTGCAGACGGCGCTTGTGATGCGCTTCTCCAGTCAATCCGTCTTCCGGGTCAACGAGTTCCAGCACCTGACCATCAAGGGCGACGCTGATTCGGCCTTTGAGTTTTTTCATCAGCGGATGATTGAATGACATGGTGTTTCACCACTCCTTTGGGGTTGCTGTCTTTTCCGATGAACTGCCGGTACACGACCGACATCGGCTCGTCTCTGATTTCCCAGGTCACGAACCGTCCTTTGCGTTCGATCAGGTAGGCGGTTTTGCCGCCGAAGATCGACCAAAAATGATGCGTGGCGTCAGGCGTTCGACACGCGCAGGAATCCTGCACGCGCGCGCCGCCCAGGGCCGCCGCGAGTTCGGCAATAATGCTCATTGGGGTTTCCTCTCGATTGCTCCGCGATTGAGGGGAGGCGGAGACTCCGGTCTTCTGCTTCGCTTCGAAAAGCGGTTCAGAAGACCGCCGGCTGATGCCGGCGGGAGGAAGGTGGAGGTATCAGTCCCAGCTTAATGCGCCGCCGGTCTGATATTCGGTGACGCGCGTCTCGAAGAAATTTTTCTCCTTGCGCAGGTTCGCCTGCTCGTCCAGCCACTCGATCGCGTTCTCCGCGCCCGGGAAAGGCTCTTCGAGGCCGAGCTGCTTGGCGCGGCGGTTGGCGACGAAGCGGAACTGGTCGCTGTGCATCTCGGCGGTGTAGCCAAGGATCGGGTCGGGCAGGAGGTAGCGGGCGTAGCCGCTTTCGGCGGCCTCGGCCTCGTCCCACATCTCGCGGATGGCCTTGGGATCGGGGCGGATGTTTTCCTCCAGCATGATCTGCTTGGCCACGCGGATGCCGAAGCTGGCGTGCATGACTTCGTCGCGCATGATGTATTGCAGCTGTTCGGCGGTGCCCTTCATCAGGCCGCGGCGTTGCAGGGCGAAGATGGGGGTGAAGCCGTTGTAGAACCAGCTGCCTTCGAACACGGCGGCGAAGAAGATGTACGCCATGAGGAAGTTCATCAGTTCGTCGCGGTCCTTGAGGTCGATGTCGGGACGCAGGACGGAGTCGAGCCGGCGGTTGGCGATGCGGATCTTGGCGTGGATCTCGGGGACCACGCGGTAGCGGTTGTAGATCTCGCCCTGGTCGAGGCCGATGGTTTCGATGCAGTGCTGGTAGGTCCAGGTGTGCAGGGATTCCTCGTAGACCTGGCGGGCCTGGTAGATCTGCAGCTCGGGCGCGGACATCTTTTCCATCACCGCGAGGCCGATGTTGCGCATGGCCAGGATGTCGGAGGTGGTCAGGTAGGCGAGCACGTTCTCGTAGACGTGGCGTTCTTCCAGGGTGAGCTTGTGGAAGTAGTCGTGCACGTCGGAGGCCATGTTGATGTCGAGCGGCGTCCAGTGGTTCTTGTTGGCGTTGAGGAAGTAGTTCCACGCCCAGGGGTACTTGAACGGCGCGAGCTGGTTGATGTCGGTCAAGCCGTTTACAACACGCTTGTCATCGGCCTTGACGGGTTGGCTCTCGCGTTCATCTTCGGCGGACCCGATAATGTTTTGCGCGCCCGCGTTATCAGGCTCGCGCCTGACTGCGGGCGCAAGCGGATCGTCCCAGTCTTTCATGACGAGGCTCCTGTGGTTTTTAAGGGATAGGCCGGGCTGCGCGCCGGCTGACGTTGAAACCAAAGCGTATGCGGGCGGACGCACGGATACGGTTTGGCCTTATGCTTACAGAGATCTGGGGATGCTTGCTAATGCGGAAAACCTTATATGATCCTATACAAAGCAATCATTCAGGAGGAATGAAATGGAACAAGCGCTTTCACAATACGAAAAAATGATGCAGGCGCCGCATCAGTTAGATGACGACGAACTCGACCAAGCGTTCAAAAAATTCGATATACCCTTTGAGATGAGAATGGAGATTCTGGCAAGACGCGCAAAATTCGTCATAAAAGATCCACTTCACGCCAAGACATTCGCCGCACTTGCAAGATTCCAGTTTGATGAAGTGGATCGACTTATCAAGCTGAAAGAAAAGATGAACGAAAGGAATATCAAGGTGGTTTGAAACCACCCTGATAATCAAGTCGTTATTTCCGGGCTTCTTGCCTGGCTGCTATTTCTTCCTGTATTTGCTCTATCATCTGCTTATATCTTCTTTCTTCTTCTGGGTATAGCACAGCAAGCTTTCTTGACGCTTCTATAGCTTTCAGAAGTTGCTCGTCGCTTCCATTTTCCAGAAACTTTTTGAAATCTTTCAAACTTTCGTTGTACATGTTGTCTCCTTTTGGGCCGCTACATCCAAAAAGAGTGGTTTTCCGTCAGCGGCAGCGGACGGACCCCCCCGTCTGCGGGGGGATTCCCCGCAGACGGGTTAAATGCGGGTGTGACCACCCGGATTACCTCAGTCTTTTATGACGAGACTTCTGTAGTTTTTACTTCTGTAGTTTTTAAGGGATAGGCCGGGCTGCGCGCCGGCTGACGTTGAAACCAAAGCGTATGCGGGCGGACGCACGGATACGGTTTGGCTGGCGCCTAAAGTCGATGGGATAGCGTGACAGCCGCAGTGATGGCGGCGGAGTCACCCGCGACGGTGGATTACCGCCGCGAGTGTTTTTCCACGAAATACAGGACCATCATCAGCAGGCCGCTGATGATGCCTGTGCCTGTCGGAAGCCAAAAACTCACGGCTCCGCTCATGAACATGGAAACGAATACGGCCGAGAAAGTTGCGGCCACCAAAATCCATGCGATCGCATGGCGTGCTTTGGTGTGTATTTCATTCATGTTCGTGCTCAAGGGCTGTTGGCGGGCGTGCATGGTCTGCTCCATTCTATTTCGAAAGGAAAAGCAAGACAAACGACACGCCCGCCGCGAGCGCGGTTGCCCCGATATCCCAGGGCGTCGGGTTACCACCTGCAGCCAGGTGCTTCATCCCGAGCACAACCGCTCCCCACAGCCCGAGAGACATCAGTCTCAGGGCGTGCTTCATCTTGAATTTCCTCCTATTGATTAAAGTTGATTAAAGTTGGCGTTGTTCGACGGAGAAGGCCGTCGATCCTTGGGAAACTTCACCATTCTGGCATGCCCAGGAAGGCGTGCTAGGATGATGGCATCTCTCAACAAACAGACACCCAGGAGGGTTACCGTGAACACCGAAAACACCATTGATTTTGTCAGCTATCGCAAGCGCCCCGAAGTGCGCAGCCGAGTGCTCACCCGCCGGCACGAGCAGCTCCGCAAGGAGAACCCGGAACTCGCCGAAAAGCACGACCGACTGCTGGAGGCGATTTTCGAAGATCCGGAAGTGCAGACATTCTGCGAAGAAAACGACATCTAGGTGTCGCTTGAATCAAGAAGCACGGCGTCTTAGCGACGCCGTGTCTTGTCTTTAACCTCAAAGAATTCTCCTGCTGTTAAGCAGTGAGTGGCTAAGCGAAAACAAAGAGCCCGCTTTGTGCGGGCTCTTTGACTGTGTGAGAGGTATCAGTTGTACCGATACCCCGCAAGGAATCCGTGAACTTCCTCGCTGGACAATCCGATCCTGTCGGCGGCCTCCCAGACCTTGGCTTCCGCCAGATCCGGGTCTTTGGCATACAGGGCATCGAAACGCGCTTTCAAAACCGCAAGTGGCCGCACACGACGGTCGCGACTCTCATCCCCGTATACACGGGGGGAACGACGGTCACGCGAATACAGGTTGAAGAACGCAGCAACGATGGGATTTTCACGGTCTTTGATCATGGTCATGATAGTTCTCCTCTGGGCCGCTACTCCCATTGGAAAATTTCATGTCCCATCCGCGTAGCGGAGAGGACATCATGACCCCCATCGCGGGAGAGATGTCCCGCAGATGGGTGCAATGTCCGGGATGCCTCCCGGAAGTTGTCTTGCGATAAGCTCGCAAGCGGCTTTGTGAAACCTGATCGTTACGCCTGACGGCACACGCTGTCAAGCGCTCGCATATCGGGCATCGCTCCATGCCTGAAATGCGCCGCCCCGAAGGGCGGCAAGTGGGTTTTACTGACGTTATGGGAACAGCCGGATCTGACCCTGGCTCTCCAATTTCGTGCGGTACGACTGATCGCTGCAGTGCCCGATCGCCTCGCTTTCCGTCTTGCAGTATTCACCGCACTCCGGACAAAGCCAGTATTCGCCCTCGGTGATCGTTGGCTGGCAGCACTCTATGGCCTCGTCTTCTTCATTGTATTCCGCGCCGCATTCATCGCAGCGAAAGAGCTGGACTTTTTCGATGACGCAATCCGACGAGGAATTCTCTGCGTTCGGGTTTTCCATGGGAGACCCTCCTTAGAGACGATACTGTGACAGCGTGACCGAAACGTCCGGCTCGGTCCCGGTCAACAACATAGGTCTGTCCGCAGACGTGATATGAATGCGGATTTCTTCCCCGGGCAGTACCGAGATGGCATCCAGCAGATAACCGAGCAGGAATCCGACCGTGAGCGATTCCCCTTCGTAGTCGGCATCGATGTCGATGCGGCCGGCGTCGGCGTTCCCTGTCGAGTTCGCTTTCAGGGTCAGCTTGCCCTGCGACACTTCGGCGGCGACGGCGCGGTACTTCGCATCGGAAAAACCGCCAACCAGGTCGACGGCTTCGCGCAGTTGCTCGCGATTGACCACGACGGGCGTAGGCACTTCCTTCGCCAGTATCCGCTGATAGTCCGGGTAGGTGCCGTCGACGAGAATGGTGGTCAGGGCGAAGCCATCCACTTCGAAACGCGCCTGACGTTTGTTCAGCTTGACGACAACGGTCTCGTCGCTCTTCGGCAATGCACGGCTCAATACCGTCAAGGCTGCATGCGGAATAATTCCGCTCACCCCGGAGGCATCACCCGTGTAGATCATGCTCTGTACCAGGCAACGGTGACCGTCGGTAGCCACCCAGGTGGCGATTCCGCCGTCGATCTGCAGATAGGCGCCGTTGAGATAGGTGCGCACGTCGTTTTCCGCGGCGTGCATGGCGGCGGACTTTATGGCCGTGTGCAGCGCCGATGCGCCCATCTGGACGCTGACATCGTCTTCAGCCTGTTTTCCCGGCAGCGGAAAATCGACGCTGTTATAACTTGAGAGCGTGAAGTGGCCTCGGCCGCAGGTCACCTTGACCTTGGGTTCGGCACCTTTTCCCCGCGCGAATTCGACGTATTCGCCAAACCCACCGGAGGCAATAGCCGCCAGTTTGTCCAGCGGGGCCGTGAACGGATCGCTACCGCCTTCGGCAGGCAGTGTCGCGTACGCCCAGGATTTCATATCGGTCGCCGTGATGACGAGCGTATCCTGCGTCGCCTCTACCAGCACATGACTGAGTATCGGCATCACGTTCGCGCGCTTGACCAGTGTGGACAGACGGCCGAGCGCTTCGGCCAGCGCCTTGCGTTCCACTTTGAACATGAGGTATCTCCTGTTTAAGACGCGCACGCAAAAGCCCCAGACGCGCAAAACGCGCGCACGGGTATCCCGCGTACACAAAAACCAATAGGAAGTGCGCCATTCGGCGCGAACGAGTGCGGCGAATGCCGCGGTACAGATGTCCGGTTGCCCGGGAATTCAGTCCGGCGTTGCCGGAATCATTGGCCGCGATGCGTTCGCGGGGACGGTTTGCAGAATATATATCACGCTATCTTGGGCTGTGCAAGCCCGCGAGATCGCGGATCGAGGCGGCCACTTTCAGCCGGTAGCCGGCGGCCAGCCGGCGCGTGTGCGAGTGATACCAGCCGATCGCGCGGGCGAGATTGCCGTGAGCCTGAGACAAATAGTTTTTCAGGATGGCGGCGGCCACCGCGAGGTTGATGCAGCCGTCATTCTGTACCTCGGCCCGCGTGATGCCTATCCGCGCCAGCTTCGGCATCCAGAGCGTGTTCACCTGCATCGGACCTAGATCGTAGGTGCCGTTGCCGTCCTTTACCGCCTGTCCTGGGCGCCCGCCTTCCGTTTGCATGATTCCGAGCAATGCCCAGGGGTTGATCTTGTCGGCTCGGGCCACCGTCAACACGCATTGCGGCGTCGGCCAACGCGGCGCGGGCGCCGGAGCGCTCCACGCGGGCGTCGGCAGACCGACGGCGGCCATCAGGCCGACCGCAACGATCATCGCGCTCACGAAACGAAGATTCACACCCGGATCATGTCCCGATTCGGGCATCAACGCTCGTCCAGCGCATCGGAAATCACGAAAAGACCCCTTATTTTGGATTATTTGGGAAAAAACGGCTTGATCGCCTACTTCATCCTTGTATTCGGCCGATGACGGCTTGCGTTTTTCACGTACTGGATACGATGGAACACGCACTGTTTATGAGCACCCAGATAGAGGATGACTGCATGATCGATGTCAATGCGATACACAAATCGGCATGGGCGAAAGCCACTGATGGCGCGCCCTGCGCACACCGCCCGTTCCTGTTCGATTTCAGGCAAGTGGCCGGACGAGGCATCTACTTGTACACGCGCCCTCTGGGCGAGGCATCGCCCCTGCGGGCTGGCCATAGCTACCCACTGGTCGTCCGCCTTGCGGCCACTCACCGAGCGAAAAACCCCGCCGGGAAAATCGTCGAAAGACGGATTTCCGAGCATGAATTGCCTGAATGGCTTGGCCGGATATTCGCCCGCCACGGCATGCGGGTCGACGGCATCCAGCATGCGCAGTTCGAGCCGGTGAAAGTCGGCCGTGGCGGGCTTGACGTGCTGAGTACCGTGATGGTCGCCGCGCAAGTCCTCATTGAGGACGAGGCAAAAGCGGCTCACGCCTGGGGTCACGGCATCGGCCGCGGCAAGGCCTGGGGGTGCGGCACGCTGATGCTGAGGCATTGAACATGGGTGTCGACAGGGTATTCCCCGCGCGCGGGGGTGAACGGCTAAAAGAGGATGGTCCAATGACGCGCCATGGGGTATTCCCCGCGCGCGGGGGTGAACTCCACATATCAAAAGCGTCTGCGCGGTCGCCAGCGTATTCCCCGCGCGCGCGGGGGTGAACCCACTCAGATTACCAAGGTGCCCGTTGGTCTTGAGTATTCCCCGCGCGCGCGGGGGTGAACCTTGACTCGGCAGCACGGCGCGCTCGATCACCACGTGTTCCCCGCGCGCGCGGGGGTGAACTGCGTCATCGGCCGAATACCATTTCCCCGCGAATGCGCGGGGGTTGTCTCACGCAAACTGGAGTATCTGTTATGCATACGTTTACATTGGAAGGTCATTTGTTCGCCCGCCAGCCCATCGCGGTGGCTCCGCCAGATCCCTACGGTAGCAGCGAGGAATCGCCAAGCCGCCTACCGCGAGCGGGGTACTCTCTGGCTTCATCGCGCTATATCCCGGCCTCGACACTCCGCAACGCCATCCGGCATGCGCTGGTCTCGGTCGTTGCCGGTGTCAGCGCCGAGCACGGCAAACCCATCGATCTTGCACCTTTGCTCGTGCTTTCGAAGGGCTACATCAAAATGAAGAAGAAGAAGAAAGGTGAAAAGAAGACGCCCGAAAACACCAAAAAGACCAGCACACGTCTGCAGCAGGAGCGGGAAATTCGTGAGAAAAATCCCATCCTGTCGATGCTGGGTATATGGGGTGTGCCGGCGGAACTGTCGGTCGGGAATGCATTCCCCAAAATGGACAGCGGTGAAGATGCCTGGGGTGTTGCTCCCAAGGAAGTTCGCAAGCCGCTGGAAACCGATCTCGAATCCCTGCTCGTCCCTGACGATATGTCTCTGTATACGCAGCTGCTCGACGAGTCCGCTGACTCAGAAAAAGACAGCACCGGCTTGATGCATTTGGGCCGCGGCTGGGAGGAAATCCAGGCGGGCTCTCATTGTGACTGGAAGCTGTCGCTGCATCGTCCGGATGAGTTCAAGGTCGGAGCGTTGCTCGCCGCTTTTCGACACCTTTCGGCTGAGCCTGTGATCGGCGGGCATCGCGCGCTCGGGCGCGGCCTGTTCGGCGTTGATCTTGAGGCCAGCGTGATCCAGCACCGTCTTCTCGAGGCGCCTCAGAAGCAGCCCGCAGGACGGGTGAAGGTCGAGCGCGGCGTGTTTGAGATCGATGGCGACCTGGCTCGCTATCTCGAAGCGTTCGATGCGTCGGCCAAGGCTGGGTTTCCAGGCATCGACCTCACCCTCGCCCCTTCCGCCTCGGAAGCAGCTTAAACCTCGCGCAAACCCCGGCTGCTTTATCGCAGCCGGGCATACACAAAGGTGATGTGATGGACATGAAAAACGAAATCAAACAGGTGCTGTCCCTGCAGGCAGTCAGGTCTGCAGGACTGAGCTACCGCCAGTCCCAAGCCGAAATGGCCCAGGAAATCGCCCAAGTGTTGTCAGCCGATTTGCCGGCGGACAAGACCCTTCAAACCAAGGATGGCAGACAGTTGACCCTGCATCTTGCCAGTTGCGGGTTCATCGAGGCGCCGACAGGTACCGGCAAAACCCTGGCCTACCTCGTGGCCTTGCTTATGCACCATAAGCACACGGGCGAGCGTGTCTGTGTCTCAACCTACACCCGTGCATTGCAGCGCCAGATCGTCAACGACGGCGACCTGGAGCGGGCGATGCAACTCACTGGCGTTCGGGTGATACCCGCCATTCGGCTCGGGCGAGCCAATTTCGTCTCCCGGCGGCGTGTTGCCGAATGCGACTCCAAATATCCGGAGCTGCAAGCCAGCGACGAATGGCAGGCGTTTCGCGCCTGGGTGAACGGATGGAACGAGCATACCGACCCGCTCGATACCACGTTCCTCTCGTGGGGTGAGATTGCAGGCGACCTGCCGCGCCTGAACGACAAAGAAATGGATGTCGACCTGCTTGCAATTGATGACGCGGCGGACCAGAAAAAGAAGAAGCAGGCGCAGGCGAATCTCCCCGCGTCAGAAACGGAAGCCTTCGCCATGCAGGACGATTATTTCTACCGCAGACATGTCGAGGCGGCGGCCGGGGCGACGCTGGTGATCACCAACCATGCCACCACCTATCTGCATGCGCTCAATGGCACTTTAGGCGAGGACCTGCGCGCGATCGTCATTGACGAAGCCGACAGGTTGCCCGACGCCGTGCGTTCGTTCCTCAGCACTCGCATGCGCCCCGAACTGGCCTTGTCGCGCTGCGAAAAACGTAGCGGTAAACAAAGTCAGGAACAACACGATGTCGCGAAAGCGCTAACCGATGCAATGATGGAAATCGGCGCGAAAAATGTCTATCAGGACATCACCCCGCTGGAACTGCGGCACCAGATGCCCAAAGAGTTCAGCGCATTGCTCGGTATTTTGAATCGTTTCTCGCTGCCCGACTGCGAAAGCGTAAACGACACGATCAAAACGGTTCGGCAGGCTTTTGCCGACGCTGATGATCTAGTCGGCGGCAAGCTGTCTGGCGACTACATCACGTATCTGAGCTTCTCACCCATCAAGAAGCTGCCATCGTTTTGTGTCGAGCCCGTAGAGGTCAAAAGTGTACTTGGCCGCCTTAGCAAGGGGTTTGAAGACCGGCGCCCGACATTCGACCGCATCGTGTTCATGTCGGCCAGCCTCGCTCATCTCGCCGAAGATGATCCGTTGGCCCGCGTGCATTATGCCTATGGCGTCGATACCGATTCTCTGGCAATTGGCACCACCGCCATCAACCCAGGTCGATTCGGCACGGTGTCGTTCGTGCTGCCGGATATCAGGGTCGGAAGGCCTTTCCTCGACCCCCGCGATATCGGCGAAGGCAAACCCTTACCGTCGCAGCTTCAATACAACGCTGTCTGGCTCGACTATGTATCCCGTGCGTTGGATTGCCAGCCTGAGCGGCGCAAGCTTGTTCTGGTGCCTTCGTATCAGGATGTCGAGGAATTGTTGTCCTCCCGCGCCGGTGCACCGTCCGACCCGTCGGGTGCTGTGTTGCTCGACGGCGTGGTATTTCACCTGCGTCCAGAACCCGCGGCCAAGATAGCCCGGCGAATCCACGATCCCGATGTGCGCGCGATTGTCACGCCCTCGATGTGGGAGGGATTCAACCTTATCGGAAAAGACGGGCGTTCCCGGCAGTGGATCGAGGATCTCATGATCGCGCGCATGCCGATTCCTCACGTTTCCGACAAGGTGCGCACACGACAGATCGAGCACCTGATAACGACTCGGGGCATTCAGACCCAACAGATCGCGGGGAAAATCCTCGTTGAGCAGCAGGCAAACGCCGTTCTGCGCAAGCTGTTGCAGGGTATCGGGCGCGGCATACGCGGAGGGGATGACTGCGTGCGCCTGTTCCTGCTCGACCCCCGTATCTCACTGCCGGGCGATTGGGCGCAGGCCATTTGCGATGCTTTTCCCGATAGCGACGAAGGCGATGCGTTCGCGCTGGCCGTCGATCTTCACAAGCCCTCGCATCCCGCACTGCGAAAGTGGAACAACTCGGTCGCCACTCGCTGGCGGCACGCGATTGAAGATGCGCAGTTGTTTACCATCAATGGAGAGTTACTGTCATGCAGAACGCCATCCTACGCGTAACCTTGAAAACGCCGGTCGCCATCGGCCGCAATGGCTTGTCCTTGTCGGTGCTCGATGCACTGGTATTCGATCGCCTCGTGTTGATGCATGGCGGCGATGAGGACGCGGCCATGAAGGACATGGCCCTCGTGCTGGATCGCATCGACGACCACGTATGGGCTTGTGGCGGCGGCTACTACAACCGCGGATTGCATGGCTCGCTACCGTGGCGACGCCTGGTCTTCCGGAAAATGACAGCGGATCGTCATCTGCAGTCCATGGCGGAAGACCTGTGCGGCATCACGCCAGAAAGATGGCCCTACGAGGTCTCGAATCTGTTCGGCCAGCAGGTGCTCGCGATGCAGTTCACGCAGCGCTTCGTAAACACCCCGGAAATCCTTTTCAGGATGCGCGGGAACCCGGAGGCCATAGCGAGACTGCTGCAGGTGCGCGACTACCTGGGGCCTGGGCACGCGATCGGATTCGGACAGATCGAGTCAGTCGAATGGGACATTGTCGAGAACGTTGACGACGCATGGTTGTTGCTCGACCCCGATGGCCGCCTCACGCGCCCGATTCCGGCTGCACTTCAGCCGCTACTGGACGCGTCGAAGACGGCGCTCGTCAGCGAGCCTGTGCGGTGTAACCCACCGTATTGGAGAGGGAATACCGAGCCCGGTTTCCGTCCCGTACCGATCGGCTTATAACCTACGGAGTACAGTCATGAATCAAGAATTACGCGACGCCACGAATTTTATTTATCGGCACTTCACGCATCGCTTCACCGAAAATGCGACTTATCCGAATAATGTGAAGCTCTGCGCTGACGTGACATGCTCCAATTGCGGCGACACGAATGTCTCCGGCGTCTTCGACGGACGGGTAGCCATGAATACGGGCGCATTCTGCATGCCGTGTTGGTCCCTGATGCAAGGCAACGCCGATTATTTTCCAGGCAAGGCGAAGGACAAAACGCTCACGGGCAAAATCAAGACGCCATGGATTGTCGATGAATCGGGTATGCGCGTTTTCGCAAGCGCCGAGACGGTGAATGACAAGCGCGGTGTCGATACCCCTGGCCTGGTGTATGAGGTGCATAGCCAACGAGCGTTTTTGCTCGACCTTGTGCATGGACGCTGGCGACCGCCCTTTGTCGCCGGGGTTTTCTCGGCACCCAACAAGCGGTCTGTGATTGCCGCGCTGCGGGTAACCCGGTCTCTTGAACATATTGTGTTCTGCGATGCCGGAGCCGGCGGGTTCCTGTTCTACAACGCCCCTCGCGTGATTGCCGCGATTGAACATCTTGCGGCCATCGCCAACGATGATCTCGTCAAGGATGAAGCCTACCAGGGTTGGCGCCTGGGCGATGATTTGACGGGTGCTCGCCATCTGAGCCTGATGGAGCGTCGTAAATTGTCGCGTCATCGGATTGAGATTGGTCTGATGCCCAGGCCCGGTACAAAAGGCGTGGATCTTTTCGATTTGACGCTCGCCGAGCGTAGATTGGTGTCCGGCGCCATTCTCGATCTAATCGGCGATCGAAAAGGCAAAAAGAAGAAGCAACGCAAAGAAGCCGCTTGAATATTTGCTTTGTTTTTCAGTTCTTTAACAATTAGAGTCTTCCCCGCGCGAGCGGGGGTAAACCCCCCGTGCAGCACATTCGCCGGCCGAAGCCGAGGTCTTCCCCGCGCGAGCGGGGGTAAACCCGCCATCACTACCCAAAATGCGAGATAGGTCAGGTATTCCCCGCATGCGCGGGGGTAAACCCGGATCTTTTGGCTTACTCGGAGGTTGCCCAGGGTCTTCCCCGCATGCGCGGGGGTAAACCTCGAGTGCGTCGCGCTCGCGCTGGCCCAGATGGCCGTCTTCCCCGCATGCGCGGGGGTAAACCTTTCAGATATCCGGTGCGGTCTGGCAGGCATTGGTCTTCCCCGCATGCGCGGGGGTAAACCCATCTCGCGCGCGGCGATCACATTCGCGGGTGCGTCTTCCCCGCATGCGCGGGGGTAAACCGTTTGGCGCGGCGGCCTTCGCCTTTGTCGTCTTCCCCGCGCGAGCGGGGGTAAACCTTCAATGGATTAGATGAATTTCACCCCTGCGCCTGTCTTCCCCGCGCGAGCGGGGGTAAACCTGATCCATCTGTACGGACTCTTTGTCTGACGGTGTCTTCCCCGCGCGAGCGGGGGTAAACCCCGCCCGGCTTGCGCGATCTCCATCGTTTCGCGGTCTTCCCCGCGCGAGCGGGGGTAAACCCTTTCACCGTCGCGTTCGGTGGCAAAACCGGCGGTCTTCCCCACGCGAGCGGGGGTAAACTGCAGGACAGCAGCACTTGCGCGCCATCTCGCCCGTCTTCCCCGCGTGAGCGGGGGTAAACCCGTTCGGCTGTTTTCCGTGACAGTGCGCACTACGTCTTCCCCGCATGCGCGGGGGTAATTCCACAACCAGGGCCTTTGCAGCTTGCGTTTTCTCGAAAACCATTATCCTGATAATCAGAACATCTTTTATCGGAGGATTTTACCGTGGATTTCGAATGCCCCAACTGCCACAGCCATCAGGCCAAGCGCCTCGCGCTTACCTGGGCGTCCGGCCTCTCAAATACCAAGACCAAGAGCGTCGGCGCCGGCGCCGCGCTCTTTTTCAATCATATGCCCTGGTCGCTCGTCGCCATGGTCTTCAAATGGGTCGCCATACCTTTCACCCTGGCCTTCTCATTCCCCGCCGTGTTCGTCCACGCAGGTTACTCGTGGGGCACCAGCCAGAGCGTGCTTTCCGCCGCGACTCGGCCGCCCTGGCGGTTTCGCGTGCTGCGCAGCTTGATGCAGGCCGTTTTCTTCACACTGATCGTCGGCTGGGTGTTCGAGGTGTTCGGCTTATGGGCCTCAGCCCATGCCATCGTGTCGCTGTTTCATATCAATCCTCAGCATGTCTCGCATGCCGAGCAGCAGCGCATCCTTTATGCCGCTATCGGTATACCGGCCTCCGTCATCGCGTCCATCGTGATCGCCGCGTTCGTTCTCGGTATCCGTTACAACCTCAAGGTCTGGCCGAAACGCGAAGCCGTTTGGCAGCGGACGTTCTCATGCCAGCGCTGCGGCACCCTGTACGTCGTGCCCGAATTCACCCCTGCCGGCGAAAACGTCGTCCGCTCCGATAGGGCCGAAAAAGGCGGCTTGCTGCCGCGTTCGCCCGAACGCAAGAGCGAGGCCGAAGCCCTGGCCGACGCCGACAATGCCGTGTTGCGCAAGCGCGTTCGAGGGTAAACAGGATGCGGCTCGAATGGGTCCTGGAGCGCGATTTTTCTGCCGACGTGCGGCATACCGCCGCGCTTTGGCTTGAGCGTCATAGGGCCATTTAGCCGAAGGCCCGGCCATGCTTTCCGAACACGCGCGAAAACATCTGGATGCGGCCAAGGCCTTAACCGGCGACAAAACTTCCGCCAGGGCGTCCCTGGAGCGATTGCCCGGCCGCCTGCCCCGGTTACCCGAACAACGCACCAGCCGCAAGGCGGCCTGGAACCGCATTCAGCAAGAAGCGCCGGATGTCGCAGAACTCATTCAGGAAGTCTCATCCGTTTTCGGCAAGCTGGCTGGATTGCGGGTGGTTATTCGTGGCGAAACTATCGTCGATACGACTACGAAGCCGTCGAAATACGATCTAGGAGATTGACCTTTATGCTAGGCCTATACCATAAAATCACGCTAGAAGAGATTCAGCAATGGGACTTAACCCGGCTAGAAAATGAAACCCGCAAAACCAAGCGGATTTGTTCGTGGTTGCCTTACATAAATGTTCCATTGGGATTTATTGCCGCGTCTGTCACCTTTTTTAACAGGCTGTTGAAAATTCCCCCGATTTAGCGGTTATCATGTTGATCAGGGTCCATTGGCGACGTGCCCCTTCGGATCTGGGGCCTGATTTTTCCCGAAAACAGCCCAAATCCCGATCTCTGGGCGCACCGATCCCTTGATGTGTGCCTTCAACATGCTGCCAGTCCCAGATTGCGCATCCGCACCAGGTTGTAGGCCGCCGCGCTGAGCACAAACTGGAAATCCAGTTTCTCGCGTCCGACAAACCGACTTTTGCGCAGACCCGCAATGGTCTTGAGCCAACCGAAGCATTCTTCGATCCGCTTGCGGATCGTCAGGCTGGTTCGGTAACCGGGATGGCCGATGGTGCGCCCGTCGATGGCCGAGCGGCGCCCGGCCGTGTTCTGAGCCACATGCGGCGTGACGTTTCGTCCACGCATCGCCGCCACAAAGCCTTGCGTGTCATAGTTCTTGTCCGCGCCCAGCGTGATCCGGTGGCTCCCGCCGAGCGCGTCGACAAGCTCGACACCGGCCTCGCGCTCGGCCGTGCCGGTGGCCTGGCTCGTCTGCGACTCGACGATCAGGCCGTGGCGGTTTTCCATCAGCAGGTGTCCGAGGTAGCTGAGCTTGGCGGTCGTGCCTTCGCTCTTGCGATACAGCAAGGCATCCGGGTCGGTCCTGGAGACGTGCGTTTCCCGACACCGCTTCTGCCCGCGAAAGTCCACCGTGGGATTGCGCCCGCCACCGCTCGGCGGCGCGTCCTCGTCCCGGGGCCGGTAGCTCTTGTGCGAGGCCAGCGCTTCGATCAACGTGCCATCGACGCTGAAGTGTTCGCTAGACAGCAGATCGGCCGCACGGGCCTGATCCAGCACCCGGGCGAAGAAGGTGCGGGCCACATCGCCTGCAAGCAGGCGGTCACGGTTCTTGGTAAACGTGGAGTGGTGCCAGACCGGATCGTCCATGGAAAAGCCCACAAACCAGCGAAACAGCAGGTTGTAGTCGATCTGTTCGACCAACAGGCGTTCGCTGCGGATGGTGTAGAACGCCATCAACAGTTGCGCGCGCAGCAGCTTCTCCGGCGGGATCGAGTCACGGCCCATATGGGCATACAGCGCATCGAAGTCAGCGTCGAGTTCTTTGAGCGCTTGATCGACCATCCGCCGGATCGGGCGCAGAGGATGGTCCTTCGGCACCCGTTGCTCCGGGCTGACCGTGCTGAACAGCCCATCCTGATGTATGTCGGCACCGCGCATCGGCCACAACCCTCACTCAACAATACAAAACCAATCTTCCGGGTTTACAGGACTTTTTCAACAGCCTGTTAACAGTGGGGAGATTCAGGATTGCTGCAGATTAAAACACGCGGTTAGCATCAAGCTGCAGCGTTTGCCGTTCCTTCCATCTCGTAATACACGCGCTCGCCGTCCAAGGTATAGACCTCCAGGTGATTGCTGACGATAAACTCAATCACTTGCTTGTAAACGTAATCGCGGTCGGCGCGCATCGCGTCGAAATCCACCTCGACGCAGTGGCCGTAGCCTTCGAGATAGGCGGGTTGCAGGTAGTCCGCATAAATCAGATGGTGCAGTTCGTCGTATTCGGCGGCCATGTCGCTCAGCATTTCCGACCAGGCCGATGGACGGAATTTCTGCCCGTCGCGATACCCTGAAATAATCTTCTTTCCTGTCAATTCGATTTTCTTCATCGCCTGCTCCCAAGCATTCAAATTACCGATTCAAATCCGCTTCTGCATCGACGCCGCCCACCACCTGAGACTGACCGCCACCAGCAGATAACCGCTTATGACGACCGCGGGCGGCAACGGGATCGGCAGCGCCACCAACAGCAGGGCAAGGTCGATTGCCCACAGCACCGTGCTGCGCGCCATCGTATGCCGGGCCGTCGAGGTGTATTCGTACCGCCACTGCAATATCCGACGCGCGATCATGCCGTCGAACAGCGCTCCGGCCAGCACCGGCGAAAACAAGATCGCCACGCCCATGAAAAAAAACAGCCGCCACATGAAGAGATAAAGACCCATGTAGCCGGACTCAAGACGCTCACGGAAAAACCCGGTCGCCTGCTGGTAGACGTTCGCCAGCCCCGTGGACGCATAGATCGCACGGGTGGCGTGCAACGCCATATGATCGAAAAATGCCACCGTGCCGAGACCCAGCTCGCTGCCGGTGGCGCTTTCCTGCGCGTGCTGCAATGCTTCCAGCCACGGCAGCGGTGAGAACAGCACGATGGCGATCCAGGACACCACCCAGATGCCCACCAGCTTGCGTTTGCGGTCGAAGCCGCCGCCCTTGTTCCCGCCGCCGGCCATCAGCGCCTGTCCTCACCCACGATGGGAAAACGGGCCTTGACGATCCGCCCATCCGCAAAACGCGCGATGTAGTGCAGCGGCGGCAGGCGCATCAACAGGTCCGGCGTCACAAGCTCCACCTCCTGCTGCTCCAGCCCTTCGCTGTAGCCGCCGCCCCAGGCATCCCCGGGCGTCGGCTGTATCGACTGCGAGAAGCTGCGCTTGACCGAACGCGCCTGATATCGCGGCAGCGCCTTGGCCAGCATCTCGGCCGTCTTCGGGTCCTGCAAGCCCAGAATGATGACGTTGTTGAGGTTGCCGATCTGCTGCAGGGCTTCCGGTTCCCCGCCCAGACGAACCACCAGGTCCGCCAAAGTCTGCGTCGCGATCAGCGTCCTGAATTTCGCGCCGCGTCCCTTGTTGAGCAGCTGCGTCAGCTGCTCGTTGCTGATCTCGGCCACTTCGTCCGCCAGAAGGTTGACCGTCGGACCGATGTCCCCGCTGTCGTAACGCTCACCGGCAAGCGCCGTCGTGTCGGCCAACAGAATCGAGCCGATCGCTGCGCCGATAATGGGGTCCGACATCGAGGACAACGACACATAGAGTCCGCGTCCCTGCTTCACGATCTTGTCGATTGTGGTGATCTCGCGGGTATCGCCCGGCGTCACTACGGGCGACAGCAAATCATCCAGCGGCGGCGTGGTCAGCATGGTGAGGATCGGCGTCAGCGACACCACCATCTTGCTGAAATGCTCCTTGTCGTGATTGAAGTCCTGGATCAAGCCGTCGATTTCCGGGGAATGCCCGCTGCCCTTGCCCTGGCGTTTGCTCAACACGCGCTCGTAAAATTCGATGTATCCCTGCACCTCCATGCCGGTCTTGGTCTTCGCATTGTTCACGTAGCCCATGTATTCCTCGGGCTGAGCGTATTGGGCGCACCAGGACTTGAGCACCTCGAGCACCAGGCCCGCAGAACCCATTTCCACCAGTCGGCGCAGGGACATCAGGTTGGGTTTGCGGCCCGCCAGCAGCTCGCCCTGCACCAGGTTGTTCAGCACTCGCCAGACGAAGGCCTTGAATGTGCCGTCCGCCTCGACCAGCGCGGCAACGCGCGAGGCCACCTCCGTCGTGCGGCTCCAGTTCGCCAGCGGGTCAAGACGCACCGAAGTTTCCGGGCGGGATGCCCGGAATGCCGCGAACTTCTCGGGTACTCCCAATCTCGCATAGGTATCGCGCATGAGGTCTTCGAGGTCATGGTCGCCCTTCGGGTCGAGCGCGATGACGGGTTCTCCGCGCAGGATCGCCTGCGTCAGAAAATGGTCGAACAGCCGGGTCTTGCCCTTGCCCGTCGAGCCCACGATGAGCACATGCCCGTCCATCATGCGGTCGTTCAGCAGGATCGGCTTCGGCGCTTCGATCTGCTGTACCCACCCGGCGCTTTCGCGCCCATCGCGTTGTTTGAGATTCAGCGTTTCGCCCAGGCCCCTGGCGGCCACGAAGCGGATCTTTTCGGCCGTCGTCGGCGTGATCTCGAACCCTTCGCCCAGCCACGTCGAGTGCTGCGCCCTCGCCCAGGCGTACCATTGGTTGGCCCGCGATCTTGGCATGAACCATAGCGAGTCGACCTGCTTGAGGCGGTTTCTCGCGATTTCGAAAGGGCGTCCCTTCCAGTATCGGTATCCGGCCATGCCGAACGACCCGCAGGCAATGCTCAGCCCCAGCGTGGCAGGTAGGCCGGTTGCCACCGTCATGCCCAACGTGCCCAACCCGGAGGCCACCCAGCCGACGGCCGCCTTGTATTCATAGGGTGCCCGGAACGGCGGTTCGTAACTCAGCGTGTCGTTGTTCATGTTTTTTTCACTTTCGCGGATGATTGAAGACGCGCGTAGCGCTTGTCCTTCTGCTTGCCGTTATCCAGCACGCCCGTCACGATCAAGCCTTCGGATTCCAGCCAGTCGACGATGGCGCCCTCGCCTTCGAACAAACGCCCCCAGGACTCGAACAAGGCAACCGGAACGTAGCGTTGCTCCTTGATGTCCCGAACATCCTCCGTTTGATGGCCTATCCATTCTTCCAGCCAGTCACGGGCTGCACTACGCGCGTACACGGGACCGAAGCCGGACAGACGCACGCCCTTGCCGCCCTCGATGTCGTGTGCGATTTTCTTGCCTTCGGATTCGGCAAGGCCTCCTTCGACCAGATCCTTGGCGACCTGCAGCGGCGTCATTCCGTAACCGGTAAAAGCTTCCGGATAGCGCAGATAGACAGCGTTCTCGGCAAACACCAGGAGCGTTGAAGCCTTCGCGCCGCTGGCAAGGTCTCCGAATACGGCTTCCGCCGCCGGACATTCCAGTACGCGTTCGCGAAAGCTTTTGGCCTCCGGCACCTGTGCTATCGGGTGAGGCGCCGGCGTATTCGGGGCGGTAGGTTCGCGGGCTTCGTCAGCCGTCTGCTCGGTAGACTCGACCGCCGCGCCTGCGGGCTTCTCGTCGTCCAGCCATTCGCCGGCAACGCGTTCACCTTCCACTTCCAGCGCGCCCGGCTTGAGCCGGACGCCCGCGATGGTCAATCCTTCCGGCAACCGATACCGCCAGGTAGGCGCCTCGTCAGGTCCTGCCTTGGCCGCACCCGTGTCCAGAAGCACATTGAGAATGGCGTCCGGCTGACGCATGACGCCCGGTATCCGGTGATTCGACAGCCAGTTGCCGATATCGCGAAAGGCCTTGGGCCAGGCCAGAAGCACATGATCGTCATGGGTACGCAGGCACACCTTGCCGCCGGGTTTCCATTCTCCGGTACGCAGCAGACTCCGCGCGGCATCCAGGATGTGCGACTCGGCCGCGACGCCCGGTATCCGGTGGTCTTCGTTCATCTGCCCTCGGCGGGCAAGGTCCTGCGCCACCGAGACGCGATCGGCTTCAAGGATCGTTTCCGACAATAATCCGGCTGATACGCCGTTTGTCACGGCATCCACCAGCTGCAGCAGCACGTCCTGCCCGCAGGTTTCGCACAGCCAGGCCAGTTCATCCGCGCCCGTCAGCCTGGGCAACATGACAGTGGCGCCCAGCTTGTGACGATCCTCTCGCCCAGACCGCCAGCGCAAGCGGTACCGCTGTTCCTTCCCGGCCTCGAGCCACGCAATCAGGCTGCCCTTGACCGGATTCCAAAGATCGCCCGAGCGGTCGCCCACCACATCAACGTCCGTCAAGGGCTTCGCGCAATCGTGCAGCATCGCCCCGATAACCGCCGCCCATCGCATGCCCTGCTGGTAACGCTTGCGGTCAGCGGAAGGCACTTCCAGCCCAACCACCCGGCGGTCGTAAAGCCCGGCCGCCGCCAGGGCCGCCTCGAGGCCGTGCCGCAGCAATCCGCCTGCGCCGTAATGATGATGTTCGCGCGAGGCCGGCAACAGATGTATCCAGCGGGCATAGCGACGAATGACCGGCTGGTAGTGACGAACCCATACGTCCGGCGATTCGCCCACCCCCTGCTCCAGCGCGATCAGCATCTCACGCTGCGTCGCCAGCAATTCGTGCTCCGACACCGCGGGAATGCCCTGCTCCACCGGCGGCCAGCGCGGCGGCTCCGTGATGTCCGTTTCGGGAGTGATATTCGACATGCCAACAGCATGAACGCCATTCGACGCCGATAAATTTCCGAATGTTCTCCCTGAGCACCGTTATTCGATGATTTCCTTGCCCTTCAGGTGGCGCATGCTGGTTTCAGCGGACCCGGACTTGCGTTCTCCGGTAATCGGATATCGTTTGCTCATCGCTCATTACGGACCCGCAGCAGGGGTCAATCTGCTGGGCCAGCCGGAGGTGCCCTAACACCGGCAGCATGTCATTCCTTGTACCTGAAGCTTCAAAGGCTCGCGGGATCTCCTCCTGGGAAGGGACATGCAGCTTCTAGCAGACCCGCCACGCCTCTCCATGGAAGCGCACCAGGGCGGGTTTTATTCCAAGATGGATGGTTGCCAGATACGGTGATCTGATCGATTGACGGTGAAACAAATGAATCATAAATACCAATACTGCAGTCGAGAAGTCGAAGCGAGCAGTGTTCAAGAAGCTGTATCTCTTCTTGAGGAAGACTTTTATCCACAAGTAAACATCAGTTTCTTGTCGGTGGAATTGCCAAATTCCGTGCTAAGCCTCGGTGGCTTCCGGTCTGTCCGTGAGGTCCCCAAAAATATCGGTGGGCTAAAGAACTGAAATTGAAAAACGCCCCTCTTGGGTTCAACAAGAGGATCAACAACCGCAAATACCATAGGTGAACATGATGGCAAATAAATTGATGATCGGTACAGCTTTAATCGCTGGTGTGGTTGGTATTGCCGCGGGTGGTCTCTTTGGCGGCGTATTCCAAGCTCAACACCGCTATGTGAGTGACGTGACGACCACGACGACAGCCGATGGCCGTATATCGGTGAAAAGGAGTTGCACCTATCCGACAGGGTGGAAGCTTAGCGTTAATCACGGCGGGTTGCTGTTAACGCATAGCAGGTTGCTCCAGCTTGAGCCGATCGGCGTTGGGAAAAATAAACTCACGGCTCCGAGTTTGGAAACACGCGCATGGCGGATTTTGTAGTCCGACGTACTCGCCTTGGACTGACATGGGAGAACGACCATGAATTTCACTGAATTCGACTCGGTCGGCAGCACCCAGGAAGCCGCTGAGAAGCAGCATAAGCGCGAGGATGATGAGCGTGCCGGTGGTGATGCAGCCCAGGATGCCCTCAATCGCATGAAGAGGGCGAGCGACAGGGGCACCGGCTGCCATCTAACCGCGGAGATGATAGCTGCTTTGAATATAACGTTGATCGGGGCGATTTGGGAAGAAGAAGATCCCCGATGCAACAGGAATGAGTCACGGTGAATGACACACCCGGCGGATCACAAAAGACGGTGATTTCGCTGATAGCAGTCGTAACACTTGGTTCTGAAAAAGAAAAAAAGATTGCGCCGGTCCGTCAACCGACCTTGCATGACGCACTTGTGCTGCGTGCCGAAAAATGGCTGCGCAGATCATGCGAGTGCGGTGTAGTCATACGCGACGCACTCGAGATTCCGCAGTCGAGTCTTGGAATATCTGGGCGAAGAGATATGCTGATGCGAAACGTGATTCGGCAATTCTTGAGTCGCAAACGAGAATCAAGCGATGAGCCACTTCCTACTGCAGCGCGAATACGCAAACTCTCCCGAGAGCAATGCCATATTGATGGCCTCGGCGCTCGATGACCATGTTTGCCACCGCGCGAGCCTGTTAGAGACAGAGATCGGTCTGGGCGATCACATTCCCAGGGAGGCCGTACCGGTCGGGTCGGTCGAGTTCGCGCGCGCCAGGATGCGGCAGATTGGTGTCAGCGCCCCCCTTATCGGCAGTTATCCCGATGCGCTCCGCTCATTTTTGATGCGCTCGCTAGAGCGAACCACCTTGGGCGACGCGGCTCCAGGATCTTTCGTGAAGCCCGTCAGGGTCAAGGCCTTCGACGCGATCACGGATTACCCGGGGTTCGAAACTTGCGGTCTGAATCTACCTGCCGAGACGCCGTGCTGGTCCTCGCCCAAGCAAACCTGGTTGTCCGAATATCGGGCTTACATTCTCGATGGCGATCTGGCCGGGTTCGCCCAGTATGGAGAAGGTCCTGATTGGGACCTCTGTGAGCCGTTGCTCGCGCAGCTTCGCACCATGATCCGCACCTGGACCGACGCGCCGGCAGCGTATGCGCTGGATGTCGCCGTTGTGGTCAATGAGCGACTGGAAACCCTGTGTGACAATGGCTGCTCCTATGGAACCGTTCTGAACGGTTCTCTCGCCCTGGTCGAGGTGAACGACGGCTGGGCAACAGGGTACTACCGCGACGCGATTACCCCGCGCAAGTATGCCGCATGGCTTAATGCCCGGTGGATGGAACTCATTCGCCAGGATGGCAATCAAGCCGCCGATTCCCATTCACGCGATATGCCCAAAATCAACGGTGCCGCATGAGCGAAATCTCGAAGATCAAAGCCTTCATCTCAATGCTAGGAGAGCGTCACGCCGACCATGTATTTAACCCTTGGAGCGAGGTGAACCACCATTTTGATGACCACGGCGGCCCCCTCGCCCGTCGCGAACGCCTGCTTCAGCACATGGACTGCGACGCCAAGCTCATCCTCTGCGGCGAAGCCCCCGGGTATCAAGGATGCGCCTGGTCTGGTATTCCATTCACCAGCGAGCGGCTGCTGTGCGAGGGTCAGATCCCGCGCATCGCCACCACGTCGAGATTATCCGGCCGCCCACGCCCTTGGTCCGAGCCTTCGGCGACAACGGTGTGGAAGACGCTTTACAAGCTCAATCTCGCAGAAAGCACTGTGCTGTGGAACGCCTTTCCCTGGCATCCCCATAAGCCCAACATCGAAGCATCCAACCGAAAGCCGACCTCCGCCGAAGTCGCGGCCGGGGCGGACATTCTGTCCCGCTTTGCCTCGCTTTACCCGAACGCGCGCATCGTGGCGGTAGGACAAGTGGCCGCCGAGGCGATCCAGCGCATCGGCCTGCCGCTGGCCGGCGCAGTCAGGCACCCTTCCTACGGTGGCGCGACCGAATTTGCCGATGGCTTGGCCGCTTTGGTGGCTTCGTGATTTTGATCTTAAGCAGAACGTGTCGCCATGCTCAGCGATAACAGGCACAGCAGGCAGGCATTTGCCTCTGGCTTTGCTTCCAGTCTTGAGGCTGAGCCGTTTCTTTCCGCAACCGATGCGTGTCGACGCGCCGATTATGTTTGGAATCAAGCCTTCATCCCCAGCCCCGCCCAGGTCGAGCGCGGGTTGACCGATCAGTACACACTCGTTAGATCCGGCTTCTCACGAATTACGACCTACCGCCCCACACTCACACAAATTGAGCGCGGGTTGACCGACCCCGAAGGTTGCGTTCGGTGCGGTTTTGCCTGGCGCATGGATTACCAGATGAGCCTATTACAGATCGTGCGCGCGCTAGAAGACCCCGAGTGGTACGTCAGGGAAGCACTGCTTTCGCGTCCCGAGGTCGCCTTGTCTCCCGATATTATTTGCAACGCCCTAGCCGACCCGAGGCCAGAAATCCGCGCGCGTATCGCGAGCAGGTTGGACTGGGAACCCACAACAGCCCAAGCGCAAAACGGCCTAAACGACACATCGGATCTGGTTCGCCTGATCTGGCGCACTCGCTCAAGTGGGCAACCCAGCCCGCGTTTCTCGTATAGTCCATGGAACAGACTTCCGCAGGCCAATAGGTGCCTATTGGCTCAAAATCAATCAGCCGCTAAGCAACCTCATCCTGTCTAGATAGCTGAGAGCCTTTAACCAACATCAAAATCGCTCGCTTGCGTGTTCGAGGCACCATGCGAACATCGCCCCGTCAACCACCCCTCCCTGAAGGGAGGGGCTTGTAGGGAGACCTATAAGCCCGGGGTTGACCAGGGAAAGCGGTAATCAGCCCGCTACGTTGGCGACAGGTCAGAAGACCCACTCCGAGATGCTTCCTGAGTCTCGGACCCTGGAAGGAACCGTTGCAGACAAGGCACGGGTAGCCACGAAACGGACGGTTCCCGCCGGTCGATCCGGCAAGCCGGTTGCCGACATTCCCGAAGGGAGACGCCCCGAAAGGGGCGCGTTACAAGGCCCGTAAGGGCGTTTTTTGGAGAAAAACATGGCAGTCTTTGTGATCGACAAACACAAGCGGCCCTTGATGCCGTGCTCGGAGAAGCGGGCGCGGCTCCTGCTGGAGCGGGGCCGGGCCGTGGTCCACCGTCAGGTGCCCTTCGTGATCCGTCTCAAGGACCGCACCGTCCAGCACTCCGCGGTGCAGCCGCTGCGCGTGGCCTTGGACCCCGGCAGCCGGGCCACCGGCATGGCGCTGGTGCGGGAGAAGAACACGGTGGACACCGGAACAGGTGAAGTGTACCGGGAGCGGATCGCGCTCAACCTGTTCGAGCTGGTCCATCGCGGGCATCGAATCCGCGAACAGTTGGATCAGCGGCGCAATTTCCGCCGGCGCCGTCGCGGAGCCAACCTGCGCTACCGCGCCCCGCGTTTCGACAACCGCCGGCGGCCGCCAGGCTGGCTCGCCCCGTCGCTGCAGCACCGGGTGGATACGACCATGGCCTGGGTGCGGCGCCTGTGCCGCTGGGCACCTGCGTCCGCCATCGGCATCGAGACGGTGCGCTTCGACACCCAGCGCCTGCAGAACCCGGAGATCTCGGGTGTGGAATACCAGCAGGGGGCGCTCGCCGGCTGCGAGGTGCGGGAGTACCTGCTGGAGAAATGGGGCCGTAAGTGCGCCTACTGCGGAGCCGAAAACGTGCCGCTTGAGATCGAGCACATCGTGCCGAAGAGCCGGGGCGGGTCCGACCGGGTGAGCAACCTTGCCCTGGCGTGCCGGGCCTGCAATCAGGCCAAGGGCAACCGCGACGTGCGGGCGTTTCTTGCCGATCAGCCGGAACGGCTGGCGAGGATCCTGGCGCAGGCCAAGGCCCCGCTGAAAGACGCCGCGGCGGTCAACGCCACCCGATGGGCGTTGTACCGGGCGCTGGTGGACACCGGCCTGCCGGTGGAAGCCGGTACCGGCGGACGGACCAAGTGGAACCGGACCCGGCTGGGCCTCCCCAAGACCCATGCCCTCGATGCCTTGTGCGTTGGACAGGTGGACCAGGTCCGGCATTGGCGGGTGCCCGTTCTCGGCATCCGCTGCGCCGGGCGCGGCAGCTACCGGCGCACCCGGCTGACGAGGCACGGCTTTCCCCGTGGCTACCTGACCCGGAACAAAAGCGCCTTCGGGTTTCAGACGGGCGACCTGATCCGGGCCGTGGTGACCAAGGGGAAGAAGGCCGGAACCTACCTGGGCCGCATCGCCATCCGGGCCAGCGGCAGTTTCAACATCCAGACCCCAATGGGGGTCGTGCAAGGCATCCATCACCGCTTCTGCACATTGCTCCAGCGTGCGGATGGGTATGGATACTTTGTTCAACCCAAACCCACGGAGGCCGCGCTTTCCTCCCCCCGCCTGAAGGCGGGGGTATCCAGCGCGGGAAACTGATGAACACGATCATCAAACGCCGACCGAACACGGCATCGGAAAATCTTCCGCTCATCGAACGCCTGTTTTGCGCCCGCGGCGTATCAGGCATTGAGGCTTCCGGACTTTCCGACATCCCTCCGTTCGACACCCTGCACGGTATTCATGATGCCGCCACGCTGATCGCGGATGCCATCGAAACCGGACGCCACATCCGCATCATCGGCGATTACGACGTGGACGGAGCCACCAGCACCGCGCTCGTCTACCGGGCGCTCGCCCTGCTCGGTGCCAAGCGCGTCTCCTTCGCCGTTCCCAACCGGATCACGCAGGGATACGGCCTCTCGCCCGCACTGGTACAGGACGCCGCACGCGACGAGGCTCGCCTGCTCATCACCGTCGATAACGGTATCAGCGCCTTCGAAGGCGTCGACACCGCCCGCTATCTCGGCCTGCAGGTGGTCATCACGGACCATCACTTGCCCGGGGAACGATTGCCGAACGCCGACGCCATCGTAAACCCGGCCATCCCCGGACAGGATTTCCCAAGCAGGTCGCTCGCCGGCGTCGGCGTCGCGTTCTACGTCATGGCCGCCGCCCGCGCCGAACTCGACAGCCGCGGCGCTTTTGCCGGCCGAGACAAGCCGTCTCTATCCAGCCTGCTTGACCTCGTGGCGCTCGGCACCGTCGCCGATGTCGTCAAACTCGATTCCCTCAATCGAACATTGGTCCGTGCAGGCCTGCGCCGCATTCGGCACGGCATGACCGCCACGGGGCTGCGCGCCCTGGTCGACGTGGCCGGTCGCGACATAACGCACCTATCGGAAACCGACCTTGCCTTCGGCGTAGCGCCCAGACTGAACGCCGCGGGTCGCCTCGACGACATGACCCTGGGCATCGAATGCCTGCTCGCCACCGACACGGAACAGGCCCGATGTTTGGCCGGGCTCCTGGATATCACCAATCAGCGCCGACGCGAAATCGAGCAAACCATGCGCGCCGAAGCTCTGGCCGAGTGCGAAAACCTGCTCGATTCACTGAATAACGAAACACCCCCGCCTGGACTTTGCGTGTTCCAGAACGACTGGCACGAGGGCGTCGTCGGCTTGGTCGCCGGCAAACTCAAGGAGCGCTTCCATCGCCCCGCCGTCGCCTTCGCACCCGGCGCCGATGGCATGCTCAAGGGCTCTGCCAGGTCCATCCCAGGCATCCACATCCGCGACGTGCTGGCCGATATCGAATCGCGATCCCCGGGGCTTCTGCCTAAATTCGGCGGACACGCCATGGCCGCCGGGCTGTCCATCGACGCCGAACGTCTTGATACATTCCGCCCGCTGTGGGAGACGGCCATCGCCGAACGCGCAGATCCCCATGCATTCGAACCCGTTATCCTCACCGACGGCGAACTCGCTCCCGATGATCTGTCCCTGGCGTCGGCGATCGACATCGAAGCGGCCGGACCCTGGGGACAAGGATTCCCAGAACCCCTGTTCGACGGCGAGTTCACGGTAACCGGCGCCCGCATCATCGGCAAAGAGGGCAACCATCTCCGGCTCGACCTGCTGGACCCGCGCAGCGGCAAGATATTCCCGTCCGTGGCCTTCAACCACGCCGATATCGGGCTTGACGATGATCCTCGCGGCCAGTCCGCCCGTTTTGTTTATCGGCTCTCGGCCAACCGCTTCCGCGGCGATGTCAGTCTGCAGCTGATGGTCGAAGCCTATGATTTGCCCGTCGCACCATGAAAGGACAAACATCTCTCTTCGATGCGGTCACCGAGGCGTTTGCCGAACGCGAATGTCTGACGACCCCGCAGCTCTATCTCGAAGTCGCCGATCGCGCCGGGCTACCCGATACCGAATTATCCAGACGAGAAATAATCGGAGGACAACGACACAACATCACCAAGCGAAAAATTCGCTGGGTCCAGCAAACGCTCAAACACATGGGACTGGTGGAAAATACCGGGCGCGGCGTATGGACCTTGAGCTCCGAAGGCCACCGCAAACTCAAACTGCGCCGCATCAAACCCGGCTTTATCATGCTCGCCTTCTCAACCGATTTGGGGCTGGCTTTGTGGGCCGATGCCGCCACGGCCGCCAGCCGTCTGAACGAGCCAGTGCATCTGGTACTGACGAGTCCGCCCTATCCACTTGCCAAGGCTCGCGCCTATGGCAATCCCAGCGAAGCCGAATACGTCGATTTCATCTGCGCGGCGCTTGAGCCGATTGTTTCTACCCTGGCCCCAGGCGGTTCCATTGTCCTCAACGTCGGTAATGACGTGTTCGAGCGAGGCTTGCCGTCTCGCTCCCTCTATCGAGAGCGCATGGTCATCGCGCTGCATGATCGACTCGGCCTGCATAAGATGGACGAGATCCCCTGGGTCAATCGCACCAAGCCGCCAGGGCCGGTTCAATGGGCTTCAATCGAGCGGGTGCAACTCAATGTCGGATGGGAACCTGTGTACTGGTTTACCAACGATCCTACCCGTGTGCGCGCGGACAACCGCCGCGTACTGGAGCCGCATACCGAGCGGCACATCCGTTTCCTTGAGCGCGGCGGCGCGCGTCACGATCGAGAATATTCAGACGGAGCCTATCGACAGCGGGCGGGGCGATCATGGGCCAATGTCACCTCTGGACGTATTCCGTGCAACGTTCTCGAGCTACCGCATGGATGCGCCTCGCAAAGCGCCTATAAGGCGGCTGCAAAGGCGGCTGGCCTGCCGGTTCACGGTGCGCCGTTTCCCGCTAAACTGGCCGAGTTTTTCATCAAGTTCCTGACGGTCGAGGGCGACCTGGTTGCGGACTTCATGGCCGGGTCGCTGACGGTGCCCGTCATGGCCGAATTGCTGGGGCGTCACTGGATCGCCTCTGACGTGATTTGGGAATACCTAGCCGGCGGTTCACTTCGATTCCATGATGCTGAAAAGAACCCTGTTTTCCAGTCTGTGAGCAAAAATTAGGCTGGAATGGGAGTTATGAAACATCCGGATTAGATGCCGCCGGAAATAAAAAGGCCCGCTTCAAGCGGGCCTTTTTATAGAAACCCGGTATATATAGGCTAGGCAGCGAGTGGCTCTCGCTGAGCAGTGTATTCATCAGCGGCCACACTAAACCAAGACACCCCCTTGATATCATTGCCCATCTGCTCAAGAGCAGAGTAAATGGCGCATTCAAACGCTTGAATGAGGTCAGCCTTCATATCAAGGAAATCTTGAAAGTCGTTCGATTGAATCTGACTCATGAAACTCTCCTCCCTGAACTAACTGGCAGTTCACATGCAACTGCGAGCAATAACACTCAGGAATTTACCATACCCCAAAATTGTAAAGCAAAGCTTTTCTTACTAAGCAGCTTTCTTTTCAAGGACTAACCAGTTGCCGTGAGTAGCAACTTTTATGCCCATGGTCGCTGGTAGGGATAAGACAATTCCTTGCATGAACTCTTTGGTTAGCGGCGTTGAGCACCATACCTTTAGTTGGCATGATGGTAGTTCTTCGAATGTCAATCCAAAAGCCTCTACCAACGCGGATGCTGCAAGACGCGCCAGCTCTTCTAGCGGCATAGTCTCTTCATCCAAGGTGGAAACTTCCCATTTGGGCTGGACGTGGATCTGCAGAACCTTCAGCCATGGGCCATCCGATTGAGGTCGCGCATGTGATATTTCTAACAATGCACAAGCGACATACGGTTTATCCTCTTGGGAAAGGACATAACAATAAGTGTTCTTGTCTTGCTGTCCATTTACATGCCTCTTTGCCCACTCAAGGATACGGCGATAGGCGCTAGATGGAACTTCTGCTTCATTCTCTTGCAACTGTGTAGTCCAGACCGAATGCGTAGCATCGTAGATTGCTTGGTCGATGGTTTTTATGAGGAATCCGGGTTGTGTCGCCATTCTCATCTGATTCGTTTTGGTTATTAAATCACTATCCAAGCTCGAAATTCTAACACGTCGATGGGCAATAACATTCCAGGCTAGTTAAGACCTCATCTCATACACACCCCCTAAAGGGTTCTGCCCCTCGCGTCGCACAAGGGTTCGCTTCGCCGCCTACGAAGGTATCCCTGCCCCGTAGGGCCTTACTGCACTGCGCAAGCTCTGGTCGCGCGCTGCTCTTGCCGCTGACGCAAATATTAACGCTCATCGCTGACCTCGACGAGCAAAAATCGGCGTATTACGGTTCAGCGCCGATACCTTACCTCTGGCTAAAGCAATACCAGCAAATCAAACCGCCGCCAAGGAACACCTACAGGCTGGACTCATCCCGCTCTAAACCAAGAATGGCTCCCTGGCGATTCATGCTGACCAAAGAGCATCCGAATCGAAAGCTCGAACTGGTGTGCTGTGAGACGATATGCTTAACGACACGCTTACCAGCGGATCAGGCTATGCAACGATGGATCATGCATATCGATCTCGACGCGTTCTTCGCCTCGATAGAACAGCGCGACCACCCCGAGTGGCAAGGACGCCCACTCGTGGTCGGTGCAGCGCCCGGTCAACGCGGCGTCGTCGCAACCTGCTCCTACGAAGCTCGTCGGTACGGCGTCCGGTCCGCCATGCCTATCTCCCAGGCCGCACAACGCTTGCCCGATGATGCCGTCTACGTCCGCCCGCGCATGGCGCATTATGCAGCGGTATCCAGGCAGATCATGGCCGCGCTCGAGAACATCTCGCCATCGGTGGAGCAGGCCTCCGTCGACGAAGCCTATCTCGACGTGTCTGGCCTAGAACGCCTCATCGGCCCACCGGAAACCATCGGACGGCAGGCCAAGCACATCATCAAGAACACCGTGGGTCTCACCGCATCGGCAGGCATCGGCCCCAATCGCTTCATCGCCAAACTCGCTTCGGAATACCGCAAGCCCGATGGGCTCATGGTGGTCCACCCGCACGAAGTACAGGCATTTCTCGATCCCATGCCCATCTCTGCGCTGCGCGGCATCGGTCCCAGGACTGCTCCGGCGCTCAGGCAGATGGGACTTGAACGTATTGTGGATGTCCGACAAACCGATCCCGCTTTGCTTGAAAGACGCCTTGGACTTCGCCTTGCGCAGGTCATCCTCAACCAGGCGCACGGCCGAGGTTCCGATGAGGTGCAACTCCATTCGGTTCGTCAGTCAATCTCCAAGGAAACCACCTTCGAGCAGGATATCGTCGACCAGGCGCGCCTGCGCGAAACCCTGCTGTGGGCTGCGCAGGAAGTCGGCCGCACGGCGCGCCGAGAAGGGCTGCAGGGCAGGACCATCACGCTCAAAATCCGCTTGGAAAACTTCAAGACATTCACCCGACAACGAAAGCTGCCGGCGCCCACCGACGACGACACCGTTCTCTATCGGCAGGCATGGGCGCTTTACCGGGAAAGCGGACTGGCCGAGCATCCCGTACGACTGCTTGGACTCGGCCTCAGCGATTGGCAGCAGGATGCGCCATCGCAAGGCGACTTATTCGACACGCCATCTCACCCATCAGAGCACGCGCAGACGCCACAGCGCGACCGGCGGACGCGGCTCTTTCAAACCCTCGATGGGATCAGTAACAAGTTCGGACAGAACGCCATAACGCTCGGCCTCCGACGCAAGACCTAGCGCAGCACCAGCACCACTCTTCAAGATCCAAAAAAAAGGCCGGAGAGATCATCTCTCCGGCCTTGGTAGCTGTATTCAAATGGAGCGGTTTTCGCCTGGCTTGATGCGCAGCAAATCACTCATTTCCACGGGTGCGCTTGTTATGCCGACTCACCCGTGCGTTGTATCTCGGAACACCAAAAACGGCAACAAAGCCGAAAATCATGATGATCCACAAGGCATATCCGAAACTACTCATAGCCGTCTCCCGTGGCTTTATCGCCAACCACGCAGCCAACAAGCAAGATCGTAAGACCGATTAGCATCACAGACAACGCAAGAAGAGAATGCCCTCGTGGTAACGCCTATATCTCGCAAGCCTTTGTGCACCAACGTCATCGATAGCCTTTTTGCCATCATAGCCTCGCTATATAAGTGAGGCTTGAACCTGACCGTGGCAAGCACATCGATCCGGTCGATCTTGGACCTCAATCACCACGCCACCTCTTACATATCCTAGGTTGTGTCTTTCGCTGATGGGTATCCGGTCCAACGTACCTGACTTCGAACCCAAATAGCCGATAAGCTCATCGGCACAATGCGAAAATCCTCTTGTGATCTTCTCGCGATCAATCCTAATGACCGCGGAACCCGGCAAATACGGCATGTGCTCGAAATGCGTCTTCAGATCAGTCATCGCATTTCGCCAATGCCCAGGGCAGGATGATTCAAGAACACCATAACCGGACACAAATCCCGCTTCCAGCGAATACTGCCAGTCGCCAATATCCAGCAAACCATCAGCACCCTGGACGACGATATTCTCTGCGCCCTCTATGCGATAAACACCCGGCAGACTGTAAGCCGGCGCTTGCTTCGTCTTCGGCGGATTCCAGCCAAATCCGAACGCAGGTTCCTCCGTCAGATCATGCGGGCTGATATAGCGCCAGGCCATACCGCCATTCACAATCAACGCCAGTACATCCGCCTCTGCCGACAACCTGTCAATCCGGTATTCACCCGTATCCAGATAGTCGGCAACAAGATCATGGCCTTTCGACCGTAGGCGGTCTTTTAACGACGGCATGCATTTCTCGCTGATTTCTCCGTACGAAACAAATTCCTCGTCGACAACCCTCAGATTGATTGAAATGTCCTTTAACATGTACGGACGCTTCAATTCGCTCATCCAACTGCCGATGTACCCCAATGGGGTTAATTGACGACTCCGGCCTCTCAGCATGCCTCCGCAAACTGCAGACCCTATTCTGAAAATTTGCTCGACCGCGGTTCTTCCTGTGCCGAACCCAACGCACTCCCAGCTTGGTGTGTTCGGGTAACAGTTTCTCTCGTAGGTCTGCTCGAACAACGCGTAATAGACTTGACCATCATCGGCCAAAATGGCGCCCACCTTGCGGGCGCAGGTAATCGTGGCTCCCATCAAGAACACTCCTCTATGAATGATGTGTTGCCAGAGACGCGGCTGGCATCCGCTTAAATGTCATTTTCGGTGCGCGCCACGAACGCACGGAAAATGACGCCGCGTGATAGCGCGGGAATCCGAGCCAAGATTTTCAGGTTTTCTGATAAGAACCAGGGGCGACTAAGCGCCCCTGGTATAACACTGAATGTCCTGAGCAAACTCAGTGATTGTCGAACCCGACTAAAACACCCGCTTACGAGGGAACCTCGCTATCAAACAGATCATGCTCAACAGCGTATTCAACCAATGATGTTTCTGGCAGTTCAATTTCCACCTCTTCATCCGCCTCGTCATCCCAGGTGAATTTTTCGGTAACCCCATAGCAGGCCGCATAAAAGGCGTTATCACCGGTATCGATATACGTCACCTCAAGCTCGCCGTCCTGGAGCACATACAGGCACGCAAAACACGAACCCTCATCAAAACAACCAATGAGTATCCGATGTTCCGGCAATATTTCGGCCAGCTTCCGGTAAATCGGCTCGGCCGGCGACCAGGCTGTGTCGAAAACGAACTCACGAAGACCATCAACTTCGTCATAGTCATAAGCATTCCACTTCGTACCCCAGTTATTACACGCCCACTCGTACCAGGTGGTGGCACCATAACGTTTGCGGTTTTCCTCGTACAAATGACCTAGGCGCTCTTCTTCGCTGCCCTTATACGCCACTCGGGCGACCTCGAGATCGCTCAGTTTCGCGCACTCAGGGTGCGCTTCCCGATAAGCGCGGATTTTCTCAATTATCCAATAATCGAGCACTGACGGGTTGTCGCTATAGTAAAGCTGGTGGCCTATACGCCCAACCGAGCCGGATTGGATGTTCAATGATTCCGGCATCGGAACAAGCTTCTCGAAATCGAAATAACTTTCTCCTTCGTCGTTTTGGCTCAAGAACTGGCGAAGCGCTTCCGGGTCGCCGTCCACAACCACGACACGATTGATCACATGATTCGGCATGATGTTTTCCTCGTCTGAAAGGATTGATGACCGAGCAGATGACACTGCCGGTAATGTTCCGCTGAGACGCCAGCGGAGCGCGTATTCATGGCATGACACCGAAGCGCCATAGCATGAATACGGCTCAGACGAATCCATCATCCAGTCAACTTACCGGGCCTCAAAAGAGGCCCGGCAACAGATCTTCAACTACCCATTACCTGGCCTCAAATGAGGCCCGATAACAGAATATCGTCCAAGGCTTTAAGCTCGTCGTCTTCAAAAACATCGGGGTCAACTCCACCCGCCTCACCGACAGCTTTTGCTGGAACAGTAAATTCCGACAGACACTGACGCTCCGCTGTCCGCGCGTAGGTCTCAACGCGCAGATCCCCTGACTCCAGTTGAATATGTATGGCGTGAGCGCCAACATTGACCCAACCAGACGCATTCCCGTTGTCGTTAGTCAGACGAACAATATCTGATTCCTCAATTTCAAATTGACTGTTCATTTTGCCTCCTAAAAAACAGTCGCTTGACGACGAGACCGTGAAGCATCTCGATTCGCCAGGTAATCGACGTATGCCTTAGCGCATGAAAATCCATCGTCATCATGCTCGAATGTGGCAATCGATTCGCTGCAGGTCGCCCCACAACGCATCACGTTGAAATACTCTTTTCCGTCATAAATCCAATAGCGACCATTCTCGTGTTTGATTTGATGCTCCTTGAGCATAGAAAGACCTCCGACACGAATCACTCCGTGCCTCGCATTTGTTCAAGTAAATTCGGCCTCGCCGCCGGCCGATGGCGTCATGGACAAATGCTTTGCCACTTGTCGATAACGTGAGATGCTAAACAGCTATCAGCCGCGAATAGCCCGCAAAGGCGGGTTCCGAAACCTACCCGGAAGATTCTCGCCTACTCGCCACCGAGGAATGATGAGCGACATCTCAATTGCCACAAAAAACGAATCCTGGGGCTTTTGGGGTACCCTGAAAGAGCATGCCGCTACAGCGTGGCCCATCGCACTGACGGCTATTTCAGATGCGACCGCACAACCACTCGAATCGGTTAGGGCCTTTCTCGATAGCCGCCACGGACGCCACTTCGCCGATGATGTCCAGAACGAGCTTTACGAGGGCAAAAACCTAGCCGACGCGATCAACGCCACCACCCAACGCTGGATGGGCTGGACGATTGGCCGCCAAATCAGCAAACAGTACGACATCCCGCGCGGACTACCTTGCCTGACGGGCTTCGTGATTCACTGCGAGATCGCCGACGAGGCGCAGACCCAAGACAACGCATGCGCACCCTCGCCTCGCAAGAATTGATCGCGCGAACAGCCAAACGAAAATTCGGGTGTGCGGATGATTGGCGCAGTTAGCCAGCACTTCCAAGCTGAACGGCCAGATAACGACCCAGAACGGGTAACATGAAGGCGCTATCGCCTCTTTAATCTCAATGTCCGCCTATCTGGCCAGACGGATAGCCAAAATCACTATAGATCGAATCGGCGCCTCTATCAACAACCGCGGCGCAGCCTCTCAATAACGCGAACACAGCCGTCCACGTCCCCTCTCACCTCTCCCGCAGCAAACCTCAATATCCGCCATCCGCATAGCGTCAATGCTCGATCCTTATCTCTATCCCGCTTGAAATCCGATAGATATTTCCCATGATGCTGCCAGCCATCAATCTCGATCGCTATCTTCTCGTCCGGTATGGCTACATCCAGCACAAACCGTCTGCCCGGCACAGCGCCTCGATATTGCTGCACAACTCGGTCGCCCAGCTTGTCCTTCAGCCGCTTCCACAAAATCAGTTCAGGCGGCGAAGATCGGCCAAGCTTCCGAACCTTACTACCGCGCACCTGTCGCTCATTCGCTCCGCGACCTCCGCAAACTCGCCACGCGCCGCCGCCCAATTGATTCAAACTCTTCAGCCTGGCCGACAACGCTTAGAGATCCTCAACGCCGCCGCTCAGGGTCCGACACTTGTCAATCCCATCTCCGAACAGCTTCTGATAACGACCCGCCTCAAAATCCAGCAACACTTCGTTTACACCAGACTTCGCAATCCGCTTCAACAGCTTCATCCCGCTTTCGCTCGACCAGTTATCCAGAATCCATTCCAGCATCCACGGCGCCGAGTAACGAATGATCTCTAGCGACTGGTACAGCCCCTTCTCACGACGCGCTATCGCTCGTAATCCCTTCGGCCAAACCTGACGCCGCATAGGCCTTCTACGCATCTTCCTGCTCCAAATACCTCTCTTAGAAGACAGTTTGAACGCCTATGAACCCACTTTTTCGCTCAAATAACCTCAACATGGATGAATATTCGCAATTCACAATGCGAGAACCGTACACGGTGCGGAGCATAGAAGTTTTGCCGTGTCGAAGCACGAAATTCGCGCCATACCGTAAGGTTGCGGGAGTCGCTCATGCGAGCCGCATGGCCAACCTGACCCTACATCGGGAAGTAGCAATACCGAAGCACATCACGCCGTCCGATCTGGCGGTCGAACCACCGGCGCTGTGAGATGAGCAGCGGGAAAGAGTCGGGCTCTGAGGCGAACCTCCGCCTCAGTTCAACATGCCCTTCATATCCTTGAGCATCAGGAACAGATGGTAAGGATCAGTCGGGCTGGGTTCGAATTCCCACGATTCGTACCACTGCCGCGCTGTTTCGTCCTTGGCATGGACTAACAGGCACCGAATGCTGGCGATGTCGGCAGCCTGTGCAGTACGCAGAAGCGCATCCTTGAGCAAAGCCTGGCCCAGACCTTTACGCTGATGCTCCTTATCCACGGCGAGGCGGGCCAGGATCATGACCGGCACAGGGTGGCGCGCCAACCCCTTCATCACTCTCGACGGCGCAGCGATCGGATCGACGCTACCAACAGCCAGGCTGTAGAAGCCGACTACCACGTCACCCTGGCAGCAGACATAGGTCTGCGCGCTGTTGGCATTCTGGTTGACGAGCGCATAGCGCTGCAGGAACTGGTTCAGCGCGGCCTGGCCGCAGTCGAACGCATCGACCCGATCCGTTGCAGCGAGCTTGCGAACGGGTAAGTAGTCATTGCTCAACCCAGCACCCCAGGTTCACGCAGCAACTTCTTCAGACGCGGCTTGCTTTGCACCGGGCGGTCCAGCGCTTCCTGGAAGGCCTGCCACTGCGCATCACTCGGCACGAACTGGCGACGATCCGCCAGAGTCTGCGCGGCCGCCGTCACGCCCGCGTCTAGCAGGAACTCGCTGACGTTCTTGTGGCAGGCACGCGCGGCTTCCTGCAGCAGTTGCTTGACCGGCGCGCTGGCACGAACGTCAATGCGTTCGGTCTTGGAAAGATTCGGGGTGCTCATCAGTCTGCGCCTCTCCGGACTGGGGTTGGATGCTCTTATAATAATCGTCCGGACATTGTCCTGACAAGCCGTTTCTTGTCTTGCCACCATCCAAGCAGGGACTTCCGCGTTGCAATGTGTCGGTAGTGCTCAATAACTACCGACAAAACGCAACCGCAGCGCTTCCTCCGTTCTCAGATGCTGCAATCCAATTGCTTGATTCGTCCTCGCATGAAGCTTACCCGGTGCGCGACAAGCCTACCGTTCAGGACGTGGAATGATTGCAGAGACAGGTCTATCTTGATTGGCACATCCAGAGACTGTCCGTCGCCGCTAAAGAAACTCCGATAGCTTGCCCATCAACTCGTCCTGACGCTCGCTCCATGCCACTCCGTGCTTCCGATCTGAATAGCGCCTCACCACTTCGCCATCCATCTCGTGATAAGACTCGAACGGCGGCGGAAGCCGCATCGAAACATTCACTCCATATCCAGGATGCAGACCCGCCACAAACAACTTCGCCCCACTCGCCGATACATCCAGAAGCGCCGCAGTCGTATATTCGGACGCTTCCACTCTATCCACCATGATCCCGCAGGGCATCCGACAAACCAATCTCGGGTCTCGCCGAATCGGCGTCTCTTGCACTGATGCAGGATACCCAATGAGCACAACGTACTCACCGGATACTTCCGATACGCTCATCACCTGAGATTCAAAACCCAGCGCAACACCCTCCGGCTCGTGGAAGCATCTGATAACCAGAACATCTCCAGTTACCAGCAGCAGACAACTCTGCGGCGCTTGAGCAGACAGCACCAATACGAGGTAGCGCCTTGCCCTGACCCCGAGTATCCTGGCTCGCGCACGCCAGCCGCAGCGCACCGACTGGACGTTCGACATCCAGCCGGCCTGCTCTAGCTCGGCTGCGGATCGCTCCAAATACCCGCCCATCGCATCAGCCGCCAAACACCCCGTAGTTCGTCACCACCTCGCCTCCAGACACCTGATACACCGTCAAACCACCAAGATGTTCGTTGGTCTTGAGAACCGCTACGCGACCCGTACCCATATCCTCGACCACCGCCTGATCGCCCACCACAGCCAACAAGCGATAGCCCGACAGGACCGGGTGTTTCGATACGTGCCCCGCAAGATTCGATGACAGCTTCCCTACTTCCGCCTGTGTAGCACCCAGCTTCAACTCCAGCGACGACAACGATTCATCCATCCGCTTCAACAGCTTCTTCGTGTCGACGCCAGGATTCTGCCTCATCGCCGCCAGCTCGCCTTCTATCTCCGTCAACTGCGCCGTGATCGCCGGCGACGACGCCTGTTGCACAGCAGGCATAGATGACGGCCCGGTCGCATCTTCACCCAGATTCGCAGCGTTCGACGTAAACGCAGCAGACACAGGCGAAAACGCAGCACCCGATGACGCCTTCCGCGACGAAGCGGACACTGACGGCCGCTCTACCACGGACGATTTCTTCGCAGTACCCGCGGAAGCAGAGGGCACACCAGACTTCGTCGACACTGCAACAGGCGCCGGGGACAACTTATGAACATAACCACTGCTCGATGCCGGCGCTGGTGCCGCCACCGGCGCCGATGCCTCCGGCTCTACGACACTACCCGACATCTGGTGATATTCATGCAAACCCGCCGCCAGCAGCACCGCTCCACCCACCAATGCCGGCACCATCAGCTTCTTCTTCAAACCGGGACCAGATCGGCTACGCCTTGGCGAGTCATCCTCCAGCGACGGCATCTCGGCACGATCTTCGCGGCCCACGCTACCCGCGTCATGCATGCCCATCACATCCACAAGTTCGCCATCTTCAATCTCCGGCTCGCGGCGCATTCTTTCCGTCGCATTCTCAGATGACGATTGTTTCCCCGGCACCTCATCACCCAGGCTCGACAGATAGCCGTCTTCGTCCGCGTCTAGGTCCCATCCGCTTGGCTGATCAACCACGGCCCACCTCCTTCATCTGCGTGACGCCACCAAACACCGGCCCGGTCTCCCGTACCCGACAGTTACCCGTCAATGCACTAACCTGACCGTACAACTCCTTCGCACTCCACTCCGCTCGCTGCGCTATCCTTATCGCTTCGCCCATGATCTCGCTTCGACGACGCTCGCATTCCAGCAATCTCACGACCACCGTATCCACATCCCGCGCGGCATCCTTGACCCCGAATACGCTCGCGCCTTCCCGCATCGACAGGCTTTGCTTGTACAGATGCTTCAAAGACGACCGACGCGCTTCCAGCGACCCCAAGGCCCCACGCAACGATTTCAGCTTCTCAAGATCCTGAGATATCGCCTGTCCTCGACTCTTCGCCAGCGCCCGCAGCACTTCCACCTGCTCACGACCCGATGCCAGACAGGCCGCGTCCGCCGCTTCAAGCCAACTCTCCACACCCCGTTTCGCCGATTGCACCAGGTCATCCATCACCGATGACAGCTTGTTGCTCACTGCATCCTTCTCGGCCTGCTCCTGCAGTTCGGCTTCATCCACTTCCGGTCCACGTTCCGCCAGTTCACTCATGTCACATTCTCCTTGCGGCCGTGCCGCATCGTTCGCATCACCGCTTAAAACTTGAGATCATTCATCCAGTCCAAGCCGGCCGATAGCTCCGGCTCCGCCGAACTTTCATCTGCCTTGGCTTCGCCACTCATCGCGCGCCCTCGCCCTCCTGCCGCCAACTCGGCACCACGTTCCAGTACCCGTTTGCCCGCCAGCGCCAAAAACGCTACCTCACGCGACCGAACACCCGGCTCCAGACCCGACAAATACTCCGCAAGCTCACCGGATACCGTCACGCGAAACCGCAATGGGCCGGCCCCGGCCCCATAGCCGCCGCTACTACGCCGCATGCGCGCCATACCACCAATACCCACGCGCATTCGCCATCACAGGCTCAGGCACTTCCTGCACCAGCCCTTCCCCGAATACCTCCATCAGCCGCGCCCGGTAATACTTCGAACCGCCACCCGTCAGCAGCACCGTGTCCACGTCGCTTTCAATTCGCAGCGTTCGTCGTATCTCAAGCAGCGCCTCATCCACCACCCGGCTTGTAATGCCCGCTATCGCGTCGCCGCACTCAACCTGCTTGCCTTTCACCATGATTTCCGTCAGCCCCGAATCCAGCGCCTCGCGTATCCGGCCCTCGTCGATTCGCGCCCGCGCATCCTGCCAAAGATGTTGCTGCACGCCTTCAATGATCCTCGACACGGCACCACGCCTGTCCGATCCAGAACCATCCGGTTGCAACTTGCCCTTGACGAACAGCGTCCAGTCCACCGTGTAGCGGCCCGGGTCTACGACCAGCACCCGCTGCTTCATCAATCCACCGGATTTGCGCACATTCGCGTCCACATAGGCCCCCAGCGGCTGCGGCACCACCAACACCTCAGCTAGCTGCGTGCCGCTCAGTCGAGCCGCCTCCGCAGCCGACGATTTCGTGAGTTCATGGTTCTGCGGAATGCTCCACTCGTCTACGGGAAGCCCCAATACCAGCCTATCCACGCGACCCCTGTGCCTTAGCGCATAACCCAACTGGGCCAGCCAGGGCGCGCTGCCGACATAGCCTGCGTGCATCTCTTCCGCACCCCTCGCGCCAGAATCAAGCGATACCCCGACCGCCCACATCCGCCCGCCTACATCGATGCGTCGCTCGGATTTGTCATCACCGCCGTATAGGCTTATGCCCAACGATTCGACGGGCACGGTACACGCAGGCCACATACGCATTTCCGGCGCCCCGCCGCGATGACCCGACGCCTCCTTGTAATTCCCAAGCCCAAGATCACAACCCATCACGTACATACCAAACTCTCCCATCGAACGATTCGGATAGTCTCAATCCCGCGTTCCGCGCCTACGCAACCAAATAACCTCGTTTCGGCTTGCTTTTCACCGATCCCGTTGCACAATCAATCCTCACAAACTTCAATCACAGGACTCCGACATGAACTTCATCGAACGCTTCATCAATTTCTTCCTCCCCATCCGGGACAACGAAATCAACAGGCTCGCTCTCTGGAAACACCCCTACCGCTATGCCTTCCGTAGCGGCGTGCTGGTCGCACTGTTCGCCTATCTCCACGTTTACGTCCTGACTGGATTCATCTCGTCCGTCGCCTTCGCGCTCGCCGTACTGTTCGAGCCTCCGTTCATGGCGGGCGTATTCGCCATACTCGGCAACCTCGCACGCGTTACCCCTTATCGTTAATCCGCTCACGCGCCGATGCGCGAAAACCCGCCAGCATGTCCGCCTCGTCTCCCGTCAAGGCCTGCGCCGACAATATCCGCTCAATTCGGCGCAGCGCCTTGACCGATTCCTTCAACACGTCCAACTGATCCCTCACCTGCTTCACCTCGTCCCGTTCCCAGTCCTGCGCGTGAAATATCACCCGGCGCTTCGTCAGATGGACCCGGCGATAACGACGCCCACCCATCGACGCCCGCCGCTCCTTCGCATGCCACGACCGGTAGTACCACTCCACCGCAAGACCAGACTCAATACGCACCCTCACTTCAAGATCGCTCCATAGCCCGTCCTGGCGCCTCACCCTGCGACGTTCATTGAACTCATCGCATAGCCGCTGCGCCCTCGCCTGCATCGCCTCAACACTCAGCGATAGATGCGCGCCAATCGATTCATCCACCTGTGTCATCGTGACTTCCTTTTATGAACCCAAACCCCAATGGTGGTTAAATGCTTTTTCGTCCCTATCTAGTATTAGGGGAAAAATGGCGTGTTTCCCGCGCGCTTTTGGCAGGACATTAACTGAATTTTCCCCTAATACTAGGTTTCTCCGGATAAGTGCCTTTTTGCACGGAAGCGCAACACCCAAAATATTTATTTTTTCCACATAATTCATAAATTTAAGAAAATGCCTGTCACCGCTTTTCCCAAACGGGCTTCAAGGGTTTTCCCGCACAAAAACAGGACCCTGCACGTCGCGGGGATTGCGCCATATCGGCGCATCTCAGGTCATTCGATAGATAGATTTCGCTACCCATAAAGCGAGGTAGGCCATTGACGCATCCGCCCGTGATCATGCGATGCGTTCCTGTATCGACGTGATTTCGCAACAGGCGTCCCTATCAGGGACACACCGATCCAATGACGGGACACTTCTGTCCTTTTTTGGGACGCTCTCACGCGATTTTGTGTATTTTTCATCCATTTCGCGGGTACTCTGTCCGCTATCTGGACAGCCCCGTCCTTTTTCAGGACATTTGTGTCCCGAATGTACCCTCACCCGGGGCCATGCCGAATCATCGCCGGCATCCGCCTTCGCGGGACTCCTGATTTCGTCTTCGTTCGGCACACACTCGCAAAAGGGACATCCGACCCGCAAATCCTTGGGGTAGAAATAGACCAATCGATAGGCAGGACAAACCGGATTGGCGCAGGCTTCCATCAGCACGGGTGGACGTGGAGAGATGGTCGGCGTCATGGCATAGCCGCGATAAAGGTGCGCATCCAGGATCAGCTGGTAGACCGTATTGATGTCCACCATAGGATGGTGATCGACTGTTTCCGTGTAAGACAGGAAGCCATCGTGCAATGCCAGATAATCCGATTTTGCCGGGGGATGCAGTGGGTCGGTCGTGCCTGTTGCGTGATATAGGATGGCGTTATAGGCCGAAGCGAGATGCATGGCGCGTGTCTTAATGCGCAAATGTTTTGAGGCAGACAACGGCATCTGCCCAGACGGAGAGTTTCGGTGGTTCAACGCGCGCCAGCGTGATTGCACATGATCTATCAGCACGGCGCATTCATTGGTACTGGTTTCACGGAAAATCTGGCGCCAATAAGGCACCCGCAATCCCCATCGTACGAGCGCATCGATAACTTCCGGATTTGCGATGCCGATCATGAGCACCCTCCCCGACTCGCGTTCCGAGTCCTCGCGCGGCCGATCGATAACGTCAGGCCCGCCAGCCGTTCGGCCTCAGCCTTGCGTAACCGTTTCCGCTTGGTTTCTGGCAACGAAGCATTTCTGAACAGCGTCTTCAGGGTTCGTTCTTCGGCCGGGGCGAGGCTGAGCCGAAGACACCAGGGCGCTTTTTCAGCGGCTTGCTCCGCCACCTCCGCGATGTCGTTGCCGCACAGTTCGGACACCTCGCGCGCGATGTCTTGAGAGACACCGAACAGCAGGGCCGCGCGCTCAGCCCCCTGGGTAATCGCCACATCGTGGATAGCCAGCAACTGAGCGCGCAAAAGGTTTCTGAGGATCTTCTTATGGTCGACAGTCAAGGTTTTTCCTCCATCATCCTGATGAGATCACGCTACCCCCCGCCTCAGCCGCGTTTTTTCCCGAATGTCGCTCTATAGCGCGGCTTTTCATGAATTCCGTCTCCGTGAGGCGTTATTCGACTTGGATTTAGCGAGAACGATCACAGCCTACGGATTTCCCGGATAACGCAAGCCCTGCCCGGTTTTTGCGAAAAAGGGGCGATATCACGGTTATTTGGGTCACGGACAAAAGAGATGGCGCGTCATGCTGGCCTCGTCGTTCATCCACAAAGAGGCACGCCATGAAGTCACCCAGAAAGAAAGACATGCAGGTCAGCTATCCCGTCGCCATGACCCGACGCATTACGCTTCACCACAACCTCACGCAGACCCATTTCCAGCGATTCTTCCAGCAGGCCTCGGCGCGCATGGCATCGATCCAGGGACTGCGGGTCAACGAGGACACGGATGAAGAAATCCTGCGTATCGAAGGCATGTTCAAGGAAATCATTGCCAAGGCCACCGAAACCCTGGGCGCTTCGCAGCAGCATTGGAAAGAACGCCTGGAAGGCGCCGGATTCGATCCCGACATGAGTAGCGTGCAGGGTGGACTCGAATTCGATGCGCCGATCACCACCCCCTGGTCGAATAAGTACCTGGAGGTTTATCGACGCTGCGACGATGCGCTCATGCTCGTTGAAATGGCCTGGATTGCCGAGGAACTCGAGACCGTTATCGACAAGCGCAACGCAGTGGCCGAAGTCCGCAAGCCCCTCGTCGAGACGGCCCGCCAGATACAACGGGCGGTCACCCAGGCATTTCAGGAAAGCCGTCAGCGCGACGAGGCCCGCAGCAAGAAATCTCGCTTCCCGGAAGCTTGGGGGGAGAACGGACGCTATGTGGCGGAAATCGCGCCGGAACTGGTCTCGCTGCTCGTCGATGCCCCGGCGAGCGATCCGGAACTGTTCCAGCGGATGCTGGAAGGCTTCAAGGACCAGTATGCGGGCAAGAAATTGCATGCGGCGCTGGACGCCATCGCTGAGATCAAGCTGAACTCCGCGACGCAGTCATCATCCGATGACGCCACGGCGGCCGACGCCAACACCGATACCGATACCGATACCGATACCGATACCGATACCGATACCGATACCGATACCGCAGAATCCGCAGAATCCGCAGAATCCGATGAACCCGCTATCGGGGCTGGATGATGCGCAGCGGGATGCCGCGCTGGCGCAGGGGCACGCCCTTGTGCTGGCCGGCCCCGGCAGCGGCAAGACGCGCCTGCTGACCGCCAAGGCGCAGCACTTGCTGAGTACGCGCAGCGGCCGCCTCGTAGCCGTGTCGTTCACACGGGAAGCGGCCAAGGAAATTGCGGCCCGCATCGGTACCGAATTTCGCGACCGCATCAAGACCGGTACGTTCCACGCCCTGGCACTGCAGCAGATCAAAGACCGTCGCCGTATCCTCGACGAAAGCGGACGCATTCATTATTTGCGCATGGTGCTGGATCGTGTGGGCAGCGATCTATCGCTCGATGATGCGTTGCAAGCAATCGACCGTTTCAAGGCCACGATGGCGCCGCCGCCCAGGACAGGCGAAGAATCCGAAATCTTCCGACGCTACGAGGCCGAACTCAAGCGACATGGCCTAAAGGACTTCCAGGACATACTCCGCGACGCGGTCAAGGGGATGCAGTCCGGGGCCGCTCGCCCGCTCGATGCCGCCTACCTCCTGGTCGACGAAGCGCAGGATATCGACGAGGTGCAGTACGAGTGGGTCATGTGTCATGTTCGGGCCGGCGTGGAAACCACCGTCGTGGCCGACGATGACCAGAGCATCTACGGTTGGCGACACGCGATGGGGTATCGCGGACTGGCCGCCTTCGAACGTTCGGCCAAGGCACGACGTTTTCTGTTGAATGGCAATTACCGCTGCGGACGCGAGATCGTGTCAGCAGGGCTTTCCGTGATCCGGCACAACCAGGATCGGTACGACAAACCGATCGTCGCCCGACGCGCGGAGAGCGGCGTCATCAGCACGCGCTCATTTGAAGATCGGTTGGCTGAGGCCGACGCAATTGTTGCGCGAATCATCGCCGAACCTGGCGAATGGGGCATCCTCGCGCGCACCAACCGTATGCTGGATCTGGTCGAACTCGCATTCAATTTTCATGAGCAACCCTTCGTGCGTCTTGGCGGCAAATCATTTTGGGATCGCCCGCCGGCCGCCGCCATGCTGGCCTTTGCCGAGGACCTGGGGCGCAACGATATCGGGTCCGGCCTCTCCCGCCTGTCCGGTTTCATAGAAGGCATCAGCGCACAAGACAAGCGAGCCCTGCACGAGGGCGGCGAACCCGAGCATCAGGGATTGCGCACACTGACCCGTGCCGCGCCCGAGTGGGCGTCATCCGCGGCCCAATCGCACCGCGCCAGTCTCGTGCTGCGAGGCCTGTTCAATTGGGTGGATAAACACTTCGATAGCAAGCCCAAAGCCATCGCGCTGCCCGCCGTCGGGCACCTGATGAAGCTTCACGGCACGATCGGTCAGCGCATCGCCTTCGTCCGCCGCGCGCGGGAACTGTCTCCGGGTTCGAGCGATTCGCCTGTGCCGGTCCTGGCAAGCCTGCATGCCTCGAAAGGCCTTGAATGGCAAAACGTCTGGCTCCTGGGATGCGAGGACGGAATTGTCCCGCATACCGATGCGCCGCTCGATGAGGAGCGGCGTCTTTTCTATGTCGGTATCACCCGCGCGAAAGATCGCCTGATCCTCTCACACGGACTCAAGGATGCCGTCGTTTCGCGCTTTGTGGACGAAATGCACTGACGGCTTGCCAGTTCTGGCGCCCGTGTTCAGCTATCGCCATGTACCGCAAACATTACGCACCCTGGCTCGGCAACCTCGCCACCATGACCGTGTGTCTTTTCGCAGGCACGCTCATGCTTGCCGAATGGAGTCTCGGGAATACCGGCGAAATGACGCCCGTGTATGGCGGCGCGCTGCTGCTTGTGGCCTGGTATGCCTACCGACAATATGTGAGACGGGCCTACGGCAAGGTTGTGGAACGACGCGCGCAGCGAGCGTTGAAACGGGCTGCGGCTCACACACACTGGCAAGCTCGGTTCAATGTGCCGTGCGCTTCCGGCGGCGATATCGACGCACTGCTGATCGGCGCCGACGGTCGACGCGTCTCAGTGGAAATCAAAAGCTGGAGCGGGCTCAGGGTGGCGCGCGGACAATTGGTCAAGCTCAACGGCAAGCCGCCATTCGGCGACCCGATTGGGCAGGCACTGCGCGAAGGGCAATCCACGGGAGCCTGGCCTCTGCTGTGGCTGCCTGTTGCCGGCAGGCGAGGACGTTTCACCTATCGGGGCGTCATGATCGTCATGGGCGACGCTTCGTATCTCATGCAGGTACTGGGCAGGTGTTGAGCCTTGCTTCGGCTACCCAATATCTTCACGAATAGTCTGGCCGGTGCGGTTTTCGGTGCGCTGGTGTCCTGGGTGGCCTGGGAGCCGCCGGACCTGTTCTTCATGCTTTGGCTGCTGCCGATTGCCTGGGCCGGCCTGCCGGTTTCCGGCCGCCGCGCCATGATGTTGACCTATCTGCTGACCGCGCTTGCGCCGGTTACGGCATCGGTCAGCGAGTTCTACCCCGGTCCCTACTCATGGCTTGCGGGCATCGCTACCTGGATCGTCGTCGCCCTGTTGCTTTGGACGCCCTGGGCCTTGCTGGCCCGTATGGGTCGATACGCCGGACTCGGCTGGGTCATTGGGCTGTTATTGACCGCAGTGCCGCCGCTGGGCGTCATCGGAATGGCTTCCCCCTTGTTTGCCGCAACCGCCGTGTTTCCGGGATGGGGCATGTATGGCCTGGGCGCAACGATCCTGCTGCAAGCCGGTCTGGCATCGCCCCCTTTGAGGCTACGCGCTGCCGCCTTAGCCGGTTTGTTCGCAGCCGGCATCATTGCCTTGGTGCTCCCTTATGCCACGCCGCCCATGCCGCACGAATGGCAGGCCATCAATACCCAGTTAGGGCGCGAGCCGGATAGCGGCATGCACTGGATCGATCGACAGATCACACTTAAACATCGGGTCGCCGCGTGGATGGCGTCCGCGCCACCCGGCAGCACAGTGTTGCTGCCCGAGGGTATCGCGGGTACCTGGACGGGGTTGTCCGCCCTGGCCTGGGCGCCCATTGCCCATCAAGCGGCCAAAGCACACGACACGATACTGATGGGCGTTACCCTCCCGCTGCCAGACAACAAGCGCAGTGACGCGCTCTTGGCCTTGGGCGCCCACGGTGGCGTGCTCTCGGCCCGTCAGCCGGTACCGCTGAGTGAATGGAATCCGGCCGCCCGGCGAAACTTTCCCGCCGACTGGACGCGGTTGGGCGGTTACCGGATCGGTCGAACGCACGTTGTTCTGTTGATGTGCTATGAACAATTGCTCGTCTGGCCTGCTGCCTGGGCTATGGCGCCAGACCAGCATCCGCAAATTATCCTCGCCCCAGCAAATCATGGTTGGGCAGACTCAGGTTCAGTGGAAGATACGATTCAACGGAATGCGGCCATGGCCTGGGGGCGACTCTATGGTGTGCCTGTGCTTATGGCGGACAATCTCCCGACATCTCAGGGTTAAAGCTTGCATTCGCAAGACATTATTGGATGATCATGGATGCCGTTTGACCAACTCATAAGGTGTGAAAGATGAACAGAAAAACGCTATCCATCGCCAGCCTTGTCGGCCTGTTCTTCGGGGGCGTGTCTCCGTCATTTGCCTATGGCCTGGGAAACTTTTTCAGTCCTGTTCCGAAGATCATCCAGCAGTCGATGAGCGGGATCGTGCTTGGCTATGGCACGCTACACCAAAACTATACCGAGCAGCCAGCTGTTGCTGGAGAACCGAACCCGCTCGACTCTCAGACCGGCAACATCAACGCCTATCAGATCAAGCTCGCAGGTATGGGTGATTATCTGGGTATGGCAACCAAGGTTTCCTATGACAAGGGCATCACGAATTACAACGGCTATTTGCAAAGTTTTAATTCATCTGGAAGCCTGGTATTCACTCCATCTCAGGTGCCAACTCAATCGCAGATGGTGAATTTCGCTTTCGAACTGCGGCTGGGTTTTTCTCCCATACACGATATTGCCATTATTCCCGATGTGTTTCTTGGGAGACACGGTTGGGAGCGAAACATTCAAGGTGCGAACGGCTACGACGAAACGTATACCAACAAGTATTTCGGGTATGGGGTGACGCTTGCAGGCGCTGTCCCCGATCCTCATGTGCCGCTGGTATTTCAGATCAAGTACAAAACGGGCCATACCGGCAGCGCCAGTATGACCAGCTCGAATTCTGGAGATACCGCAAACCTGGGTAGCGAACCGTGGCATCAGTATGGCGTTGAACTGGATTATATCCCGTGGTCGTTTCTGACCGTTTTCGTTTCCTATTCGCACACGCAGTTCCAGTATGGCCAATCCCAGCCGGTTACGCTGAATAATGGAGTCGTCGCGGTTGAACCCAATAGCACGACAAAACAGAACGTTGCCATGGCCGGCCTGAAACTGCGCTTCTGAAATCGCAAACAAAAACCCCTAAAAAAAAGACCCCGAACCTCAACGAGGTCCGGGGTCGATAAAGTCTGAAATTTTTGTGCTGACTTCTGGGTGAAGTCCGCCCTGTGTCTCTGCATTGTCGCCGGATTTATTCACCTTAAGCGTGAAGCGAAATACTTCGCTCAGGAGAGCGACCAAGGCTTCGGCCTGGGTGTCGGTAAATCCTGCTGACCTCAGCTTTTTGAACGTAGCCAAGGTATCGAAGGCGTACATGTTTGCCATGAGGGGCTCCATGAGCGGCCGGATCAATCCGGCCGCTCTCTGTTTTTGAAATGGTCGACGAAGGCTTTTGCGTTGTCTGCATAAGGCCCGAGATACCGGGCTTCGGCGCTTTGCCGAACCAGGATCATCAATTGCTGGCGGAAGCCCGGGTCGTGCTTGAGTCGTCGCTTGATCGCAACTCTCCAAGCGTTCAGATCGCCAGCTTCCGGCACGGAGAACGGATGATGCTCGTCCCGCTTCTCCGGCTCTGGCGAAGTGTCTATCACGAAGCTGTTGAAGATGCCGCCCATGGTCAGAATCCCCATAGGTAGGTGTTTCGGAATCCTTCGACACCAAGATTCATGATGACATCGTTCCAATCGACGCTTTTCGCATCGCGAGGAATTGGCGTCTCGGGGAATCGTGCAGACACGAACAAGCCTTTGTCCTTGAGATTGCGGCTTAGGGCTTCCGCGGCTTGTTCGCCGGCCTGTTTGACATCCTTGTCGCCCCAGATGGTGATCTGCCGGGGGCAGTACTCGTCAGGCGGGGACCACGCCGACATCAGGCTGGTGTTGACCAGGCTCCAGACAGGGCGTTCTACGGCAATCGCGACGGAAAGCGCGGTTTCAATGCCCTCCGCAACGTCGCCTTGAGAGCCGAAATGTCCGCCCAGGCGAATGGCCGCCCCATCCTGCTTGCGGAAAAACGTGGTGGTCTTTCGCGCACAAGATACCGGCGCCTTGCCGTGCCCATTTTTGGCGAGCCAGGTCCGGTGCAGAAAGCAAGGCTTGCCATCCCGGTTGCGCGCGATCGCAAGCAGTGCCGGGAACCGATCGACTTCTCGTCCACCTTCGAAATAAGGCAATTCCGGATGGTAGCGGACATCGCTCCCCAGATAGGGGTAGGCCAGATGCATGGGGATACCGCGTTCATCCAGATAGCGGCGCAATGGCCATGTCATGCTTGCCCCTACGGGCTTGCTGTTCTTCCATGTCTGGACGGCGTCCGACAACGCGAGGCGGCGCTTTAGCGCATCCTCTTGTTTGAAACGTTCCAGCAGTTTCTCTATCCGAACCCCGGATTCGGCCGGCAACCCGGCCAGCACCAAGGCGACTCGCTGATAGGTTTCAAAGATGCTCCACCCGTACAAGGTGGAGAGCAGCACGAAGCCATTGATAAACGAGCCACAGGTATTGCATACCGCCCGCCCGTACAGGCTGCGTCTAGAGTCCGCATAAAGCCTGAACCCGTCTCGTCCACCATGAATCGGACAGGAGACATGCTTACCGTATTTGCCTAGCGCCGGCCCCAAATCGGGAGCGAGCGCGGCGAAGATATCAGGCCACCTCCCGGCAGCTCTCTCGCCGATCGGAACATGACGAGATTCCGTCCGTTCCGGCAACGACTTCAGTTGTGCGCTCATACAACCTCCCGATGGTCCGTAGGTAACTGTTGCGTGCTTCCTCCTTGATGGATTCCATTGCTTCGAGCGTATCCATCCCGAATTCACGGGCGTATTCCTCGACGCAACGGCGAAATGAAAAAGGATTCCCAGAATCCAGGCCCATCCATTCGAGAATGTCCTCGAATGTCGATGAGCCGTTACGTGGGTCCGCAAGATCCCGCATGCTGGTTTCCAGCAGTCGGGTCCTGACGATGTGTACGGCTTTCTCGTCCCAGTCGAAATATTCATCGCCCGAACCGAGAAGCAACATGCCGGCATCCGAGAACAGATCCGGCAGACTGTCATCCTGGTGTTTGTGCAGGATTCTCATGCTCTCTCCTTTCGGCCTGTGATGAGGCGGCCGATGCCTTGATGAAAGGAGATGCGCGCAGTCGCCGGAGCGAGAAACGCATTCGGAACGCGATGTTTCGAATACGGGCCAAAGGCCTAAGAGAAGCCTGCCCCGACGATTCGGGGCAGGCATGGAAGTTGGATTAGGCGGGGTCGTCCCCGCTTTCGTCGGAAGAACCGGCTTCGGCAGGCAATGCCTGTTTCCGGTTCTCGAGTTCACGCAACGCGTACGCAAGCTCGTCCGGGTTCTTGAAGCGATCCCGGAAATACTGTTCGGCAGCGGCCCACATGCCGTTTTCCGCAGCCTGGTTGAGCGCTCGGGTCACGGTGTTCCGGGCCTTTTCACCGGCCTTCTCCGGGTCGCCTTCTTCAGGCGACTCAAGTGCATTGAGCGCCAGATGCTCGGGCGCCAGACCTTCCCCCTGTTCATTGAGCAGGTGGATGGCTTTGGCGAGGCGTCCGCCGCTGGCGGGCCAGGTCTTGCTGGCACGCTTGATGACCGTCTTTTTGATCATCTCGTCGGGCCAATCGGCCCACGGGCCTTTCTTCTTTTTGACCCATGCCTGGGACATGTCGCGCGTCTTCCAGATTTCCGAGGCGCGCATGATCTCGGTCAGCCAACTGCCATCGGCCAGCTTGGCCACGCAGTAAGCGCCGATGAACTCTCCCCGGTCGTCCTCGAACGGGTCGAAGACATGCTCCGGCAACTGGCCCGGGCCGAGTGACTTGAACTGGTCGTTCTTGTAGACCAGCTCGGCCTTGGCCCACTGAATGCTGCCAATATCGACAGCGATCTTGATGAGTCCTCGGTACGAGATATCGAGCACGACCCGCCCGTCTCTCGGGACGAGATAGGCCAGCTTTTCGGCCGGATTCAAAGTCAGCCCGACGGCTGCGGAATTGAGCATGGCAAGCCGGAGACTCTGAGGATTCCGGGAAGCGGTATCCGCAAGAAAATCGTTCGTCATGCAGGCTTGCACAGCGAACACCTGTTCGGCGGAATAACTAAGTCCCGTCCCCGCGCCGCGCACGATATCGGTGTACGCGGCTTCGGTTTGGGCGATCATGAGCCGCCAAGCAGGCGGTTGGTTTTTTGCTGGGGCGGCGTTCATGGATTTCTCCTGTTTTGTCAACGATTCCTAAAAGCGTGTTCGGCTAAAACGAAAACGTACTAATCAAAACGGAATATCGTCGTCGAAGTCGAAATCCGGAGCGCCGGAATCCGCCGAATGACCGGCATAAGCGGGCTGAGGCGCCGAGCGCGAATTTTGCTGATTCGCTCCGCGGTCGACGTGCTTCTGACCGTTGTTGCCATTACCCGACGGCTGGCCGAGCATCTGCATGGATTTAACGACCACCTTGGTCGAATATCGGGTCTGGCCGTCCTTTTCGTACTTGTCGGTCTGCAGCTTGCCCTGAATGAATATCTTCGAACCTTTCTTGAGATATTCACCCATGATTTCGGCTGTGCGTCCGAACGCAACGAGATTGAGCCATTCGGTCTTCTCGACCTGTTCTCCGGACTGTTTGTCCGTCCATTTCTCGCTGCAGGCGAGCGACACATTCGCGACCGGCATGCCGCTTTGTGAGTAACGGACCTCGGGGTCCTTTCCGAGGTTTCCGAGTGCAATGACCATTTGCATGGTTGTTTCTCCTTTTGGGGATTGAATAGGCCGGAGTAGTAACGGTCCGGCTCCGCGTAAATCGCTTTTCGCGAGACTTGTGAGCACCGTGAAAAGCGGGGCTGGCGGCCCCGCGGAAGCAGTGATTACCCGAGAAAGATTCGCTTTACGCGAATGACGGGAATAGCGATGACCATGCCGATAATGGTGGCGGTCATGAAAATGAGAGCGGTCATGTGAGTGTCCTCACGCCTTCCCCCGTTCGGGAAGGCGTAATCAAGTTACGCGATCCCGGAACGGCGGGGGTGTGAAGATAAATCACATAGGAAAAACTCTGGCTCGGCCGCTGGGTGAGTAAGAAATACCCACACGCTCACCCAAATGAAGCATCGGCCCCTGCTCGACCACCGTTATCAACTGCCGGTCCGGCAGTTCTACCGTGACCTGTTGCGCCGGCCCTGTGACTTGCTGTTGCACAGCATTGCCCACGGTGCCGCCCACCAGGGCGCCAACCGCACCAGCCAATAGTTGGCCGAACTGACCCGAACCCTGGGCTGCGCCGGCTGCGGCAATGCCGCCGATACCAGCACCGGCCATGGTGCCGATGCTTTGCGTACCCGGATTGATGCGAACCATGGCGTCGTGAACCACAACACCGGTTTCCGTCTGCATGGCTCTAAGGCCTGTGCCATAGCTTTGATAGCCATAGCTAGCGCAACCTCCGAGAGAAAGAAGCGCAGGTAGGGCAAGAAACAAAAGATATTTTTTCATGATGATTTCCTCGTGGGGCCACTACTCCCCAGGAGAAAAATAAATCCCGTCCACGTAGTGGATAGGAAGATTCCCCGTCGACAGGAGAATGCTCCCGCAGACGGGTGATACCCGGCGTGCACGCCGGATGATTGAGCCCGATTAAAGAGGGGCGGTCTTGTGGAAATCGACAGCCTTATCCGGCGGATAACGGATAGGGGTGGCAATGTCGGACATAGGAAAATCGGGAATGCCGCAGGATGCGGTAGATGGATATTCGCCAAACGGCGATATAGGTCATCACATTGAGCTTTGTTCCAGCCTGGATGCTGGAAGCGATATTCCGTGGCGAGGCCCACGGATGCCTTTTCCACTTTTAACGTATTGGCGCAAACAGATCAAGCGCCTCTTTCGAGACCCGCCACGGCGCGTCTGGAAAGCTGGCCCGGGGATAATCCCCGGGCCAGAATAGAACAAGCTTACTGACAGGCTTCGCAGTCCGGATCAAGGATGGAACAAACCTTGGGTTCGTCTGCTTTTTCCGGCAAGGCTTCGACCCGCGTATTGGATTTTTCAACCTGAGTTGCCGCCTGGCTTCTCAGGTAATACGTCGTTTTCAGGCCGCGCACCCAGGCGAGCTTGTACAGGTTGTCCAGCTTCTTGCCGGACGGCTCGGCCATGTACAGGTTGAGCGACTGGGCCTGATCGATCCACTTCTGGCGGCGCGAGGCAGCCTCGACCAACCACCGCGGGTCAACCTCAAAGGCAGTCGCGTAGAGCGCCTTGAGATCGCCCGGCACGCGATCGATGTTCGCTACCGAACCGTCATAGTATTTCAGGTCGTTGACCATGACCTCGTCCCACAAATCCCGCTGCTTGAGGTCCGCCACCAGATACCGATTGACGACCGTGAATTCTCCGGAGAGATTCGATTTGACGTACAGGTTCTGGTAAATCGGCTCGATCGACTGCGACACGCCGCAGATGTTGGAGATGGTCGCGGTCGGGGCGATGGCCA
>NZ_JQSG02000005.1 GCF_000754095.2 Acidihalobacter prosperus
AGGCCCTGCTCGGTGACGTGCTGGGCGAGGTTGACGCTGCCGAGGTTGCACACGGCGATCTCGTCGTCGGAGGTGTTGAGGGTGATCTCGGTGCATTGCCCTGTGAGCACACCGTTGAAAACGCCCATGTGACGTTCGGGTTCCGTGAAGCAAAATGTATCGTCGATGCGGCCTGTATGTTTGACAGAAACCACTTTTACGAATGATTCACTGTACCGATTACCAACCACCGAAGCTATTTTCAACCGTCTCGGATTCCATCCAAGTTTATTCAGGATTTCCAGTCCTTTATGAGAAATATACAACCTGTAAACCGTCTTCGTCTCAAATTCCCGCAGCGCGCCGTGTCCATCAGGCAGCGCTGAAACGCCAGCTTCTTTCGCCAGCGAAACAGACGCATTGACGCCACAGGTTTGCAGCATCAAACGAACCCGTTCCAGAAAGTCCGGGTGTGTCGAGGCCAGTTGAACACCTTGTGCTTTGCCATTTCTGGCAACGGTTCCATCCGCATCGACAAGCCCCGCGAACCACTCTAGTTTACTTGACAGCGAGTGGTTGTTTGGCACATCGAATTTTGGACGGAGATTAAGCGGCAACGAATAATTCAATCGCCCGCTGGCATCTGGCTTTCCAGAACCTGATCGGATATCCAGATATACAGACAAGCCCCTTTTTTCTCCGTACAAACTGACAAGGGGCCGTTGGTTTTTCCCATACGTTCCGTCACCACAGAAAAAACCGTGTGTATAGGCGTGTGGGAAATCTTCGTGAGCGGCATTGCTCACAATGGGAGCGTCCCATTTTATGAGCTTGTCGCCAGGGTTTAGTTCATTGGCGCAAACTTTCTTGATGTTGCCGCCATAAGCAGCATATCCATCCTGGAGGTAGAATTTATGATACGGCGTGCATTCAATGGATGCCCCGTTGTCAAAATCCACTTTCATCAAGGCTTGCCGCTCACCGGTTTTGAAGACTTCAACATCTGAAAACTTCTTTCCGTTCCATACCCTGGCTTTGCCTTTCTTCGCCAGTTCCACGATAGGACGATGCCCCTCGTCGGTGAGCACCAGGGTTTCCGGAGCCACGCACAAATTGGAGCTGTGCACGACGCCGACGTGCTGCTGCGGCGAGCGCAGGTTGCAGGGGTCCTTGAAGGCGACCCAGGGGTGCCCGGTCTCGAACAGCATGGACAGCATCTTGCGCCACAGGTCGACCGCCTTGAGCTTGCGGAAAACCTTGATCTCGCCGCGCGCGGCCTTGGCCTCGTACNGGCGTCCAGTGGTTCTTGTTGGCGTTGAGGAAGTAGTTCCACGCCCAGGGGTACTTGAACGGCGCGAGCTGGTTGACGTCGGTGAGGCCGTTGACGACGCGCTTGTCATCGGGATTGACCGGCTTGGCGGACAGTTCCTCGGCCTCGGCGCGCGCGGGCGCCGGGGCCTTGGCGGCCTCGTCGGCGCGCGCTTCGGCGTTGCCCGCCTGCGGCTGTGCGGGAGCGGCGGGGCGGGTGGCGAGGGGGTCTTCCCAGTTCAACATGTTGCGTACCTCTTGCGATCGGTGGGCTCGATGGGCGGGGGCGGCGGCGGAGGCCGCCGCCCGGCCTGCGGCGTTACTGGCAGGCCTCGCACTCAGGATCGAGTATCGAGCAGACCTTGGGGGCTTCCTCCGCGGCGGCGGGCGCGCTGCGGGTGGCCGCCTTTTCCATGTGGGTGGCGCCGAGCGAGCGCAGGTAGTAGGTGGTCTTGAGGCCGCGCACCCAGGCGAGCTTGTACAGGTTGTCCAGCTTCTTGCCGGACGGCTCGGCCATGTACAGGTTGAGCGACTGGGCCTGATCGATCCACTTCTGGCGGCGCGAGGCAGCCTCGACCAACCACCGCGGGTCAACCTCAAAGGCAGTCGCGTAGAGCGCCTTGAGATCGCCCGGCACGCGATCGATGTTCGCTACCGAACCGTCATAGTATTTCAGGTCGTTGACCATGACCTCGTCCCACAAATCCCGCTGCTTGAGGTCCGCCACCAGATACCGATTGACGACCGTGAATTCTCCGGAGAGATTCGATTTGACGTACAGGTTCTGGTAAATCGGCTCGATCGACTGCGACACGCCGCAGATGTTGGAGATGGTCGCGGTCGGGGCGATGGCCATGGTGTTGGAGTTGCGCATGCCCTGGGCCTTGACGCGCTCGCGCAGGCCGTCCCAGTCGAGGGTGCTGGATTTGTCGACCTGGATGTACTGGCCGCGGGTTTCCTCCAGCAGGTTCAGCGAGTCGATGGGCAGGACGCCGCGGCTCCACAGCGATCCGTCGAAGGTCTTGTAGGCGCCGCGCTCGGCGGCCAGCTCGGTGGAGGCCTCGATGGCGTAGTAGGACACGGCCTCCATGGAGCGGTCGGCGAAYTCGACCGCGGCCTCGCTGGCGTAGGGCAGGCGGAGCTTATACAGGGCGTCCTGGAAGCCCATGAGCCCTAAGCCCACCGGGCGGTGGCGCAGGTTGGCGCGGCGCGCCTGGGGCACGCTGTAGTAGTTGTAGTCGATGACGTTGTCGAGCATGCGCATCGCGGTCTTGATGGTGCGCGCGAGCTTGGCGGTGTCCAGGCCCTGCTCGGTGACGTGCTGGGCGAGGTTGACGCTGCCGAGGTTGCACACGGCGATCTCGTCGTCGGAGGTGTTGAGGGTGATCTCGGTGCACAGGTTGGAGCTGTGCACGACGCCGACGTGCTGCTGCGGCGAGCGCAGGTTGCAGGGGTCCTTGAAGGCGATCCAGGGATGGCCGGTCTCGAACAGCATGGACAGCATCTTGCGCCACAGGTCGACGGCCTTGACCTTGCGGAAGACCTTGATCTCGCCGCGCGCGGCCTTGGCCTCGTACTCGGTGTAGCGGGCCTCGAAGGCGGTGCCGACGAGGTCGTGTAGGTCGGGTACCTCGTTGGGCGAGAACAGCGTCCACTCGCCTTCCTCGGCGACGCGCTTCATGAACAGGTCKGGAATCCAGTTGGCGGTGTTCATGTCGTGCGTGCGGCGGCGCTCGTCGCCGGTGTTCTTGCGCAGTTCGAGGAATTCCTCGATGTCGACGTGCCAGGTTTCGAGGTAGGCGCACACCGCGCCCTTGCGCTTGCCGCCCTGGTTGACCGCCACGGCGGTGTCGTTGGCGACCTTGAGGAAGGGCACGACGCCCTGGCTCTTGCCGTTGGTGCCCTTGATGTGGGCGCCGAGRCCGCGCACGCGGGTCCAGTCGTTGCCGAGGCCGCCGGCGAACTTGGACAGCAGGGCGTTGTCCTTGACCGCGGCGAAGATGCCGTCGAGGTCGTCGGGCACGGTGGTGAGGTAGCAGCTGGAGAGCTGCGGGCGCAGGGTGCCGGCGTTGAACAGGGTTGGGGTTGAACTCATGAAGTCGAGCGACGACAGCAAATCGTAGAACTCGACGGCCTTGGCCTCGCGGTCTGCTTCGTTGATCGCAAGACCCATGGCGACGCGCATGAACAGCATTTGCGGCAGTTCGATACGCACCCCGTCATGATGAATCAGATACCTGTCCGCCAGCGTTTGCAGGCCCAGATAATCAAGCTTGAGATCGCGCTCCGGCTGGATGGCATCGGCCAGCGCTGACACGTTGTAATCAGCCAGCACAGGGTCGATCAGTTCCAGACGTACGCCTTCACGGATGTATTGCATGAAAGCGTTCCGGTAAAGCGAAGCCATTTCCAGGCGCGACGGACGTTTGCCGGGCTCGATGAGCCGGCTGGTTGTTTCGGTGTAGAGGTTGTCGAGCAGCAATCGGCCAGCGACAAAGGCGTAATTCGGGTCGCGTTCGATCAGGGATCTGGCGCTCATGACGAGCGTCTGGTCCAAGTCCGAAATCGACATGCCTTCATAGCAGCTTTTAACTGTCAATTCCCTCACGCGGGACGGCTCGACGCCCTCGAGATTTTCGCAGGCGAGATTGATTCGACGAATCAGCATCTCGCCATCGAGTGGCATGACCTTGCCGTTCGCGTCCTTGATATGGATGGCAAGACCGGGATCGAGCAGGTCCTGCGGTTTCGGACGTTCGGCTGCGCGGCGTTCGCGATAAAGCACGTAAGCCCGCGCGACCTTGTGTTCTCCGGCGCGCATCAGCGCCAGTTCCACCTGGTCCTGGATATCCTCGATATGAGGCGTGCGGTCGGGGTGACGATCCAGTGCGGCTATCACGTCGTCGGTGATCGCAGAAGCGATCTCCTTGATGCGCCGGCCAGGTTCCTCACCCTTGCGGTTTTCGACATCGAGAAAGGCCTTGGTGACGGCAACCTCGATGCGGGTTCTGTCGAAGGGCACGATTGCGCCTTCGCGTTTGATGACGTTCATCATAGGTAAGCTCCGTTGGCTTTGATGTGACGGCAGCGCGCCGTCGGGCGGGGCGTTGGCCCTGTAAGCCGGTCAGCGCACGATGCGCGACGGGGTTACAGCCGGCGGGAGCCGGAAACGGAGAAAACGAGGTCTTAAAAGCACGAGACGCCTATCGGCGTCTCGTATGTTGAATGTCGGAATTTGGTATCCGCATGCAACCCAATGAAAGCGCTGCCGGACACAATTGCCGTGATCGTGGGCAACCAAAACTCAGGTTAGCTGGCAAAAACAGGGACACCTGCAAGGACCCCATACAGATGGCGGCCGGCGTCCTTCGAACTAAGCCATGCCCGCGTAGCCGGCGTGAGATATAACGAAAGCATGATGCCTCCTTGTCCCGTCGTAGGCCGACGGGTGCGCTGAGTGGCGTGTGCCGGTGTCTTCTTCTGACCGGCGCATGTCACCCAGCGCGGAGGCTGCTCGAACGTCCCGCTATCGAATGCGGGAGAAACCAATCTACTCAATGTCCACGGCAGCGGCCCGTGGATGCCGTTGTTCACTGGCTTATACATACCGCTTACGCGTCGCCACGTCAAGTCGGTCGATTGCCGGCCACATTGGCACTGCCCGATGCTTGGCGTTCCGGAGCCGCGCTCCACGCATGGGCAGCCCAGAAATACGAATAAGCGTCTGATTTGAGGTTATTTAGACATCTGGCGCGGTTCCACGGGAAACACAATGTCGGCAAGCCCATTCCGGACTCGTCGCATGTCGCTATTTCTCGAACTCCCTTTCGTGCTTGGCCTTTGGTGCTTCACGGCCGCGGCCATGCTGTTGGCCGCCTTCTTGTATGTTCGCCGAGCCTCGCGGCTCGATGACGAAGCGCGTAAGCGCGAGCGTGAAACCTATGAAGCTGAGATCGCGGCGCAGCAACGCCAGGGAGGTGCCTCTTGAGCGCTGACATCATTCGAGCCATTCCTGCCGTGCTGCGCGAGGTCGAAGAGCACCGGATATCCAGCCACGCCGCTTTAGAATTGCTCGGCGTCACCCATGAATCGTCCGCCCTCGATACCGGACACGCGGATTTTATCGCGCAACAGTCGCATCCGGCGATCATCCCCTTCGCTGATCTGACCATCTATGCGCCCTCGCATGTGTATCACCCCTGGCCTCAATCGAGCACACATCTGATGCGCCAGGCCATCGGCGCGTCGCCGTGTCAAGCGGCCATTCTGGAAATCGGCTGCGGTACCGGAGCCGTCGGGTTGTCCCTGGCGCCGCCAGACGCCTGCAACGAACTCACGCTCTCAGACAACGATCCGGCGGCGCTGGCGGCCGCTGAAATCAACGCGATGGCGAACGGACGGTTTGCCCGCGTGGTGAAGTCGGATCTTTTCTCTGCTTTCGAGGGCGATCGTCAATGGGACTTGATCGTATTCAACGCGCCCCTGCTCTTTGCAGCGCCTGGTGGCCTTTATCACGCGATGGCAATCGACACGGACGGCCTGCTCATCGAGCGATTCATGCATGAGTTGCCCGCGCGCTTGAAGCCGGCCGGTAGCGCCTATGTTGCGTGGGCGGAAGGCCAGGGGCTTGACCTGCCCGCGCTGGCGGAGAAACAGAATCTGACCACGCAGGTGCGTGCAACCGACCGGCGCGGGAGCGGCATCGTCGTCAATATCCTGGAGGTGAAACATGCCTGACTATCAGGAGCTGTCCGGACTTCGCGTCGACCTTTTCGACAAACTGCTCAGAGGATTCGACCGTCATGCGGTATTGCTTGGGCGCCTGCTGGGCAAGTTTTCCCCGGAGGCCGGCAAGCTGTCTCTGAATGTCGCCAGCGCGGCAACACAGGCGGATACCGGGATGCTGTCCATTCCGTTCCCTATCCGCTTTGGCGCCAGGGTCATGCCCGAAGGGCTGCTTTCCATTTGGGTGTTCCCTGGAGAACTGCGTTGCGGCCTGCTCCTGCACGAAGAACTTGAAAAGCTCTGGTCGTCCAAATCGCGCGAGGAAACCTTCACGCAGGCCATCTCAACCGCCTGGTCGGGTAACGAACATCATGTCGAAGGTGACCCGGTGTTCTCGGTACAGCGACGGGCCTATTCCGGCGGACGCGGCGTCATGTACGACTGGCGCTTTATCGGCCCATTCATCAACCCCGATGCATGGATCGCGGCGCTACAGGCTGACGTGGGCGCAGGCGTGTTCATCGATGCCGTAGAGTCCCGCGTCAGGCACGTCTGGTTTTCCGTTGCCGGCACGCTCGTTCGTGGCGGTTTCGACAACGAAGTGGTCGGTGCGCCCGATGCCGATGAATGGTTCCTGACGGTGCGCGGTCCCGGACAACCGCAGATCGTGCGCAAACATCTCCAGGAAATTGGGGCGGTTGCCGAATACGCGACGCCGCGCATGAAGGATGTCTGGACCTATGTCGTGACTTCGCATGCCGATCCAGAATCGATCGCACATCGTCTCGGCAAGGGATATGCGGTGGATTCGCAGTCGGCCCCGGAGACTGAGAAAATCGAGCTAAACGCTTAAGTTTATTTCGGCCCTTCGGCGCTTTTCTTTCGCTCTGTTCGCCAGTCTGCGCGCGAGACCCTGCGTTCATGTCGGGAATGGGCAGCGCGTCGGCGTGAGCCGCCCCTGTTCTCGCACCTCCTTGTTCCACGAATCCCCGTCCCACTCTTGATTTTCACATGGCAATCCGCTTGACTATCGCTGCCAGCGAGATACGTTGTTATAATTTTTAACAATGACAAAGAGAGGCGTATATGCGGATCATACCATCTCCTATCGTGTTGTCCTTGGCAACGTTGCTATTGCTGTCGGGCTGCTCAGACAAACAAAAAAGCATAGCAGAGACGACGATTTCACAATATCTTCACAAAACACCAATAAGTGAATCCATTACATTGCCCTTGCCGGTTTCTCGGCCATTGTATGATCCATCTGGACACATAATTGGATACCCTTTCACGATCACAAAATCAGACGCATCATCCCAAAACAAGTTTCTCGATGTATTAGTTAAAAGCGGGTGGCTGGAAAAACACACACAACCTCTTTGGCCGCTTCGAGAGGACAATCTGTACGACGGCGAAAATATTATAACAGGGTATCAGCAAGCATTAAGTATAAACAAAAAACTTAATGAGACGGCTCAAAATGCGGTGAATGTCATCTCCCAAACAACATATAAAGAGCGATTTGAAATTTCAAATATAAACAATATAAATTACATTTATTATAAATCTGCGACAGTAGTCGGGAATCATGTATCCGTACCAAAAGAACCTCCATCAAATTTTTTTCTAGCGCTCCCTGATGGCGAACGACTACCTGCTCGTGCTGAATCATTTATTCAATCATTACTAAAAAACGGTTACCTAGTCAAAAAACATGTTTTGGCCTACCCCGTATCTCCGTACTTGCTTCGATTCCAAATCGGCAGCTACACTGGCGCATGGGTCAAAACACTTCCATCCAATTTTAATTTGGCGTACTTAAAAAAATATAGGGTAAACGTATATTACACAACCAACAAAGGTCAAAAATATCTTTCGAGGCACCCCGAGATCACGGCATCACGTGAAACGTACCCACTCCCATCTGTCACTTATGGAACAATTCATCCTGAACGTGCGCTTTTTATAAAGCGCATGTCGAGCAGTTTTCAGAGATTCAGAAAAGAATATCGACTTTACTTTTCCGCAAAATTCATAGCGTCACCCATTTCGACGCTTCAAGCGGTTAAAGACTTTAACAAAAGAGTCGACAGTATCTTAAATAAGATGTCTCATAATAACACTATCGTATTGCGCGCAGATTATGCATCTTTATCGCTAAAAAACCGTATACCAGGGTCCATGCATACGGGTCAATTTTCAATTGCTAATAATCCTACAAATTTACTTGTTTTCATGAAAACAAAATATGGGAAAAAATACCTACTTAATGGCTCGTTGTACCCTGAGCAAAAACCGACAATGCGAGTGGGAACATGGGAGATATACAAAATCAACAGGGTCACAAAAATCAAGCGAGCAAAAGAACTGCTTGGAATTGACGCGGAGCGCGTCTATTTTACCATGAAATTCACCTATGATTTACCACAACCATTACTTTCAATTTTACCAAGTGATGCATTAAAGCCCGTGCCTGCTAACGGGAAAACCAGACCTGCGGAATGCCTTATTTCCAAGGGAGTACATCAATGGTCTGTTGATCGCTGTCATTTCTCAAGCACCTGACGGGATTGTTTTGATTGCCCGACGGCAAGCAGTACCGACAAGGTGCGCTTGCCGTCTCTAAACGGCTCCATCACTTGCATTCCCCCTCTCCCGTGCGATCCTAACCCTGTCCAAGCACAACAACGCACCCCAGGAGAGAACGACCATGAACCGCCCGCTCGCCCTCGCCGCCGCCCTGCTCGGCCTGCTCGCCCTCGGCGGCTGCGCCTTCAACCACGGCGTCACCCTCAACAACCCGCCCCCGGCCGCCAAGACCGCCTTCCTCAAGGGCCGCGCCTTCACCGTCGGCAAGGTCACCGTCGCC
>NZ_JQSG02000007.1 GCF_000754095.2 Acidihalobacter prosperus
TTGTCGCCCCGCCAAATCGATGTGCTGTTTCGCAAGATCAAAAAGAAAGTGGGTATCGAGGATTTGCACTTCCACGATACTCGGCGCGAGGCGCTGTCCAGGCTGGCCGCGAAGTTCGATGTCATGGATCTRGCCAAAATATCAGGCCACCAGGACCTGCGCATCCTGCAGAACGTGTACTACGCGCCCAAGGTGGACGATCTGGTCAGCAAGATGGATTAACTCGCTAAGGCTTTCTCCCAGGGGATGGGGGTTACGGAATAGGGGATATACAGGGGATGTGCCGGCGTACCATCCTTGTTGAGTCTCAACACGCTCGGCGTGATGCCATTGCGTTTGAGCAGGTGCTTGACCTGGTCGCTGCGGTTCATAAGCAGCCCGTGCTTACCCCAGGCGCAGACAACAAGGCCAGCGCCGGCCGCTGACTTCAGAATGGCCTCGTCATTGTCATTGCCCACCGGATTCAGGTGCTGATAAAGCGCCGCCGGGTCAGTGGAGCGCAGTGCGAAAATGTTGGCCACTCGCAGTCCGCCGAAACCCATGGCGCGGGCGCGCCGCTCGCAACGCTCTACGGTCGGATCGTTCTTGATCTCGTCGGCAGTTGACGAGTTGAGCATGATGAAGGTTATGTGCACCTCAGTACCCCATTGCCGCGTTAGGGTGTAGCAATAGAGCCTGCACTTGGAAAACGTGGCATTGGAGGTCGACGCGCCCTCGGTTTCAGTGAGGGGAATCATGCTGTGTCCTCCGTCTCAGCCTCGGGGCCACAGAACAAGGCGATAGCCTGATCGAGATTTCCGACCATACGTCGGAGATCGTTGCGAAGAGAGGATAATCCGCCGTATGTCTTGTTGAGTCCGAGGTGTTGTACCGCCCGTATGGCCCTTCCGATTTCCTCGCTGTCAGTAAACTCCGTGAGCTTTACGCCAGCGATTCTCTCGATCGTGGCAATGTGATCCATGACACGCTCATATTTTTGAGTTCGGAGTTTGATTTCTCGCTCGATCGTTGTCCGGTCATTTGCGCGCTGCTTTTCAACTTCAGCCCTGACTGCTGCGCGCACCTCATTCTCATCAATGCCACTTGCGCGTCTCAGCATGGCGGCTACGAATTCGCGGGTTACGGGCTTAGATTCGAGCTTTGGTGCAGCCGCGACCTGACGCAGAGCGTCCCCCTTTTGGACCTCATACTGACCCCAGGTAGGAGGTAGTTCACCCTCTCGTATGACCCCTTCCGGGGCTACGATCCACCACCGATCGCAATAACGCTGGACCGGTTCGGATTTTTCCGGATTCTTGAGTTCTCGTATCCAATCACTGCGGCTGACCTTCACCTCGAAGCCGTGGATTTCCAGCCCGCGGCTGGGCCACAAATTGATAGATACCGCATCAGCCCATCGGCGTTGATTGGCGCCGGTGCCATCTGCAACCTCAAAGAAGATGCCCCACTCGGGCGCACAGAAGCGTGCGCGAAGCGCTGCTTTTACCTCGTGCGTCTTCATGCTTCATCTCTCTGCGCGACGGTCAGAGCGACAGCCATATTCCGGACCCAAATAGGTGTCGCTGACAGTTGGAACGTCTCGCCGGTCTGCGCGAGCAAAAGGGTGCGGCCGAATTCTTCGCCGATGGCTCTGGCCGCTGCCGGCGGTACCGCGTTGCCGATGCGTTCGCGCCAGGCCTGATCCGAAAGTCCGTCGAGCTCAAGTTGCTCTTCGGGGTCTATCAGGGACTGGATTGCGGCCAGTTCGAGGGTCGTGAAGGGACGATGCCAGGTTCCGTCCAGCGCGCGGATGATCGTCGCCAGCTTTTCGTCCGCCGCCGGCAGTGCATCAATGCGGGGATATGCGACGCCCCATCGGCCATTGTCATGGCTGGCCGCCGCTGACACGGCGCCGCTGTGTTCATTCCACGGCACCACACCGTAATGCCCACCGGTGAGGTAGTGATCGCCTTTCTCACGGCGCATGCCCGGGCGCGGGTCCGCCACTGAAAAAGCGCCTTGACCCGTGGTGCTGCCGGACAGGACCGTACCTGCAGGGCGGTTCCAGTCGGTTACGAGATACTTCCCGAAGCTCGGGCCAGCGCGGCGAGGATCGGCAACCGCATACGCACCGGAATCGTCGCCTCCGATAACGGTACCGGTATGGCTGTCGAATCGAGTGACCGCGTACTTGCTGAATAAAGGCCGGTTCGGCGGCCGGGGATCGGCGACGCTGCCGTAGCCGCTGCCGGCGGCGAGTTTGCTGGTGATCGTTGAGCTATGTTCGGCCCAATGGCGGACACCATAGGCATGGCCGTCGTTCCAGAGAGAGGACTGACTGAATCGAGGGTCGGCAATCGAGAATGCGCCGTTGGTCGGGCCACTTTCGCTTTGCACCACACCGGTAGGCTGATCCCATCGACGCACGCCCATATAACCCGATCGATATTCGGGCACGATCAGATAGTCGCGCAGCAAACCGTCCTCAACCTCAAGACGGTTCAGGCTGCGCCAGTCTTTTCCGGCCTCGACGAAGGCAAGGCGGACCCAGGTTTTCCATGCCAACCGGGGAACCCGATGCATAGAACCGGCGGACATATCGCCCGGGAGCGGCATGCGTCCAAGGACCGTTCCGACCGCCTGTAGATCGCGTTTCGGAGGTTCGTAGATAAACGGCGGCACCTTCTCAAGGTGCCGAGCGACCAGAAGGAAGCGCTTGCGGCGTTGAGCAAGCCCGCCTAGCTCACCGCAGTCGTGCGTCGTCTCTGCTACGGCGTAGCCATAGGCAGAAAGCAAGTCGCCGATTTAATCGAGCAGGAATCTACCACGGGTCCCGATTCTCGGGACGTTTTCAAATGCGACCAATTCCGGCGGGTCATCAGACCAGGCCTCCAACATCAGCCAGATACCGCGTAACGTCAACCTGTTCAGGGCCTGGTATTTGTCGGTGCGGCTCTTGCTCTCTGCAAGAAGCCCGGAGAATCCCTTGCACGGCGCGCTGAGGAAAACCGCGTTCGGTCGTTCGTTACCGGCGGCACGGCGAATGTCGGTCGGCGTACATTCGCGCCAATCAGCCGGCGGTTCGCAATCATGGAAGGCGATGTACTGGTCCCGATCGAACATGTCGAGGACGGTGCCTTTCACGCCAGCGGCATGCTCGAAGTCCGCGATGGCGGCGGGGTCCACGTCGACGCCACCTATGCAGCGCCAACGTCCCTCAAGGTTCCCGACCCGAGGGGTGGCTTGGTTGAAACCTTTGGCGCCACCGCCAAGGCCGCAGAACAAGTGAAAGTGGCGCATTTCGCGCCGTTCGACAGTCTTATGTTGTTCCATGATGTCCGAGTCTCCTAATTGTTTTTTGAAGATGTTCGCGGGCTAGGCCGCTATCTTTGTGTCCTTGAAGCAGCCCATAGATGGGCTGCGACCCGCCGGCCTTGAGTCATGTGCAGCGGCAGAGCGGACCCGAAGGGTGATCTGGTCAAATCTCCTGGCACCTCTGTTCAGTCATGGATGGCTGTGCGAAGGCGACAAGGCGGCGACTCGACCAGATAGGTTCTGTCGACCAAATCGCCAGACATCTGATTGCCGAACACGGTCCAGCCCGGTGCGGCGCGGCGTCCGAACAGTTCGAGGTAGGGACCGTCGTTGGCCTGTTCGATCATGGTTCGAAACGCTTCCGGCTTGGCGCTGTGCTTGCCGCGCGGAAAGGTCACCGCACTATGCAGGTTGCGGGCTTTCCACTGCGGCTTGCCTTTTCGGCCGAGTAGCAGCAGTTCGTGATTCAATCGCCAATAATTGCCCAGCCCCATCTGCGGCTTAACCCACACCGCCTGACTTTTGAAGTCGAATCCCCAGGCATCCATGATGTCGAGCGCATCTTTCAGGAACCCGTTCGTTGTCCAGAGATGAAGAAAACAGTCGGTATCCGCGAGATCGGGTATCGGCATGGCGGCGATATCCGCGCTGCTCATGGTGTCATAGTGGTTGTCGGTCGCCGCGCGGGTGCCCTGGTTGTCGTAGCGCCAGGGCGGATCGGCGTAGATGACGCGGTATTTGCGCTGTTCGCGGATGAGCACGTCGAGACTGGATACGTGGCGGCATCCGTTTTGAGCGACACGTTCGCCGTCCGTCGGGCGAGGCTTTTGCGAAGCCTTGCCGCGTACCGGATTCATGTCGAAGCCCGTCGCTTCCAACGCTTCTCGGCGCTGGGCGCTGAGCGTGCCATGGTTGTATCGGCGCCGCTGTTCGTTAAGCCAGCGTCCGAGCGGGTCTATTTTCCCGGATGAATCGCGTACGGGAAGGTGGAGTTTGCCGTTGGCGAGCCGGGTTGCGGCCGCGGAGGCCTCGCCCAGGCGCAGGTGCCAGTGCATGTCGTTATCGATATCCTGCATGACCTGAGACCGTGAATGGGTTTCAGGTCATTGTCCGGAGTTCTCGAATAACGCAAGCGCCCAAATAGATCAATATACGGCTGTTATTCGATCAATTTGCGCTTGTCGGATGGCTGCGCGCCGAGTCAGAAGACGATCTGTCCCCCGAGACCGATGCCATAGCTGGCGCTGCCGTTGCTCAGGCCCTTGTCGAAGTAGAGCTGGAAACCGCTGCCCTGTGGGTTGATGTTGTGGTTCCAGGCGACGATCAGGTCCGCCGGTCCGGCGTAACCCTTCTGCTCCGACTGCGAACCGGAGAACATCGCGGTGATGATGTTCGCCTGCGAACGCGGCAATACATAGCTCGCTCCGAAGTCGTAGGTGGCGATGTTCTGCAGGTTCGAGTTCGCCGGCTTGCCGACCAGGCGATAGCCGATGTGGGCGAACGGGAAGGTGTAATACCCCGCGCGGGCGTCGAAACCCAGGCCGGCCTCGTAGTCGTTCTGCCCGGTGCCGAGTCCGGCGGAATGCGAGGCGGTGGCGATCTTGACCTTGGCATAGGGATGGATGCCGATGCGGCCGTCGCGTGCGTGGGTGGCCGAATAGCGCACGGTGAACCATGTATCGCCCATGCCGGAGGCCGAGCGGGTCTGCGTCTGCGTGCCGCCGCGGCTGGACAGGTTGCTGCCGGCGAGGGTGGCTCCCTGCGGGAGCCCGCTGACAGACTCGTAGGCCAAAGTCATTTTGACCCGTAGACGACCCTTGCGGTACTGGGCGTAGATCGGAACGTAGAAGATATCGGGTATCCGGAAGATCGTGTTGATTTGAGATGGAGTTGAGATGACGCATCTTGGCGCCTAAACCGGAATATTGTGTGTATGTGTGTCGACACTGCCACACCCGGCATGAATAGGGTTTGATGCTTGATTGTGCGGATTTCAGCTACACGATTTATAACAATTCACCCAGAGTATGATCAGGCGTGTGAGTGCTCTGTATCAGAAAGTTGACTTAAAATAGGGCACGAGTCGCCTCCATCCGAGCAACACAAATGGCTAAGGCGTGTGAGTTCATCTTTGAATGCAGACAGACTGGAGATCTTGTGCTCTATTTCTGCAAGCTTTGCCTGAGTCAGCCCCAGGACCTGCCGACGCGCTTCATTGGGTGCTGAGCGCAACCGCAACAGAACACGGATGTCATCCAGGCTAAAGCCGGCACTTTTGGCTCGACGGATAAACATCAGCTGTTCGATATCGTGACCATCGTAGTCACGTCGCCCAGCGGCATCGCGCCCGACGGCATCCAGCAAGCCTATTTTGTCGTAGTAACGCAGTGTCTCGGGACTGAATCCCGAGCGCCTTGATGCCTCTCCAATTTTCATCCATACCTCCTTCGGCAAACCGGGGCGACTCAGCTATCACCTCTAGAATCGCCAATGACGCGAGATAACCCGTGAGGTCTTCACCAGTGCGAGATCTAGCGTTTGTCAGCTGAGTGTGTCTGGCAGCGAAATATCATGCCACAAAGCCTTGACTTGGAGTTAACTCCAAGCGTTATAAGTCACCAGGAGACTCGGGTAAAGAGGTATTCGACATGCAGTCGTTCGAACTACAAATCGGTGGCATGCACTGTCATGGCTGTGCGCTGAGGCTTGAACAGGTGTTAAAGAGGGTTTCCGGCGTCAGCGCGGTTAAGGTTTCCTATCAGGATGGTCAAGCTCGATTGATCATCGATCCCGATGCGACATCGCCGGAGAAGCTGGTGGCATTGGTGACCGACGCTGGATTTACGGCAACGACGACATCGGAGGGGCGGCGTCATGACGAACATCGCACTTGATCCTTCATCAGACTGGCACCCTTGGCGAGACGAGCCCACGCAAACACCGCCACTGCGTCGCGTCAGCGCCCATATCGGCGGTCTGCACTGCTCGCTTTGCACGGGAACGATCGAGCAATCACTTGGCAAACTGCCCGGTGTAAAGAAAGTCGCCGTGAGCCTGACCCACGAACAGGCCTTGGTCGAATACGATCCAGCGCTGACGGATCCGGCAGTCTTGATGGGAACGCTTGGCGATATCGGCTACGAACTACAGGATCCGAGGCGGGTCGAGCCGTTCGAAGTGCAGGAACGCCGTCTCGCCAATGAAGGTGCCCGATTCCTGCTGGCGCTTTCCGCCAGCCTGATCGCCGTGGCTTTGATGGCGCCGTCACAGGGCTGGCAACTCGTCCTTTCCGGGCTCGTCTATGCCACCCTGCTTCTTTTCTCATGGACGCTGCTCAAGCCGCGCGGATGGATACGCGCGCTCTCCGGGACGGCCACACTAGCGCTTCTCGGCTTGCTCATCTACGCATTGAAGTTGGATGGCCTATTACAGACCTGGGCGGCACCGTTGACCGCGGCCTTGGCGCTAGGCGTGTTTTTAGGCCCTGGCGGCAATTTTTTGAAGATTGCCTGGCAGTCCCTGCGGCGAGGCATTCTCAATCAGCATGTATTGGTCGAAATCGGCGCTGTAGCGGGCATCATCGGCGGGGCCCTCGGTTTTGTTCTACGGCTGCCCCATTACCCTACGGCGGCTTTTTTCGGGGTCTCGGTGATGGTGCTGACCTATCATCGCTTTTCCGAGTGGCTTTCATTGATCGTGAAGACGCGCAGCTCCCAAGCGGTGCGAAAACTGCTCGATTTGACGCCGCGTACGGCGAGACGAGTGGGAAAAAATGGACACGAAGAAACCGTGCCGGCGGAGACGCTTGCGATCGGTGATCGCATTCGTGTGCGCCCCGGTGAAAGGATCGGTGCCGATGGCCGGGTGCTGGAGGGGCATTCTTCGGTGGATGAATCGCTGTTGACCGGCGAGCCCCTTCCTGTTGAGAAAACGACCGGGACAAGTGTCGTCGGTGGTGCCATCAACGGGCCAGGCATGCTGCTCGTCGAAGTAAGCGCTGTAGGTGACGACAGTTTCCTGGCTCAAGTAGTCCGCAGCGTCGAGGAATCGCGCGCACTAAAGCCCGGTCTGCTGCATCTGGTGGACCGTACCCTACGCATTTACACGCCGCTTGTTCTGACCCTTGCCTTGCTGGCCCTGCTAGGGTGGCTGCTGGCAACCTGGCTGATGAGTGGCACACCGGATGTGGAGCGAGCGGTCTTCGCTGCGCTTTCCGTACTGGTCATGGGTTATCCCTGTGCGGTCGGGATTTCGGCACCTTTGTCGATCGTACGCGGGGCTGCCGATGCAGCAGAGGCTGGCGTGCTGATGCGTACGGGCGAGTCTTTCCAAGCGTTCCGCCAGACAACGCTCGTAGTGTTCGACAAGACCGGCACACTTACCGTCGGGCGTCCGCAGGTAGCCAAGCTCATGCCAGCCTCAGGAGTGGACGAGATGCATATGCTGAGCCTGGCGGCATCGGTCGAGATGGGCTCGGAGCATCCGCTTGGGCATGCGATCATAAATGAGGCACTGGAGCGCGGGGTCGCTTTGGGCGAGGCGTCGGATTTCAAGGCGATAGCCGGCTTGGGCATAACAGCCAAGCTCGGTGATACCCAGGTCCAGATTGGTAATGCCGAATGGTTGCGAACGCAACAGATCGCCATTCCTGATGATAAGGCCATCAAGAGCGCGCAAGCGCTGGGGCATACGGCCGTTGGCGTGGCGGCTGCGGGTCTTTTCCAAGGCTGGATCCTGCTGGGTGATGCCTTGCGCGAAGATGCCCGCGAGACGATCCAGGCACTGAATCGTCACGGCATCCGCGCTTTGATGTTGACGGGGGATCACCCGCATACAGCGGAAGCGGTCGCTAAGCAATTGGGCATAGAAGAAGTCTATGGGCGTGTCCTGCCTCAGGAGAAGGCCGAGCGCATCCGGCAATTTCAGGCGTCCGGTGCCCATGTCGCCATGGTAGGCGACGGCATCAATGATGCGCCTGCGCTGATGCAAGCCGACACGGGGGTTGCCATGGGGTCCGGCACGGATATCGCGATCGAATCGGCCGATATCGTCGTTCTCAACAACCGGCTCTCATCGATTCTGATCGCCTGGCAGATCAGTCGTCGGAGTTATGCGCGTATGGTCCGTAATGTTTTGCTGGCATTCGCATTCAATGGCCTTGGCATACCTGCGGCGGCGACAGGACTCGTGAACCCCGTGTGGGCCATGACGGCAATGGCAGTGAGTGTTACCGCGATTTTCGTCCACTCCTTATGGGGCAAACCTGCCATATTTTTTTCAGCCGTCGGCAGTGTCGGCACGAAATCTGCTGTGCTATCGCAAGATGCCATGAGTACTCCAAGATGAAAACAATTCGCTTTCGTCTTGATAACGATGCGGTGCGTATCGGCGTCACATTGATTGCACTGGCCCTGCTGTTCTTTGCGGGGGAATGGGTTTATCACACGGTTGGTTGGCTATTGTTTAAAGCCCAGGGAACGCCGGTCGTGCCCGCTCCGCTGATCCTGGCCATTGGGGTTCTTGGTGGTGCCGCCTCATTTTTTTCGCCTTGTAGTCTCGTGATTACACCCTCCTTCCTCATGTATTTCGTGGGCAATAGGGCTTCAATGTCTGTTGACATGAAACAACATGACCGCAGCCTGTTCATGGCGTCATTACTGATCGCATTAGGTATCATCGGTTTTTACGGCGTCGCCGCCGTGCTGGTCGGCATGATTGGCCCCGTAATCTATCGGTTCCTGATCTACTTGATTCCTGTAGTCGGCATACTTTTCGCAATCTTGGGCTTTGCGCTGTTGATCGGAGGTGCCGCCGCATTGAGTGGTGCAGCGCGGTTTTTACCGGGACGGCGCTACTATGATCGGTTGCTGGCGGGTGCGGCGCAGGGACGGCGGCGTGATCTTCTGGGTTTTGGCGTGGCCTACGGAGCGGCCGCACACACGTGCACCTTGCCCGTTTTTTTGGGGGTCATCATGCTACCGCTCGCCGCAGGTGTCTACTGGCTTGCCGCCTTGGCCGTGCTGCTCTATGGAACTGCCATGGCAGGCTTGATGCTCCTCATGCTTGCACTGGGTCAGCCCGCCGTATTGGCCGTGCGACGCCATATCGGTCTCTATTTGCAGCCGGCTACCGGCATTCTGTTTCTATTGACCAGTGCGTACTTATTTTATTATTTCCTGTTGAATTTCGGGCTTATATCGGGAATCTAAGGGGGGGAGAAATCATGCATCAATCAGTGCGCATCCGTCTCGCGCCGGCCGCCGCATCACTACTGGTGGTATTTGCTTTGCCAGCGATAGCGGCAGCATCCGCCCCATCTGGTACGACGCCGGTTTTTAAGTTGATAGAAGGTAAAGCCTGGTCGTCCTATCCCTACTCGCCTCCGGTTCTCCATATTCCGGCAGGCAAGACCGTCGCACTCGAACTCACCGACAACATCGGCGGCTGCGGTCTCGTGACCGTATTCCCGCATCTAGGTCCTCAGGGGAAAACGGTGTCCATCCGCGTGCCGGTCGGAGACACGAAAAGAATCTTGATACACGCTCCCAAGCCAGGGAAGTACGTTTATCACTGTTCTGAAAACATGTGGTATGGAGAGATCGTGGCCGAATGATTCGATGTGACTGACGAATCCATCAGCGACTGCCTCGTAGCCTAGCGAGGATGAACGTTATCGTGCCCGCGACCAGACACTGGAAGCTTTTGTAAGATTGGCGGCCTGGTGCACGCAGCAGCCACCGGGGCATGCTCGCACGGGATGGTCTAGCCCGAATGTTTCATAAACCCGCCAATTCTGCCCAGCATCTCACTTGCATGTCTGGCTTTTCAGCCTGCTGAGTCAGATCGGTACCGCAACGTTGCCCTGGAAAGTGTACGCGCTCGCCGGTCACGGAGCCTGCAGCCGGAATTTCAGCGTCGAGGCGTGCCGAGGCCCGCGGGGCTTGCCCGGATGGATGCGTTTCGCGGGTTACACACGGCGGTGTGTTTCAGGGTATGGCTGGAGGTCGGGCGAGATAAAGCAATTCGGTCACCCGGTGCAACAAGTCTTTTCACCGGGCAGCTGCTCGGCAGGTCCAACTTGATCCGATCCTTGTACTGCACGACGCGCACCGCCCGCTTGAACAGCTTCTGGATAAGGGTCATGGACTGCGCTTTCACCAGTTCAGTGTGGCACAAGGTGTTCTCACGCAGACTGTGGATCAGGGTGTAGGCGCACACAGGCGTAGAACAGGCGCATGTGATGGCCGAAGAAGGTGTGATTGGACGTTCGATCACTGGCCAGGTCGTTTTTGATGGCCTTGATGAAGTTCTCATCCTGGCCCCGGGCGTAGTATAAATCCCAGTACAGCGTCTCAGACGTCGGGTTGGTCAGCGACGTCTCGACGAAACGCGGGTTGTCTCCTAAGCCCATCACCTCGGCCTTGAACACCAACCGGTGGGCCTGAGCTCGCCGTTGCTCATGCAGGGCCCGCGCTTTCGCGAGCAAGGGCTTGGCCGCGGGCACAAGCGCCGGGTTGCCGGCCAGGCCGAAGAGGAAATCCATCTGCGCATCCTCTTCGCACAGGGCCATCAATTCCGGGTTGGAGAAATGTCCATCCCCGCGCAGGACGATGTGGGTGTCCGGCCAGGCTTGACGCAGCCGGCGCACGACCCGACCGATGATAGCCGCATTCTCACGCCCGGTGGGGCGCTTGCCGGGACGCAGCACCGCCGTGATGAGTGCGCCGGAGAGCCCCTCGAAGAGAAACAGCGGCCGGTAGCAGTGGCTGCCATAATAGGGGTTGTAGAAGGCCAGTTCCTGTTGCCTATGGGTGCGGTCGTCGGAATGGTCCATGTCCAGGACAATCACCGAAGGCGGGTCGGCGTAGCGAGCAATGAAGGCCTCAACCAGGGTCTTGGCCAGACGATAGATGTCCTTGCGGGTGAGCCCATTCTCCAGGCGCGAGAACGTGGGCCCGGAGGCCAGGTCGTTGTCGGTATCCAGCGGCGCGCGCCCGAGTGCGAGCTTGAAGGCCGGGTCTTGGCGCAGATCGTTGGCGTCGTTGCCATCGGCATAGCCGCAGGCGGTCTGGAAAATGCGCTGGCGCAGTAGATCGGCCAGGCAGTCGATCAATCCAGTTTGCCGATCGACACCGTGCAGCAGGAGTGCGCCGAAATCACTCGATACAGCACCTCCCTCGAAGTCGGCACGGACGGTGAAACCGGCCAGGGTGGGGAAACAGAGCTGAGTCGGGGCGACATCACTTATGGGCGGTCTCGGTTAGGCTTCGCCCGAAGCGTTATTATCGTAAATTTTTATTATATCAGTTAGTTAAGCGCCCGCCCTTCTATTTATGAAAAATGGGTATCCGGAAGATCGTGTTGATACGGGTCTAGAGATCGCCGTTTTCAATCAAGGATATCAATGTTGATATCTGAGCGCCGTAGTTGGTTTCTCGTTCGATGTCGATAATCCTTGAAAAGGTTTTGTACGCGAACATCGAGTCTTCCATCGTTGCTCTTCGCTTGGGATATTTGGGTTTCTTGACTGTATGTACCCCTTCGGTGAAAAGGATCTTTGCCCGAAGCGCCTCGAAGCTATAGCCGCGCCCAAGACGATTCATCACCCGAATCAGGTTGTTCAGACTTTCCGTATAGGCGTTGGTGATCGGGTGATCGAAGTAGTTGAAGATCTCCGTGTGCCAGTTACCGATGGCCGTGAGAATCGGCTTGAAGGCATCTCTCATCTCATCGGATAGACTCCCACACCAGATCTCATAAGCACTTTCCGCGTCAGGCCGGTTGTCCATATCCCAGATGCCATAAAAAGCTTCCTTAGCATCGTAGGCCGCCCCCAGCGATGGGTAGTTGACAGTCCAGCCCGAGAGCTTCAGGTAGTCTTCGTCGGAGATGTCACGGCGGCGTTTGAGCAGCACGAAACGATCGTGCATCAAGCCCCTGCGCTGTCGTGAGGTAAGTTCCACTCGCAAGTTCTTGCGTACAGTGTCCAGACACTGATTCGCCATCCGCACGACATGAAACTTGTCGATGACGATTCTGGCCTGTGGGAATACCGTGTTGACGGCGTCGCGATATGGATTCCACATATCCATTGCGACATACCGCACCTTTTCCTTATCGGGTAGCGTTTGCAGGCGCTTGATCACGGTCGGCTTGTTGCGGTTAGGCAGCACCTCGACGATGGTTTGATGCTCGATATTCGAGATCACGCAGCGCGGTTTCTTGACGATGTAGATCTCGTCGATGCCCATCCATCTCGGCGTCTCGAACCGGACTTCCTTCTCCAACCGGTTGACATAGGCGCGAAAAATGTTGCGGATGCTCTTTTCGTCGAAGCCTACGTCCTCGGCGATACTGGCAAAGGTGCGGCGTAGTGACTCACGCTCGATGTATTGCACCAGTCGTCGCGTCGCTTGCCGGCGATCATGCATCTCGGGCAGCGGTTCCATGAAAGTCTTGCCGCATTGTTTGCAGCGTAACCGTCTGCGGTCTACCCAAATACCTACCCGCTTGCCGCGCACGGGGGCGTCCATGAAGAGTTGGCGCTTGCGTCCGAAGCCCACGGTATGAGAAGAACCGCAGTCAAGACAATATTGGCTGGAGCCGTTGCTGGTTGCCTCAATGTGATAATCATGTTCGGATTCTTGAACCGAGTCCTGCTGTAAATACTTGAGATTCAACAAGTCCATCTAGAGCATCCCATGCGAGCAGGCATCGTCAGCCGCGGCATGCAGCCACGTGAAGGCTGCCATTTTCCCCAAACGAGCCTAATGTCTGGGTGCCAGCATGATAATGGCCACCCCCATTAGGGCGACGAGGTTGCCGATGACATCCCACAGACCGAGACGTATCCCTTCGCCCCTCATAGCCAACCGATAGTGACGGCAATGTATCCGCCGCCATACGCGGCGTAGGTACGCCCAGCCGCCGTAGGGTGAAGGGTCAATAACCAAGCGAAAACAGCGAGCGAGGCTGCCGCTGGCAATAGCAGCCAAGGATCTCGGCCACGGCCGTGTGGCCACGAACAGGACAGAATGCGTAACAAGTTGAGTTCACTGGCGAGCAACGGCAGGTCGTTTCCAGGTGCGGGCATGAACGTCCCCTGGCTGCGACCGAATACGCGGAAAACCTTCCTGAGGATTGAACCCGGATGATCCATATCGCGTGCCGCGAGAGGCATCGCCTCAGGCAGCCGGTTGTGCCGGACTCAGGCCGGGCAGGTGGCGGCGCAGGGGGCGCAGGGCCACAGCCGCGAGCAGAAAGGCGCAGCCCAGTTTCGCCCAGCCTGGCAGCAACTCAGCACTGGCCTGGATCTGGGCCGTGATATTGATGTTCAGGGCATGCACCAGGGCATCGGTCAACAGACCGAATCCAATAGCGCAGGCGCTGATGCCGCCGACGTAGATCAGCACGAAGCGCCAGCCGAATACCTTGCGCAAGGCGCCTACCGTGCCCAGATTGGTTGCCGGTCCCGCCAGCAGGAATACCAGCACCGCGCCGGGCGAGACCCCTGCCAGTAGCATAGCAGTGGCGATCGGCGTGGATTCGGTCGCGCAGACGTAGAAAGGCACACCGACCAACAGCATCAGCAGCATCGCCATCCAGCCACTGCCGTAAGCACCCAGTGCAGCCGGCGGCACCAATGTCATGGTTAAACCCGCCAGCGCGAGGCCGAGCGCCATCCATAGACTGAACTCATCCAGTAGGTCGGTGACCGCATAGCGAATCCCCGCCATGCTGCGCCACCCGAGCGAACCCGTGTTCGTATTCAAAGCGTGTGCGGTCGATTCGTAGCCGCAGGACGAATCGTTGCAGTCCGCTTGTGCAATCCTCGCCGGCTTGACTTCAGTACTGCACGCACTCGAACACGTTTGTGATCCGCAGGCGTCGATTCCGACCCGATCTGGGGCAGAACCCGGCACCCGCCTTGCCTCCGGTTCGGCGAGATTGCCCAGCAGGCCAGTCACGATGGCGCTCAGGATGGCGCTGATCGGACGAACGATGGCCATGAACGGCCCCAACAGCGCGAACGAAATGGCCACCGAGTCCACGCCTGTCTCCGGGGTGGCGATCAGAAATGACAGGGTCGAGCCTCGCGAAGCCCCGGCACGGCGCAAACCCAGCGCGACCGGTATCACACCGCAAGAACACAGCGGCAGTGGCGCGCCGATCAGCGCGGCTTTGGTGACCGGCCACAAACCGCGACCGCCCAACCAACGCCCCAGCCGGTCTTGCGGCACCCATGCCTTGATCAGGCCAGCGCATATCAGCCCGAGCACCACCCAAGGCGCGGCCTCCAGGTACAGCGTCCAAGTGTTCGCGATCCACTGTGCGAGGGTGTGAAGAGTGGTGTCAATCAGGTTCATCAGCGGTTTCCACACACATGCCGCGCACCGCCGCATTCAGGGCGGGCAACGGCGACTCGTCATTCCAGCGGTAATAGACCATCTTGCCCGCGCTGCGCATGCGCAGCCAGCCCTGGCCGCGCAGAATACGCAGTTGCTGTGAAGTCGCCGCTACGCTCAGGCCGAGCAGGTGAGCCAGATCGCAGACGCACAACTCCGCCTCGCGTAAAGCGCGCAGGATCATCAAACGCTTGGGATTACCCAGCATTTTGAACAATTCGGCGCTGGCCGCCAGCTGTTCCGCCTCGGTCGCCAGAGCAGCCTGAACCCGGGTCACGGTGCGCGGATGAAAGCATTCCAGGGCGCAGACGTCCGCTTCGGTTGCAGTAGGGGTAGAGGGTTTATGTTTCATGTTTTCGAATATAATTGAATGAGTCTTGGCACGCAAGCATGAACCGGACACTCAAAGCACCGCACGGCATACAGCCGGCAGCGGCTCGAATGGAAGGAATCGGGCGCTTGGGGCATCCATGATTGCATGATGGAGTCAACACGATGAAAGCAATCGGCTCCAGGCACTACCTGCCTCTGGACGTATGGCTCATGCCCCTAGCCTTGTCGCCAGCGGGCTTGGCCGTAGCTGCACCTGCGCCGCGCAATTACTTGAGAGGCGCTCTCGACCCTTATCTGCTCTGCGGATGCATGCGAACAACCCGTGGATTGGTATCCCTTGGGGGGGGCGGCGGCGCTGGAAAATGCTCGACGGGAAAACAAACCGATCTGTCTATCCATCGGTTATCTGGCCTGTTACTGGTGTCATGTGGCCGACCGCGAGTTGTTTTCCGATTCGGCTATCGCCCGCCTGATGAATCGCTGGCTCGTGAATATCTTGGTCAACCGAGAGAAGCGCCCGGACATCGACCGCGTCTGTCAACTCGCCGCAGTGGTCATGAACGGACAGGGTGGCTGGTCCAGTAACATTTTCCTCGCCTCTAATCTGAAACCGTTTTCCGCTGCCGTATATTTTCGCCGCATATCAGCGCATTCGGTCAGTCGGATTTCTCCAGGTGCCATGTCGCATCCTTCAACCACGTTCAGATTTACTGATAATCCTGAGGTATCTCTTAAGGTTAACCAATCATGGACCTCATCCTGCCTCAGGCAGCGGCCATTTGGTGTGACGAATCCCCTGCATGGGAATCCGGTATTCGGTCTGGAAATGGTCCACCTGGAGTGTCACATGATCGATATCAAAATGCTCAGCAAGCAGTTCACTCAGGCGTCGACGCACTGCATGGCACTCTCCGGAGCAAGGCTTATCGCCGGATATGAGGACGTGGGCGGATAGGGCAGTAAAGCCAGATGTTATCTCCCAGACATGCAGGTCATGCACCTCGAAGACACCAGGATCTGCAGCCAGTGTGTGACCGATTACATCCGGGTCCACTCCCTTGGGGGCGGCTTCGAGAAAGACGCGCCCCGATTCTCTGAGCAGACTTACCCCCGCACGCAGCATCAAGGTCGCCACCACTAAGGCAGCGAGAGCATCGAAACGGTAGAAATGTGTCCAGTAGATCAACGCGCCGGCAATCGCGGTGACAATGAAGGCGTACAGATCGGTGAGGATGTGCTGAAAGCTGCCTTCGACGTTGAGACTTTCCCGATTGGCCTTGCTCATTGACCACGTTGCCAACAGGTTAACGACAATACCCACCAGGGCGATCCAGGTCACGAGAAGTCCATCGACCGCAGGTGGCCAGATCAGGCGTCGCACCGCCTCAATCAGGAACCAACCAGCCAATGCTACCAATGTTAGGCCGTTGATCTGGGCACTGAAGATTTCAGAGCGTTTGAAGCCGAAGGTAAATCGCCCTCCTGCAGGCCGCTGTGCCAAACGCATTACAGTCAGCGACATCGCGATTGCGCCCGCATCGGTGAGCATGTGCCCTGCATCAGATATAAGTGCCAGCGAGGAGGCCATCAGACCCGCGACGACTTCGACTGCCATAAAGGCCAGCAGCAACGCTAGAGCGATCGTCAGATAGCGCTTGTCAGCATCCGGACCGATCGAATGGGTATGGTGGTCATGCGCATGCCCATGGTTATGGCGGTTAGAGTCATGTCCGTTCGCATCGTGTTCATGAGAATGGGTATGGGTATGCATCACGTTCGGCACCTCTCCGAGTAGCTCGCCCAGGGCGAGGCCGCGTGCTTGGGCACCGCACCTGGCATGAGTTGCGTTGATTTCTATTATTACCGTTCGTCTCCAGTTTCTTCAGCGACGTGGATCGTCATATCGCTAAGTACCCGACGCACGTGCTCATCGTTGACTGTGTAGAACACCTGTTTGCCACGTCGCTCGGCACGCATGAGGCGCGCCGCCTTCAGCAGACGCAAGTGGTGACTCACCAGAGAGGGGGTCAGGCTAAAACGATCGGCCAGATCCTGGACGCAGACCGCTTCCTCAAGGCAAGCACAAATCAGTCGCAGCCGATTGACGTCGCCCAACAGGTGGAACATGCCGGCTAATTCTTCGGCTTGCTCAAAAGTCGGTTCCATACTCATCGAATAGTTCCACGTCGAATCAAAGTAACGATTGAATAGTTGTTCATATATTAATGATGAAGCTCTATGATATCAACCGCCCCGACGGGAAACCCGACGCCGGGCATCTCTACATGGATGCTGGGGGAGCTGGTCTGGCCCTTCCGTGTACTGGCTTGTCACAAATCAGAAGGCGCTGCGGACTTACTGGTGAAACGGGAAGTTCGGTTGCGTCTTGGATAGTCGCCACACATACACACAATATTCCGGTTTAGGCGCCAAGATGCGTCATCTCAACTCCATCTCAAATCAACACGATCTTCCGGATACCCCAACTAATAAACAGGAAGGAATCGACTATGAACCTGGGCCTTCGCACCATCACCGCTCGCATCGTGGCCAGCATCATCGTGGCCGCCGTCTTCGCCGTCGCGGCCGTGCTCACGCCGGTCTGGTTCGGCAGCGTCATCCGCTCCGATACACAGCTCAGCCAGCAGGAGAACTCCCTGCTCAATGCCCTGCAGCGCATGAGCGGCGCAACCCTGCGGGCCGGCATCGCCATCCGCGACAATGTGCTCAACATGAACCTCACCACCATCGGCGGCGTCTCGCCGGACGTGACGCAGAAACTGATGACCAACAGCCTCAACGGCCAATACGTGAACGCGGCCACGAAATACCTCGCCGAGGCGGACGCGAATTATCAGCAGGCCATCAAACTCGCCGCCAACGATCCCCAGCTCGCGAGCAAGATTCAGCATGTCGGCCAGCTCTGGAAGCGCAGCGAATCGGACTATGCGTCCGTGGTGCATCATCTCAAAACGCTACAGTTTGCCGGTGCCATGAATGTACTCGTGACGCGCGCCTACCCGCTGTCCGAACAGATCGGCAGCGAATTGCTCACGCTCACGCAGTTGGCACAGCAGCAAGCCGAAGCGGCTAATCGACGGGTGCATGACGATCTACGACTTTCGAGCATCTTTAGCCTGAGTCTGCTCGCGCTCGCCCTGATCATCGGCACCGTGCTGGTCGGCATGGCGGTCATGAGCATGCGCACGCGGATGCGCCTCACGGTCGAGACCATGCAGGACATTGCCCAGGGCGAGGGTGATTTGACGCGCAGAATGGCCTCGCGAGGACGGGATGAACTGGACCATTTAGCAGATGCGTTCAACAAGTTCGTCGAGCGGATCCAGCAGGTGGTAGGACAGGTGGCGGGTTCGACGGCGCAGCTGGCGGCGGCCTCGGAGCAGCTGTCGGCGACGAGCGAGGAGACCAGCAACCACGTACGTAACCAGCAGAGCGAGACCGACCAGGTGGCGGCGGCCATCAACGAGATGTCGGCGACGGTGCAGGAGGTGGCCAAGAACGCCAACGACGCCGCGCGCGCGGCGCAGGAGGCGGACGGGGCCACGCGCCAGGGGCGGCAGGTGGTCGAAAGCACCATCAGCTCGATCAGCCAGCTGGCCGACGAGGTCGAACAGGCGGCGCAGGTGATCCATGCGCTGGAGAACGACAGCGCGCAGATCGGCCGGGTGCTGGAGGTGATCAACGGGATCTCCGAGCAGACCAACCTGCTGGCGCTCAACGCCGCGATCGAGGCGGCGCGGGCGGGCGAGCAGGGGCGCGGATTTGCGGTGGTGGCGGACGAGGTGCGGACGCTGGCGCGGCGGACGCAGGATTCCACGGAGGAGATCCGGGGGATGATCGAGCGGCTGCAGGGCGGTTCGAAGAGCGCGGTGGCGGCGATGACCACGGGTCGCGAACGGGCGCAGGCGAGCGTGACGCAGGCGCAGGAAGCGGGGACGTCGCTGAACACGATTGCGCAGGCGGTGACGCAGATCAACGACATGAACGCGCTGATTGCGAGCGCGGCGGAGGAGCAATCCTCGGTGGCGGAGGAGATCAACCGCAACGTCAGCAACATCAGTCACGCCACGGAACAGACGGCGGCGGGTGCCCAGCAGACGGCGACGGCGAGTGAAGATCTGGCCAGACTCTCAGCAGAGCTACAAGTGCTGGTCAATCAGTTCAAGGTGCAATGATCAGGACGCCGCGTTTCGTCCTATCTTGAGCTATACATACCGCCCGCCATCGTGGCCATAATGACGGTCGCGATGAAAGGAAAATACGGATTCAGCACCATTGAAACACGGCTTTCCGCTCTATATGTAGAGGGGCATGTAGGGGTCAACGGATTCTTGCCAATGCGTCGCTCAGGTACTTCGACTTAGACAGCATGCCATGTCAGACAATATCCAACAGCGCCATAGCCCACCTGCCGGCGACACCCAGCGTTTCTGGGGTGTGATGACCTTCTACGAACGCTTCGAGCAAGTCGTGGCGCTGATTTTGACCACCGTCATTGCGGTCATCATCGTGATTGCGCTGTGGAATCTGATACGCCAGGTATTCTCCATGCTGGTAACGGGAACCCTGAATCCGCTGGATCACAGTACGTTCGAGACCGTGTTCGGCATGATCATGACGCTCCTGATTGCGCTGGAGTTCAAGCATTCCATATTGCGGGTACTGGAAAGACAGGAACATATCATTCAAGTCCGAACGGTGATCTTGATTGCGCTACTGGCGCTGGCGCGCAAATTCATCGTTCTGGATATGGGGAGCATCAATGCCGCGGCACTGGGCGCGCTCGGTTTTGCGTCACTGGCGCTCGGCGTCGTGTATTGGCTGCTCCGCGAGCGTCATGACCGCGCACAGGCGCAAGCAAAAAAGCGTACCCAAGGATCTGGAGACATCGGATAACCCACCTTTCTCGCGCGCACATCACCGGGATCGACCTTTCTATCCTGAGACAACCTACCCGATCCTGAGCGGAGACCGTATCCGTTCTATATAATCTGACCGCGGCTATGCCGGAGGGTCAATCATCCAGTTGCCGCCGACGCGGGCCTCGGTTGCGAATGCTAATGTGGACTCAAGGTAAGCAAGGTAAGGGTTGGCTACGCAGGGCGGGCTTTCTCTTTTTGCTCTTTTTGCTGGCTCTTTTTTACGGTGTGCAGTCATGGCGCGATACCCGTTGGCATGTCGAACAAGCCCTGCGGGCGAGCGTACGGCGTGGTGCAGAGGCCGAGGCATCTTCCTTGACGCACTGGTCGGCTGCCCTGCGGGCTATGGGCAATTTTCTGGCACTGGGAAACGATCTCCGCCCCGCGCAAGTGGATACGCGCATCATCCTGTTCCAGTCGGCCTATCCCGACAGTGTATTGCCGATCTTCGTCCTCCAAGCCCAAGATGGGCGCTTGCTGGGCGCGTCACCGATTGTCGGCCGCGCGCAAAGCCCCTACTTGCGTATCGCGCACCGTCTATGCCCGCTCAATCGTAACGCGTCGGTCACGCTGGCGGCGCCCGTCCACTTACCGCATGAACTCGTATCCGCCGGTCAGGACCAGGCGTTGCCTGCCTGTGCACGCATACGCGATGCCGGCGGCGATCCGATCCTGGATGTGTATGCCTTGCTACCATGGCCTCCGACTGCGCTGGCGACCCATCGTGATCTTATTGCCGGCCATCAGCCGATCTACCGGCTGAACTGGCGCGGACCGGGTGCGAGGCAAGTCTCGCATAGCGAGCAGGCCGAGGGCGAAGGCGCCCGCCGTGAAGCAGGCCAACCCGAGTTTCCATTACGCCGGCATGCGTCGACCGGCATTCGTATCTGGACACAGCAGGGTCGCTTGTACGCACAAACCTCTGTCGCGGGATTTCCCTTGAGCGTGACCGCCAGCCTGCCACGCGCGGTGATCTGGCGCGAATGGCTGCTGCAGGGCGGCGCCGGCGAAGGGGTGGTCTTGCTGTCCCTGCTTACGCTTGTGCTGGGTATGAGCGCCAGGCGCTCTACCCGTATCGCGAAGTCCGAATCGCAATTGCGCACCTATTACGGCGCACTCAAGGATATCAATCAGGCTCTGGTTGCCTTGCCCGAACCAGAAAAGCTGTATGCCAAGGTCTGTGCGCAATTGGCGGAAAGTGCTGACTTGCCGTTGGTATGGATCGGCCTGATCCAGGATTCGCGGGTACATGTGCAAAGGGCCGCGGGCCCTGCCCGGGGCTACGTCGATGGTCTCGAGATTGATCTCGCTCCGGACAGCCCATCCAGTCGAGGGCCGGCTGGCGAGGCGCTACGCAAGGGAGAGACCGTGGCCGTGGCGGATCTGTGGGACAATGCCGGTTTTGCGTTCTGGCTTGAGCGCGCCACACGATACGGGCTGCGAAGTGCCGTGATGACGCCTTTTACAACCAAGGCGGGGCAGCGCGGTATTCTGGCCGCTTACGCGCAAAGACGACATTACTTTACCCCAGCCCTGGTCGAGTTGATGGAGGAGCTGGCCCGCGATGTCGCATTGGGGCTCAACCAGTACGAGCATGTGCGGGAGATCACGCGCCTGAGCCAGCAGGATTCGCTGACCGGGCTGCCGAATCGAAGCTACTTCATGCGTATGCTCGAACAGGCCCTGGCGCGTGCCGGTCGTGCCGAACGGTTAACCGCCGTAGGGATACTCGACCTCGATTATTTCAAACAAATCAATGACAACCTCGGGCATCAGGTCGGCGACCAGGTACTCCAGATACTCGCAAGGCAACTCAAGGAAGCCGTGCGCCAGGGAGACACCGTTGCCCGGCTGGGCGGGGACGAATTCGGCATACTTTTGGAGGGCGTTTCTGGCACGGTGGAACTTGAAGGTATTGCACATCGACTGCTCGAATCGGTACGCCAGCCGATACGTATCGAGGGTATCGGGCATGAACTGAACACGGATGCGAGCCTCGGATTCACGCTCTATCCGCTCGACGACAGCAGTCCCATGGAGTTGCTTCGTCATGCCGATGCGGCGCTTTATGCCTCCAAGGGAGCTGGAAGACGTCGCTGGCAGCTATTCAGTCACCTCATGGCAGACGATGCCCGGCTCGAATATCAAGTCTATCGCGAGCTGCCGAACGCGCTCGCCAGCCAGGCGTTGTTTCTCCACTATCAACCGCAAATCGACTTGGCGACGGGCGCGGTGATCGGGGTCGAGGCATTGGTTCGCTGGCGGCACAACGGTGACGGTTTCTGGATGCCCAACAGCTTTATCCCCATCATTGAACGGGATGCCGCCCTTTCGCGTCAGCTGGGTCGATTTCTACTGCACAGCGCGGCCACGGCCATCGCGCGTTGGCGGTCCGATCATTACGCCTTCGGTCGTGTGAGCATCAATATCTGTGCCCGGCATTTACAGCACTCGGCCTTCCTGGACGATCTGGATGAAACCCTGGATCGTTACCCGGGAACGGCCGCCTATCTGACCCTGGAGTTGACAGAAACCCAGGCATTGGCCGATCTGGACAAAAGCGCGCGCGTGCTGGGTGAGGTCAGAAAACGCGGCATACACGTCTCGCTGGACGATTTCGGCAGCGGATACGCCTCGCTGCAGCACGTGCGCGAATTGCCGCTGGATGTGATCAAGCTGGACCTGCAGTTCGTGCAAAATCTGGAGCACGATACCGAAGCGTTCGCGGTCGGCTATGCCGCGCTGACACTGGCCGAAATCCATGGCGCGAAAGTGGTCGCGGAAGGCGTTGAGGAGGCGCGTGTCGTCAGCCTGTGGCGCCGACTCGGCGGTGAGGTGATCCAGGGATACTTCTTTGCCAAACCGATGGGCGAACGTGACTGGCTTGACTGGCTCGCTCGCTACCGCCCAGCCGCGCGCTACGCTGAAATTCCACGCTGGCGTCCCACATTGGATGCGCTGGTTTTATTGCGGACTTTGCCCTATCACAATCAATTGATGATGCGGTTCCGCAAACAGGCATGCGCGGATCATAAACTATCGAAGAATGACCTTGCCGAACTGGCGGCGAGTTTGAGCGCGCCATGTCCCCTCGGCACATGGCTGAAAAGCGAGCAGGCCGTTTCACTTGACACGGTTAGACTCCAGCAATCGCATCGATTGCTCCATCGGCAGTTGCTGGATTGGCTGGCGACGCTCTCGACGGGTTCCCCGAACAGCACATCAGTGGAGATTGACGCTGTTTGGACCGCTTTCGTAGACGCACTGGATGAGGTCATTGAACAGATGGATGCTCGCTTGCGACAGGAGGCGTAACAATCAGAGGCGGCCGGCCATGATACAGCGTTGAGCTTATAGATCACTCGTTGTCAGTTCCTCGAATATCCAGTCAGCGCGCTGTTCGGCTGTCCGCACTTTCTCGTAAGCCAAGCGGGCTTCATCGCTCCACTTCCCATGCTCGCGGGCAATTTCTCGGTAAGCGGACTCTCTTTCCCGCAAGATCGATTCCGCCCGCCTAAGTTGTTCCAGTAATCTTCCCCGAGGTGACGCCGCCATTCCCTGTCATCAAATCATGTCTGAGTGCGCCACATTAATCAGTTTATAACGCTGAGCGTTGCAAAAAAAACCCGCCAACAGGCGGGCAAAAACCAATGCAGTGACCGGGGTTGGAGGGAGGGCCACCGCAGCGGGATCTTCCCATGCTTCGGAGTGGCACACAATCATGTGCTCACTATCTTCTCGCGCGCTGGGAAACAGGGTTGCCGCGTACCTGGTCAGCGCACGGAAATCTTGACCCGCATGCACGAAAGAGGCGTGCAACGGGAACATGCAAAGACTAACAGGGATGCACATATCAACATTGATCCTCTTGCTTCAACAAGGCGAATTCTAGACTCCCGTCAACACCATTTTCCGGATACCCGATATTTTTATATTGCTGCGCGAAAGAGGCAATAAGGGTTCAATGATTGTGTATTGCTACAAGGTGATTTCCATACGGAAATGAAAACAATGTAAACAGGCTTTAAGGTGTCTCCACTTCGTCTGTGTGTAGCGCCAGAATCAACGGACAGGTCACCTTTTTTCCGCCTTTGCGGCATTGATCGAGCAGGTTTGCCAGCGTCACTTCGATCCGGTGCAGATTCTGTAGCCGCGTCCGCACATCGTTTAAGTGCTGGGCCGCCAATTCGGCCGCCGCATCGCATTGCATCCCCTCATCGAGTCGCAGCAGATGGTGGATTTCGTCAAGGCTGAATCCCATCCGTTGCGCCGACTTGATGAATTTCACCCGCGCAACATCCTCGGCTGAGTAGTGCCGAATACCCCCTGGCGGGCGAGGCGGTTCGCGCAACAAGCCCCTGCGTTGGTAGAACCGGATCGTCTCCACGTTGACGCCGACCCCTGAGGCCAGTTGTCCGATGGTCAATGCGGTAGCTATAGGTTCCATTGGCCTTGACTCCGTACATTAGTACGGCAGTAAGTTTAGCCTACCGGAGTCCACCAAGCACTTACGAATCGTCACCCAGGAGGTTCTGCCATGTCCGTCATCACCCGTATCGTCGACAAAACCGGTGTCATCGGCGCCATCGTCGGCAGTTTCAGTTGTGCCATGTGCTTCCCGGCAGCCGCGAGCTTGGGGGCTGCGATCGGATTGGGCTTTCTCAGTCACTGGGAAGGCCTGTTCGTGCATTGGCTGATTCCGATCTTCGCCAGTGTGGCGCTATTGGCGACCCTGGCGGGTTGGTTCTCGCACCACCAGTGGCAGCGCACGCTGCTGGGATCGATCGGTCCGGTGCTGGCGCTGATCGGCGTGTTTGGGCTGACCCATCATTTCCTCGCCAAGGATCTGGCGAGAGGGATTTTCTATACGGGTCTGATCGTCATGTTCCTGGCCTCCATCTGGGACATGATCAATCCGGCCAACCGCCGCTGCGCAACGGACGGCTGCGAAACGCCCACTCAACATGGCTAATCACGAGAATCCTTTGGAGAACCGTATGACCCAGAACGCAATCACAGAACTCGCTATCACCGGCATGACCTGCGACAGTTGCGCCGCGCATGTGCGCCAAGCGCTCGAAGGCGTCCCCGGGGTAAGCGAGGCCCAAGTGTCCTACCCGGATGCCACGGCCCGAGTTGTGCTGGAACGCGAGGTGCCCATCCAGCAGTTGACCGAGGCGGTGGTGGGAAGTGGTTATGGCGCGCAGCCACGGAATGAGGACACCATTGCCGCGAGTGACGGGCAGGTGTTGCACATTGCCGTGATTGGCAGCGGCGGTGCGGCCATGGCCGGCGCGCTCAAGGCCGTCGAACGGGGCGCACGCGTGACGCTGATCGAGCGCGGCACCATCGGCGGCACGTGCGTCAATGTCGGCTGCGTACCGTCCAAGATCATGATCCGCGCCGCGCACATCGCGCATCTGCGGCGCGAGAGCCCCTTCGACGCCGGCCTGCCGCCCAGCCCCTCTGACGTACTGCGCGGCCCCTTGCTGGCTCAGCAGCAGGGACGTGTCGAGGAACTGCGGCACGCCAAGTACGAAGGCATTCTGGAAAGCACACCGTCTATTGAGGTCCTGCATGGTCAGGCGCGGTTCGTCGATGCACGGACCCTGCACGTAGCGCTCAACGACGGCGGCGAGCGCGTAGTTGCCTTCGACCGCTGCCTGATCGCCACCGGCGCGCGTGCCACCATCCCGCCCATCGCCGGACTGGCCGACACGCCTTACTGGACCTCGACCGAGGCGCTGGAAACCGGCGCGATCCCCCAACGCCTGGCCGTGATCGGTGCGTCGGTGGTGGCTGTGGAATTGGCTCAGGCCTTCGCTCGTCTGGGCAGCCAAGTCACGATCCTTGCCCGCCATACCCTGCTGTCTCAGGAAGACCCCGCCATCAGCGAAGCGCTGGTCTCCGCCTTCCGCAGCGAGGGCATCGAGGTGCTGGAGCACACCCAGGCAAGCCAGGTCACCTACGCCGGAGACGAGTTCGTGCTGACGCTGGGCAAGGATGAGTTGCGCGCCGACCGGCTGCTCGTGGCCACCGGGCGCAGCCCGAACACGCAAGAGTTGAATCTGGAGGCGGCAGGCATCAAGACCGACCCACGTGGCGCCATTGCCGTGGACGATGGCCTGCGCACAAGCGCTGGTCAAATCTTTGCGGCTGGCGACTGTACCGACAATCCGCAGTTCGTCTATGTGGCCGCAGCCGGCGGCACTCGTGCGGCGATCAATATGACCGGCGGCGAAGCGCGACTCGATCTCTCCGCGATGCCGGCCGTCGTGTTTACCGATCCCCAGGTGGCCACCGTGGGGCTGAGCGAGCAGGAAGCGCAGGCGCAGGGCATCGAGACCGATACCCGCATGCTGACCCTCGACAATGTGCCGCGGGCGCTCGCCAACTTCGATACGCGCGGCTTTATCAAGCTCGTGGCGCACGCCGAAACGGGGCGCTTGCTTGGCGTGCAGGCAGTCGCTGCGGAAGCTGGCGAACTGATCCAGTCGGCGGCGCTGGCGATCCGCAACCGCATGACGGTGCAGGATCTGGCCGATCAGCTCTTCCCCTACCTGACCATGGTCGAGGGGCTCAAGCTGGCCGCGCAGACCTTCACCAAGGACGTCACACAACTGTCGTGCTGCGCTGGGTAAACCACAGCGTCCGTTGGAGTGAGGATGTATAAGGCATGATCCGACATCAAGACGACGAAAGCCGGCTGCACAGTAGGCAGAAGGTGGAAGCGGCAATTGCCCGCTTGCGTGATCGCTTTCCTCTGGAAAGTGGGGTGATGGCCTTGTCGAGTCACGCCCTTGAGGATTATCGCCGTCTGATCGATCACTGGTGCGATACCGCAAGCCCGCTAGCAACCGATGTGCTTAGCCCCGAGAGTCTGTATGCCTTACTGGCCATCGACGCCGTAGTTGATCAATCCGGGCAACTCGGCTGTTACCCCTTCAGCGTCTTGCCGACAGGCATACAGGTCCAACTTGGTGACCGTTCGGTTCATGCCATGTGTGCGATCGACGCCTTGGCGGTTTCGCGCGTCAGTGGCCAAGCGACCCAGATCGTTGCCCCATGCGCCTTATGCGATACGCAGTTGGCTCTCAGGATGCGCGCCAACGGTAGCTTACATGAGGCAATGATGCATGAGACGGCGGTCCTCTGGACCGACGAAACACAGGGAAGTTGCGGTACGAACGCGTGCTGCAACACCTTATGCCCGAGTATTCGTTTCGTCTGCCGCAGTTGCGCCGAAATTGAAAGCAAAGACCATGAGGGTGACATTTTTACAGTTCCCCAGGCCGCTGTGGTTGCCAACGCTTTTTTCGGATTTCAGGCAAGGCTGCGTGGTCTGGAGATTGGATAGGGTGGACATGCGGATGAACACGGGCGAGAAGCATCCCACGTGGACGATCGGACGGCTGGCCGCTGCTGCCGGCGTGCACGTGTAAACCGTCCGCTATTACCAGCGGCGTGCTTTACTGCCCATCCCGTCACGCGTTTATGGCAGCATCCGTCGATATCACCAGGAAGATCTGGACCGTCTGAATTTTATCCGCCACGCACAGCAGGCCGGGTTCAGTCTGGATGAAATTGCCGAGCTGCTTGCCCTGGGAGAAAAGCGTTGTCACGAAATTCAAATGATCGCAGAAAGGCGTTTGCACGAGGTGAGTACACGGATCGAATCTCTGCATCGAGTAAAACACCAGCTGTCCGGGTTGATCGACGCGTGCAAGCGAGGAGAAGAAATGGATGCGCCGATCGATTGCCCGCTGTACCTGAGAATCAGGGATGATTGAACCAATGTTGACAAACTGGCAGGCCAGTCACGGCGGTTTGAATGATGTTTCGCTGCGAGCAGGTTAATGAGACGACGGTCAGCGATAAACAAACTGTCGACCATTTGTTTAACGCCCGCACGCACAATCTGTCGGCCCGCCCATCTAAAACGAACACTCTGGATCACTGCAATCGTGGGTTCCTGGCTCACGCTGTTTAATTTGGGCGGTCGCCTGATGATCGGCGATATCAGTGCCTGGATCTGGTTGAAAATCATACTGAATTATCTTACACCCTTTGTCGTATCTAATTTAGGGCTGCTGAGCCACCGAGCCTGACATCAATGAATCCGGACCGGTTCTCGAAAACGAATAACATTCTGGCCAAACGAGTTATTGATCCACGGAGCAGACAATAAGCATGCGTAAGAAATCCATCATGATTTTATTAGGGTTGTCGATCTTGATCGGGGTGTCGGGGTGGGTCAGTTGGAAATTCTCGGGAGCACCATCGACCGTGCGCTCTCAGACATCAGCACGCACTCAAACACCGATGCAATTCCATCCCGTGCCCGCCCCGGATGTTTCATTTGAAGTGGCGGGGAAGAAAACATCGATCAGCCAGTACGCGGGACACAAAATCATGCTCTGGTTGTTTTCGACATGGTGTGGCAGTTGCGAGGCTGGACTCAAGGCGCTGGCCAAACATCGCCAGGAGTTGGCGCAGGATGGCGTGACTTTGATCGTATTGGATAATTACAAGAACGATGGATATCCGGGTCTGACAACCGATGAATTTGTGCAAAAGGTCGCGCCTGAGTTGGAAAACGCGTCTGGCTGGATATTCGGGACAGCGAGCAAAACGCTTGCTGAAACGTACAATCCGAAAAGGTTTCCTGACATCTACTTTCTGATCGACAGCAAAGGGCTGATCCAGGCGGTCAGCGGTTCTCCAAACGTCACTATGCAGAAAATACTTAGGTTTGCGAAAACAGGTCAATAGCGCGAAGGGATGAGGTTTGTATAACGAGTTAAAAAATCGCAGACGGGATGAAGTGCGGTCATAGGTTATCCCTTGATTCGATCTATATGTTCTTGCCTGGAGAATGCGCGCATGTTGTATGAACTTGCTACTACGCTCAAACGCCTCTGGACGGAACCTGTTGGGCGATGGACTGTTCTCATGGCCTTCATCGTCCTGTTCCCGCTCTATGCCGTCACCTTGCCAGCCTCCCTGACCGGTGGACATATCGGCTGGGACAGTCTGCGCCTGCTCGCACCAGGGCAAGCGGTATTTGCCTTTTGCCTGGCGGTCTTGCTCGCACTCACGCTGGCCACGATGGTGCTATTGATACGCCATGGGCAACGTGCCAGCAAGAGTACTGGGATAGGTGGCGCCCTGGTCGCATTCTTCGCGCCACTGCTGTGCTGTAGCCCCCTGATTCCCTTGGGCTTGGGAGCCTTGGCCGTCGTTTTCCCGGCCGTGGCGGGATTTGCCCCGGGGATCATCCAAGGGTTTATCGCGACCCATGAATTCGAAATCGAACTGTTTGCGGTAGCATTGAGTTTCATCGCTTTCTGGCAAAATGCCAGGAAGCTTGCGCGTGGCCCGGTTTGTGCTACCCCGCACACCTGAGCGAAGCGTAACGGTCTCATCTCGAGATCAAAACTGTGCAATTTTCAGAAAACTGGCGGAAATCGCCCCTCTCAACGCATTCAGGCGACTCACCCTATCGAAGGGTGGCGAAACATCGAGGCCAATGTCAATTGCCGCATAAATACGGCTTATGAGAATGTGGGTCGATTGGGTGATGCGCTGTGGCCTGAGACATCAGTCGTATTCCCACTCTACTCGTAAACGTACGCTAAGCACAGCTTTGTCGCTTTGGATCGGGTAAAGACCGTAGCGCCCACCGGACATGACCTCCGTGGCGGAAGTCGGGATAGCGGGATAGATTGAGCATATCTCCGCCCACCGCCACCGTCGTGCCGGTGTTACGGCAATCCCATGCCGAAAAAAAGCCCGCCATGCGGCGGGCAAATACCAATGCAGCGATGGGGATGGAGAACGCTGCTGAGAAAACATACCACGGCCAATCAACATTAAGTAGTCAGATAAGAAAAAGCGGATGCTGTGCTGGATCGGTTCTGTATTCATTGGCTCGACACCTTGATCCTAGGGCGCTCGTACGCTCACTGGTCGGTTGTGATGTCATGCGAAACCGGATTGATCCGCGGATGGGTCTCCTCGCTGCCAAAGGCCACCCAGGCGCCTGACAACAGCAAGAGGCTGATCGTCGCCCAGAATGCCGGCATGACATGGTTGGTGAACTGGGCGACCCCGCCTAGAACCAGCCCACCGATGGCGTAGCCCGTATCACGCCAGTAGCGATAGGCACCCAGGGAGGCGCCACGCCATGCGGGGTCTGAGATGTCGTTGACCGCCGCGATGATATTGGGATAGAGCATGGCCATCCCTATGCCCATGATCACGGCACTGGCCAGCCACAGAGCGAGCCCCTTGAGCAGTAACGCGCCCAGAACACCCAGCGCTACCAGCCACAATCCCCAGGCGATCAGCCACTTGCGCCCGATGTGGTCGGACAGCGGTCCGCTCCACAATTGCGAAGCGCCCCATACCGCCGCGTAGACGCCGGTCACCCAGCCGATTTCCACCAGGCCCAGACCGCGCTGATGCAGATAGAGCGGAAACAGAATCCATACGAGCGTATCGGCCACCTTGTTGATCACGCCGGCTTGGCTGAGCGCGCGCAGGGTGGGGTGACGGAATGACACCAACAGGAATATCTCCCAGGCGTCGGGTTCTTCGGTGCGGGTTTGCGGAATCCGCGCTTTCGGGCCGTCGTGGCGTCCTTCCCGGTGAGCGCGGCTCTCGGCATGGGCGAATCCCCGCGTCTCGCGCACAAACCAGAGGGTAGTCAGGGCGGCGAGCAGAATCACCCCCAGTGAAAACCCGAACAGTGCGATTCGCGGACCGTAAGTGGCCGCCAGGATACCCGTCGCCAGCCCGGCTACGCCCATGGCGGCATACCCACCGAACTCATTGATCCCCACCGCGAGACCTCTTTGATCTGTACGCGCCAGATCCACCATGCTGATCACGGTGACCGACCAGGCTAGTCCCTGGCTGATGCCGAGGAAGACGTTCGCGATGACGACCCAGCCCCAGTTCTGCGCATACAGCAACAGGAAAGGGATCGGTAAGGCCGCCAGCCAGCCGAGTAGCAGCACCCTTTTGCGGCCGATGCGATCGGCCATGGCACCGGCAGCGAAATTCACTAGGCCCTTGACGAAACCGAAGGCGATGACGAAGGAGGCCAGCCACAGAAAGGCTCCTTTGGTAACACCAAAATCGGCAGACAATGTCGGCAGCACGGTACGCTCGGTGCCCAGGGTCAGACCGACGAACACCACCTGCAGGGTCTGCATGAGAAATTGCGGGGCATTGAGTCGTATGCCGCGCTGGTGGGTTTCGTCCTGACTCGAGGCGGAATCGAAATTCATCGTAATGCGTCAAGCTGTTACGGAGGGGGGCGGTTTGAGTCCCAGATTGACCTCGACCATGCGATCCATTTCGGCGGGACGTGGCGGGATTTCCTGGGTCAAGGCTTCGATAAAGGCATCTCGGGGCAAGCTCAACAATGGGTTCCAGCGCTTCTCGAAACCGAGCGTCGAGCCGGGTTTGCCCGAAATGCCGGCGCCGCACACGCTACCCGCCACATGTCCTGCATAGATTTCCGTTTCATCGGGTAGATCCAGTAATTTTCCATGCAGGCTGTCCCAGAGTTGGCCGGCCATTTCAACTTCTCTGCCCGCAAGATCGGGGCGACCCACTGCACCCACGAACAGCGTGTCTCCGGTCAACACAAACCAGGGTTGATCGCCACGGCGCTTGTCGGTGACCAGAAGGCATACCGAATCTGGGGTATGACCTGGTGTGTGCAGCACGTCAATGGCGACGTTGCCTACCTCGATGCGCTGTTTATCCGCCAACGGCTCGAAACCGAATTGCACGTTGCCTAGGTTCGCCTCATGCAGGCAATACGTGCCGCCGCTGCGTTCGGCCAGCGGGCGGCCGCCGGAGTAATGGTCGGCATGAATATGCGTATCGATAACATGCGTGATACGAACATCCTGCTTGCGGGCTTCCTCAATGAACCAATCTTCGTCTCCCAGCACGGGGTCGATGGCCACGGCCACGTGGCAGGAAGCGCAGCCGAACAGGTAGGACAGGGTGGCATCCTTGGTGGGTAGTTGTCTGAAAAACATGATCCATCCTCCTCAATGAGATAGTTTTGCGGTCGGCTGTCAATGGTTGGTTTGCCCGCATTAGTCATCGAACACAGGGCACAGCCTTGCCTCGACCGGCAGACCTTGCGCTCGCCACTCCGCCACCCCGTCTTCGATGCGCGTAGCGCGGTAACCTTCCCGGCTTAATAAGGTCACGGCCTCCTTGGCCATCACGCAGAATGGCCCGCGGCAATACGCCACGATGGGCTTGTCGTGCGGCAGCTCCGCCAGGCGTTTGCGTACTTCGGCAAGTGGCATGGAGAGCGCATACGGCAGGTGACCGGCAGCGAATTCCGTCTCGGGACGCACGTCCAGTACGACAACGTCGCCCCGCCTGGCTAGTTCAAACATCTGCGTACGGTTGATCGGGGTCAGTTCTGCTGCCTGTTCCGACATCCTGGCGAGCGCATTCTTCAGTTCCAGCAAATGCGCCTCGGCCAGTGATCGGATACTCACCCAGAAATCCGCCACACTGTGATCGGCGAGGCGATAAAACACGCGCTTGCCTTCCCGCCGTGTCTCGACCAAACGGGCCTGGCGTAGTTCCTTGAGGTGCGCGCTGGCCAGCTTGATAGAAATCTCCGCCTCGGCCGCCAGTTGATCGACAGATTTCTCCGCTTGGGCAAGCAGCTCGATTAGTTCCAGGCGCTTGGGGCTGGCAACCGCCTTGCCAATGCGGGCCACCTGCGCGTAAAGCAAATCTTTGATTTCACGTTCAGTCATGTGGAGATAATAATCTAAAGATCTTTTGAATTAAAGATGAGGATGCATCATACTTCAAGATGATTGACTGCAGCAAGCGCCTTCGAGTGGGTTGCCCGGGATAATCCCCCCGAAAAGTTGAACCGCTCCG
>NZ_JQSG02000008.1 GCF_000754095.2 Acidihalobacter prosperus
CAACGCCGCCGTCAGCGTCGTCTTGCCATGATCCACATGCCCGATCGTTCCCACGTTTACATGCGGCTTCTTGCGTTCAAACTTTTCCTTGGCCACAACTACTACCTCTCAAATCAATGTCGTTGAATCGGTCCGATGCCGAATCCGGCGGATTAAGATGCCTTCTTGATCACGGCCTCGGCGACATTGTTCGGCGCCTCGGCGTATTTCGAAAATTCCATCGAATAGGTTGCCCGTCCCTGAGTCGCGGAGCGCAGGTCCGTGGCGTAGCCGAACATCTCGGCGAGCGGCACTTCCGCGCGCACGATCTTGCCGGCCGGCGCATCGTCCATGCCCTGCACCAGACCACGGCGGCGGTTCAGGTCGCCCATCACGTCGCCCATGTAGTCTTCAGGCGTGACCACTTCGACCTTCATGATCGGCTCCAGCAGCGCGGGGTTCGCCTTCAGCGCACCTTCCTTGAAGGCCATGGAGCCAGCGATCTTGAATGCCATTTCGGACGAGTCGACGTCGTGGTACGAACCATCGAACAGGGTCGCCTTGACATCCACCATCGGAAACCCGGCCAGCACGCCGTTCTGCAGCTGCTCCTGGATGCCCTTGTCCACCGCCGGGATGTACTCCCTGGGGATCACGCCGCCGACGATGGCGTTCTCGAACTCGTAGCCCGTACCGCGCTCGAGCGGCTCGAGCCGGATCCAGACATGACCGTACTGGCCGCGACCGCCGGACTGGCGAACGAACTTGCCTTCCTGCTCGACCGACTTGCGGATCGCCTCGCGGTACGCGACCTGTGGCGCGCCGACGTTGGCCTCGACCTTGAATTCGCGCCGCATGCGGTCGACGATGATTTCGAGGTGCAGCTCACCCATGCCGGAAATGATCGTCTGGCCGGATTCCTCGTCGGTACGCACGCGGAAAGACGGATCCTCCTGGGCCAGCTTGGACAACGCCATACCCATCTTTTCCTGATCGCCCTTGGTCTTGGGCTCGACCGCGACCGAAATCACGGGCTCGGGAAACTCCATGCGCTCAAGGGTGATCACGTTGCTGGTATCGCACAGCGTGTCGCCGGTGGTGACGTCCTTCAGACCCACCGCCGCGGCTATATCGCCAGCACGCACTTCCTTGATCTCCTCGCGGGAATTGGCGTGCATCTGCAGCAGACGTCCGATGCGCTCGCGCTTGCCCTTGACCGGGTTGTACACGGTGTCGCCCGAATTGAGCACGCCGGAATACACACGGAAGAAGGTCAGGGTGCCGACATAGGGATCCGTCGCGATCTTGAAGGCCAAACCCGCGAAGGGCTCATCGTCGGACGAATGGCGCTCGGAGACGGTTTCCGCCGCATCGTCCAGGTGACCCTTGATCGCGGGCACGTCCGTGGGCGACGGCATGAAGTAGATGATGGAGTCGAGCATGGCCTGCACGCCCTTGTTCTTGAACGCGGAGCCACACATCGCGGGGACGATCTCGTTGGCCAGCGTGCGCATGCGCAGACCCTGGCGGATCTCCTCGATCGTCAGCTCGCCACCCTCGAGGTACTTCTCCATGAGCTCCTCGTTGGCCTCGGCCGCGGCCTCGACCATCTGGTCGTGCCACTCCTGACACTCGTCCGCCATATCTTCCGGAATGTCGCGCTCGTCATAGGTCATACCCATGTCGGCCTCGTTCCAGTAGATCGCCTTCATGCGGATCAGGTCGACGACGCCCTTGAAATTCTCCTCCGCACCGATCGGCAGCTGGATCGGCACCGGATTGGCGCCGAGCCGGGTCTTGATCTGACCCACCACGCGCAGGAAGTTGGCGCCAGCGCGATCCATCTTGTTGACGAAGGCCATGCGCGGCACTTCGTACTTGTTGGCCTGACGCCACACGGTCTCGGACTGCGGCTCGACGCCACCGACCGCGCAGAACACCGCGCAGGCGCCGTCCAGCACGCGCAGCGAACGCTCCACCTCGATCGTGAAGTCGACGTGCCCGGGGGTGTCGATGATGTTGATCCGGTGCTCGGGGAACTGCTTGTCCATCCCGTACCAGAAACAGGTGGTCGCCGCAGACGTGATGGTGATGCCACGCTCCTGCTCCTGCTCCATCCAGTCCATGGTCGCGGCGCCGTCGTGCACTTCGCCGATCTTGTGCGAAACGCCGGTGTAGAACAGGATGCGCTCGGTGGTCGTCGTCTTACCAGCATCGATGTGCGCCATGATGCCGATATTGCGATACCGCTCGATAGGGGTTTTGCGTGGCACTGTCTTATACCTCTGTGCTTACCAGCGATAGTGGGCGAAGGCCTTGTTGGCTTCGGCCATGCGATGGGTGTCTTCGCGCTTCTTGACGGCGCCGCCCTTGTTTTCGGCCGCGTCCATCAGTTCGCCCGCGAGCTTCTGCGCCATCGACTTCTCTCCGCGCTTGCGCGCGGCATCGACCAGCCAGCGCATGGCCAGGGCATTTTGCCGAACCGCTCGCACCTCGACCGGGACCTGATAGGTGGCGCCACCGACACGGCGGGACTTCACCTCGACCAGCGGGCGGACGTTGTCGAGCGCCTTGCCCAGAAATTCCAGCGGATCACCGGAGCGACGGCTCACGATATGATCCAGCGCGCCGTAAACGATGTTTTCGGCGACGGATTTCTTGCCGCGCTCCATCACGAAATTGATGAATTTGGCCAGCTGCTCGCTCCCGAATTTGGGATCCGGCAGAACCACGCGCTTGGGCACTTCTCTTCTTCTGGGCATGAGCGATTCTCGTCAACTAAACGAATGACTGGGATTTGGATTAACTCTTCGGACGCTTGGCACCGTACTTGGAGCGGGCCTGGCGGCGCTTCTGCACGCCCTGCGTGTCGAGGCTGCCGCGCACGGTGTGGTAGCGGACACCGGGAAGGTCTTTGACACGACCGCCGCGGATCAGCACCACGGAGTGCTCCTGAAGGTTGTGCCCCTCGCCACCGATATAGCTGCTGACCTCGTAACCACTGGTGAGACGCACGCGCGCGACCTTGCGGAGCGCGGAATTCGGCTTCTTCGGCGTGGTGGTGTAAACGCGGGTGCAAACGCCGCGACGCTGAGGACAGGCCTCCAGCGCAGGCACCTTGCTCTTTTCCCGTTTCTGTTTGCGCGGCTTGCGCACCAACTGGTTGATCGTAGCCATCTAAGCGGTTCTCCAACCCTTAAAACAAACGACAGGCCGCGCTGGCGCGACCTGTCGAAGGACGCGAAATTTTAGAGGCCTGCCCGCCCCCTGTCAAGGTCGCGGGCAGGCGTTGACGCGCTACTCTGCGCTCGGCGCCTGCCCCTCGTCTCCCGACGGGGTTTCGATCGCCGTTTCCGGTTCGCCGGCTTGGCCGGTTTCGGCCACCGCGGCGGCCAGCTCCATGGCCAGCATGTCGCCCATGTGGCGCTTGCGACGGCGCTCGTCGTGGAAAGCCAAGCCCGTACCCGCCGGAATGAGGCGCCCGACAATGACGTTTTCCTTGAGCCCGCGGAGCGCATCGCTCGCGCCGCGCACGGCGGCTTCCGTCAGCACGCGCGTGGTCTCCTGGAAGGACGCGGCCGAGATGTACGACTCTGTCACCAGCGAGGCCTTGGTGATGCCGAGCAGCACCGACTCGAACTGCGCCATCTGCTTGCCATCGGCCACCACGCGACGGTTTTCCTCCACGAGGCGCGCGCGATCGACCTGCTCGCCCTTCAGGAAACGCGTGTCGCCGGCATCAATGATGTCCACCTTGCGCAGCATCTGGCGGATGATGACCTCGATGTGCTTGTCGTTGATGGTCACGCCCTGGAGCCGATAGACGTCCTGAATCTCGCGCACCAGATAGCTGGCCAGGGCCGGGATACCCCGCAGACGCAGGATGTCATGGGCGCTCAGCTCGCCTTCGGCGATGACCTCGCCACGCTCGACCTTTTCGCCCTCGAACACGCTGACCTGACGCCACTTGGGAATCAGCTCCTCGTAGGTATCGCCATGTTCGTCGGTGATGATCAGGCGCTGCTTGCCCTTGGTATCCTTGCCGAAGCTGACGGTACCGGAGCGCTCGGCCAGGATCGCCGGCTCCTTGGGCTTACGCGCCTCGAACAGGTCGGCCACGCGGGGCAGACCGCCGGTGATATCGCGCGTCTTGGACGATTCCTGCGGGATACGGGCCAGCACGTCGCCGACCGCGACCTCGTCGCCATCCTCGAGGTTGACGATCGACCCCGCCGGCAGCGCATAGACCGCCGGGATCTGGGTGCCGGCCAGCATCAGATCGTTGCCCTCGGCATCGACCAGACGGATGGACGGCCGCAGATCCTTGCCGGCGTTGCCGCGCGACTTCGGGTCGGTGATGACCGTGGCGCTCAGACCGGTGACCTCGTCGGTCTGCTTGACCACCGAGACGCCGTCGACGAAGTCGTGGAAACGGGCGCGGCCGTTCACCTCGGTCACGATGGGGTGGGTGTGAGGATCCCAGGTGGCGACGATTTCGCCGGCCTCGACTTCGGCCCCTTCCTTGGTGGAAATGGTCGCGCCGTAGGGCACCTTGTAGCGTTCGCGCTCACGCCCCATCTCGTCGACGATGCCAAGCTCGCCGGAACGCGAGACCGCGACCAGATTGCCGTTGTGGTGCTCGACCAACTTGATGTTGTGCAGACGCACGACGCCCTTGGCCTTGACCTGGATGTTGCTTGCCGCCACGGACCGGCTCGCCGCGCCGCCGATGTGGAAGGTACGCATCGTCAGCTGAGTGCCGGGTTCGCCGATCGACTGGGCCGCGATAACACCCACCGACTCGCCGATATTGACGGCGTGGCCGCGCGCCAAATCGCGCCCATAACACATCGAGCAAACGCCGTGCAGCGTTTCGCAGGTAATCGCCGAGCGCACCAGCACTTCGTCGACGCCCGCCTCCTCGAAGAGGTCGCACCAACGCTCGTCGAGCAGCGTACCGGCAGGCGCCAGCACCTCGTCGGTTCCCGGACGCAGCACATCGCGGGCCACCACTCGACCCAGCACACGCTCGCGCAGCGCCTCGACCACGTCGCCACCTTCGATGATCGGGGCCATGACGATGCCGTGCTCGGTACCGCAATCGTCCTCGGTCACGACCACGTCCTGCGCCACGTCCACGAGACGGCGGGTCAGGTAACCCGAGTTGGCGGTCTTGAGCGCGGTGTCGGCCAGACCCTTGCGCGCGCCGTGGGTGGAGATGAAGTACTGCAGAACGTTGAGGCCTTCACGGAAGTTCGCGGTGATGGGCGTCTCGATGATCGAGCCGTCAGGCTTGGCCATCAGACCGCGCATCCCGGCGAGCTGACGGATCTGGGCGGCAGAACCTCGCGCGCCGGAATCGGCCATCATGTAAATGGAGTTGAACGATTTCTGCTTGAGCGTCTCGCCGTCGGCACCGACGACGTCGTCCGTACCCAGCTTCTCCATCATCGCCTTGGCGATCTGGTCATTGGCACGCGACCAGATGTCGATGACCTTGTTGTAACGCTCGCCCTTGGTCACGAGACCGGTGGCGTACTGGTCCTCGATGTCCTTCACTTCGGCTTCTGCCCCTGCCAGCAGATCGACCTTCTGCTCCGGCACGACCATGTCGTCGGCGCCGAAGGACACGCCGGAACGCGCCGCATAGTGGAAGCCGGTGTACATCAGGCGGTCTGCGAAAATGACCGTGGCCTTAAGACCCAGCTGGCGGTAGCAGGCGTTGATCAGGCTGGAGATCGCCTTCTTGGTCATGTCGCGATCGAATAGCTCGAACGCCATGCCTTCGGGCGCGATATCGTAGAGCAGCGCGCGACCAGCCGTGGTGTTCTTGACCGAGACCACGGTCTCGATTTCGCCGCCATCGCGCAATATGCGCTCGCGGATACGCACCTTGACCCGCGCATGCAGCCCCACGACGCCATTTTCGTACGCGCGATGCACCTCGGCGCTGTCGGCGAACACCATGCCCTCGCCCAGCGCGTTGACCCGCTCGCGGGTCATGTAATAGAGGCCCAGCACGATATCCTGCGACGGCACGATGATCGGCTCGCCGTTGGCCGGCGACAGGATATTGTTGGAGGACATCATGAGGCTGCGCGCCTCAAGCTGCGCCTCCAGCGACAGCGGCACATGCACCGCCATCTGATCGCCGTCGAAGTCGGCGTTGAAGGCCGAGCAGACCAGGGGGTGCAGCTGGATGGCCTTGCCCTCGATCAGCACCGGCTCGAAGGCCTGGATACCGAGGCGATGCAGGGTCGGTGCGCGGTTGAGCATCACCGGATGTTCGCGGATCACGTCCTCGAGAACGTCCCAGACCTCCGGCCCTTCGCGTTCGACCAGCTTCTTGGCCGCCTTGATGGTGGTCGCAAGGCCGCGGCGGATCAGCTTGCCGAAGATGAACGGCTTGAACAGTTCCAGCGCCATCTTCTTGGGCAGACCGCACTGGTGCAGCTTGAGCGTGGGGCCGACCACGATGACCGAACGGCCCGAGTAATCCACGCGCTTGCCCAGCAGATTCTGGCGGAAACGCCCCTGCTTGCCCTTGATCATGTCGGCGAGCGACTTGAGCGGACGCTTGTTGGTGCCGGTGATCGCGCGGCCGCGACGACCGTTGTCGAGCAGTGCGTCGACCGCTTCCTGCAGCATGCGCTTCTCGTTGCGCACGATGATGTCGGGCGCGTTGAGTTCGAGCAGTCGCTTGAGGCGGTTGTTGCGGTTGATCACGCGACGGTAGAGGTCGTTCAGGTCGGAGGTCGCGAAACGGCCGCCGTCGAGCGGCACCAGCGGACGCAGGTCCGGCGGCAGCACCGGCAGCACCGTGAGGATCATCCATTCCGGCTTGTTGCCCGACTCCAGGAAGGACTCGATCAGTTTGAGGCGCTTGGACACGCGCTTGAGCTTGGTCTCGGAGTTGGTGTCCGCCATTTCCTGGCGCAGGCGCACGGCCTCGCCGTTGAGATCGAGGCTTTTGAGCAGCTCCAGCACCGCCTCGGCACCCATGCGCGCGTCGAACTCGTCGCCGTGCTCCTCGATGGCCTCGAGGTAGGCCTCGTCGGACAGCAGCTGGCCGCGTTCCAGCGTAGTCATCCCGGGATCGATGACCACGAAGGCCTCGAAATAGAGGATGCGCTCGATATCACGCAGGGTCATGTCGAGCAGCAGGCCGATGCGCGACGGCAATGACTTCAGGAACCAGATATGCGCCACCGGGCTGGCCAGCTCGATGTGTGCCATGCGCTCGCGACGCACCTTGGCCTGGGTGACCTCGACGCCGCATTTCTCGCAGACCACGCCGCGATGCTTGAGGCGCTTGTACTTGCCGCACAGGCACTCGAAGTCCTTCACCGGGCCGAATATCTTGGCGCAGAAAAGGCCGTCGCGCTCCGGCTTGAAGGTACGGTAGTTGATCGTTTCCGGCTTCTTGACCTCGCCGTAGGACCACGAGCGGATCAGATCGGGTGATGCCAAGCCGATGCGGATGGCGTCGAAGTCATCCGCGGGGCCCTTGGGCTTCAGAATATTCAGTAGGTCTCTCATCGTCTAAGCTGCCTCGCAAAATCTTACAGTGCTGCCCCGGCAGGACGGGGAAAATCCCCGTCCGCAAGCCAATCCGTCAGTCCTGTTCAAGCTCGATGTCTATGCCCAGCGAGCGAATTTCCTTCATCAGCACGTTGAAGGATTCGGGCATATTGGCCTCCATGCGGTGCTCGCCGTCCACGATGTTCTTGTACATCTTGTTGCGGCCGGCCACGTCATCGGACTTGACCGTGAGCATTTCCTGCAGGGTGTAGGCCGCGCCGTACGCCTCCAGCGCCCAGACTTCCATCTCGCCGAAACGCTGACCGCCGAACTGCGCCTTGCCGCCCAGCGGCTGCTGGGTGACCAGGCTGTAGGGTCCGGTGGAACGCGCATGCATCTTGTCGTCGACCAGATGGTTGAGCTTGAGCATGTGCATGTAGCCCACCGTGACGGGGCGCTCGAAGGTGTTGCCTGTGCGACCGTCGAAGAGCACGGTCTGTCCGGATTCCGGCAGGTCGGCCAGCTTGAGCATGGCGCGGATCTCGTCCTCGGCCGCGCCGTCGAACACCGGCGTCGCCATCGGCACGCCGCTGCTCAGATTGCGCGACAGCCGCAACACTTCCTCGTCGCTGAGCGCTGCCAGGTCGACCTGCTGCGACGCACCGGTGTTGTAGACCTTGTCCAGGAACGATCGCAGCTCGTCGACCTTGGCCTTGGCCTCGACCATGCGACCGATCTTGCGCCCGAGGCCTTTCGCGGCCCAACCAAGATGGGTTTCGAGGACCTGACCCACGTTCATACGCGAAGGCACGCCGAGCGGGTTGAGCACGATGTCGACCGGCTCGCCGTCCTCGGTATGCGGCATGTCCTCGATAGGCACGATCATGGATACCACGCCCTTGTTGCCGTGGCGCCCTGCCATCTTGTCGCCGGGCTGCATGCGACGCTTAACGGCCAGGTAGACCTTGACCATCTTGAGCACGCCGGGTGCGAGATCGTCGCCCTGGGTAATCTTGGCGCGCTGCTCGCGCAGCTTGACCTCGAAGGCCTCGCGCTGGGCGTCGATCTGCGCGCGCAGCGCCTCGAGCTGAACGTTGACCTCCTCGCTGCGCATGCGGATTTCGAACCACTTCTCGCGCGCCAGGCCGGTGAGGTAGGACTTGGTCACCTTGGCGCCCGCCTCCAGCTTGTCGGGGCCGCCTTCTGCCACCTTGCCGGTCAGCAGACGCTCGACACGGCTGTAGACGTCATCCTCGTAGATGCGCAGCTGGTCCTTGAGGTCCTTGCGCACCTGCTCGAGCTCGTCCTCCTCGATGGCCAGGGCGCGCTTGTCCTTCTCCACGCCGTCGCGCGTGAATACGCGCACGTCGATGACGGTACCTTCCATGCCGGATGGCACGCGCAGCGAAGTGTCCTTCACGTCCGACGCCTTCTCGCCGAAGATCGCGCGCAGCAGTTTTTCCTCCGGCGTCAGCTGGGTCTCGCCCTTGGGCGTGACCTTGCCGACCAGGATGTCGCTCGGACGGACCTCGGCACCGATGTAGACGATGCCGGAATCGTCCAGCTTACCGAGCAGGCCTTCGCTCACGTTGGGGATGTCGGCGGTGATCTCTTCCGGCCCCAGTTTGGTGTCGCGGGCGACACAGGTCAGCTCCTCGATGTGGATCGAGGTGAAGCGGTCCTCCTGCACCACGCGCTCCGAGATCAGGATCGAGTCCTCGAAGTTGTAGCCATTCCAGGGCATGAACGCGACCAGCATGTTCTGGCCCAACGCCAGTTCGCCCATGTCGGTGGACGAGCCGTCGGCCAGCGCGTCGCCGCGCGCGATCACGTCGCCCGGGTTCACCAGCGGGCGCTGGTTGATGCAGGTGTTCTGGTTGGAGCGGGTGTACTTAGTCAGGTTGTAGATGTCCACGCCGGGCTCGCCGGCCACGGTCTCTTCGTCGTTGACGCGCACCACGATACGCGCCGCGTCGACGGAATCGACCACGCCGCCGCGGCGCGCCTTGACCGTGGAACCCGAGTCCATGGCCACGATGCGCTCGACGCCGGTGCCGACCAGTGGCTTCTCGGCGCGCAGGCAGGGCACCGCCTGGCGCTGCATGTTCGAGCCCATGAGCGCCCGGTTGGCGTCGTCATGCTCGAGGAACGGGATCAACGCCGCAGCGACCGAAACGATCTGCTTCGGCGAGATATCCATGTACTCGATCTTGTCCGGCGTCGACATGGCGAACTCGTTGAGGTGCCGGCAGGACACCAGCGAGTCCGTGAATTGGCCCGAGCCGTCGAGGCGCGCGTTGGCCTGCGCGATGACGTACTGGCTCTCCTCGATCGCCGACAGATAGTCGATGTGGTCGGTCACCTTGCCGTCCACCACCTTGCGGTAGGGCGTCTCCAGAAAACCGTACTCGTTGGTCCGCGCGTACAGGGCCAGCGAGTTGATCAGGCCGATATTCGGGCCTTCAGGCGTCTCGATCGGGCAGACGCGGCCGTAGTGGGTCGGGTGCACGTCACGCACCTCGAAGCCTGCCCGCTCGCGCGTCAGGCCGCCCGGACCCAGCGCGGAAATACGCCGCTTGTGGGTCACCTCGGACAGCGGGTTGTTCTGATCCATAAACTGCGACAGTTGCGAAGAGCCGAAGAACTCCTTGATCGCGGCGGCCACCGGCTTGGCGTTGATGATCTCCTGCGGCATCAGGCCTTCGCTTTCGGCCATGGTCAAACGTTCCTTGACCGCGCGCTCGACGCGCACCAGACCGACGCGGAAGACGTTTTCCGCCATTTCGCCCACACTGCGGATACGGCGATTGCCCAGGTGATCGATGTCGTCGACGGTGCCATTGCCGTTGCGGATGTCGATTAGGGTCTTGAGGACGTCGATGATGTCCTCATTGGTCAGCACGCCCGGCCCCGTGATCTCCTCGCGGCCAACGCGGCGGTTGAACTTCATGCGACCTACCGACGACAAGTCGTAACGGTCGGCGCTGAAGAACAGGCTTTCGAACAAGTTTTGCGCGGCCTCCTTGGTAGGCGGCTCGCCGGGACGCATCATGCGGTAGATTTCGACCTGCGCCTCGAGCTGGCTGGCCGTCGGATCCAAAGCCAGGGTGCTAGAAACATAGGGCCCCTGATCCAGCTCGTTGGTATAGATCAGGTTGAATTGATTGATGCCAGCCTCGCGGATGGCGGCCAACAGATCGGCGGTCAGTTCGGCATTGGCCTTGGCCACCAGTTCGCCGGTGTCTTCGTCCACCAGATTGTGGGCCAGCACCTTGCCGATGAGGAACTCTTCCGGCACATCAAGGCGCTCGAGGCCCGCGGCCTGCATCTGCTTGACGTGGCGTGCGCTGACGCGGCGGCCCGCCTCGACCAGCACCTTGCCTTCGACCACGATATCGGCAACCGCGGTCTCGCCGCGCAGGCGCTCCGGCACCAGCTCGATGCTGTAGCCCGCCTTGCTGTGAGTGACCGCCACCTTCTCGAAGAACATGTCGAGAATCTGCTCGTCGTCATAGCCCAGCGCGCGCAGCAAAATGGTCGCCGGTAGCTTGCGCCGACGGTCGATACGCACGAACACGCTGTCCTTTGGATCGAACTCGAAGTCGAGCCAGGAGCCACGATAGGGGATCACGCGGGCACTGAACAGCAGCTTGCCCGATGAGTGTGTCTTGCCCTTATCGTGATCGAAGAACACGCCCGGCGAGCGGTGCAGCTGGGAAACGATGACGCGCTCGGTGCCGTTGATCACGAAGGTGCCGTTTTCGGTCATGAGCGGCAATTCGCCCATGTACACTTCCTGCTCCTTCACATCCTTGATCACGCGCGCACCCGCCGGCGCATCCTTGTCGTAGATGGCCAGCCGCAGCAGCACGCGCAACGGCGCCGCATAGGTCTGACCGCGCAGCTGGCATTCCTTCACGTCGAAAACGGGCTCACCGAGACGGTAACGCACGTAATCGAGCTCGACGTTCTCGGAATAACTGCGGATCGGGAACACCGATTTGAACGCGCCGTGCAAACCCACTTCCTGGCGGCCGTCGGGCACGGTGTCGAGCTGCAAGAACTGACGATACGAATCCAGCTGGGTGGCCAGCAGATAGGGCACATCCAGAATCTGCGGCTGCTTGCCGAAGTCCTTGCGAATACGCTTCTTTTCGGTGTAACTGTACGCCATCGCGATTCCTCACTACCAAAATCAAGTCTCGGGCGAACGATCAACCCACCCCGGCCCGGGTGTCTGATCACGGCGCCTCGGCACCGCCCCGTGGACGAAACGACCATCCCTGTCACGCCGCGCTGCGATCGGCCCATGCCACATCGCGGCCTTGATCCTCATCCGGCCCCTGGCCGCAGATGGCCGGGAAACCCGAAATCAGACCAGCTGTGTGCGCAAACAGGAAAAGGCCGGCGATGAAATCATCGCCAGCCCTTCCAGCTAAAAGCGCACGATTCGCGCAATTCGCGAACCGGACGATTACTTGAGTTCGACAGTGGCACCAGCCTCTTCGAGCTGCTTCTTGATGCTCTCTGCCTCGTCCTTGGAAGCGCCTTCCTTCACGGTCGAGGGCGCGCCTTCGACCATGTCCTTGGCTTCCTTCAGGCCCAGGCCGGTGATCGCACGCACGACCTTGATCACGCCGACCTTGTTGCTGCCGAAGCTGGACATGACCACGTCGAACTCGGTCTTTTCCTCGGCCGCCGCAGCTTCACCGCCGCCAGCCGCAGGCGCGGCAGCAACGGCCGCCGCGGCGGACACGCCGAACTTCTCTTCCATGGCGGAGATCAGGTCTACGACCTCCATCACGGTCATGTTCGAAATCGTCTCGAGGATGTCTTCTTTGGAAACTGCCATTTCAATATCTCCAGTCAATCTACCCGAATCAAAAAACGAAGTGTCAGGCCGAGGCCTGCTTCTGATCACGTATCGCCGCCACCGTTCTCGTCAGCTTGCCGGGGACCTCGTTAAGCGTCCTGGCGAACTTGTCGAGCGGTGCACGCATGACCGCCATCAGCAGACTGATGGCCTGATCGTACGTCGGCAGGCTTGCGAGCCGGTCAAGTTCGTGCGGCCCCAGCGCCTGGCCACCCACGGCCAGCACCTTCACCTTGAACTTGTCGTTGGTCTTGGCGAAATCCTTGAGAACACGCGCCGCCGCACCGGGATCTTCCTGGGAAAACGCCAGCAGCAACGGACCCACGAGCGCTTCATCCATGCACTCGAAATCCGTTCCCTTGAGCGCACGACGCGCCAGGGTGTTCTTCACCACCCGCAGATACACACCACCCGCGCGCGCCTTGCTGCGCAACTCGGTCAGCTGTTCCACGGAAAGACCGTGGTATTCCGCGGCAATCGCGGAATACGCACCCGCAGCCACCGCGGCAACCTCCGAAACGACGCGTTTCTTGTCTTCCAGATTAAGTGCCACGATACCTCTCCTGCTCGGGGGGCAAAATTGCCTCACCGTCTACAACAGACTCCGCCTTCATGTCGGCGGAGCGCCTACGATGCCCCAAGCACTGCTTTGACTCGGGTTACACCGTCTACGCAGGCAATGAAACCATTAAGCCCTTGCGGGCGCCTGCGGTCTGGGACGATGTACGTCCTGTACAGTCCGGCCGCGGCCTCCTGCCGCAGCCTCGCCGGCCTTAAACGGCCAGCGAACTCTGATCGACCGGGATCCCGGGACCCATGGTCGACGAAACGGTCACGCGCTTGATGTAGATGCCCTTGGAGGTCGACGGCTTCGCCTTGACCAGATCGGCCATCAACGCATTGAGGTTGCCGGCCAATGCCTCAACCTCGAAACCGGCCTTGCCGATGCTGCAATGAATGATGCCGGCCTTGTCGGTGCGATAGCGCACCTGACCACCCTTGGCATTCTTCACCGCAGTGGCGACATCCGGCGTCACGGTGCCGACCTTGGGGTTCGGCATCAGACCGCGCGGACCAAGAATCTGGCCCAGCTGGCCGACTACGCGCATCGCATCGGGGCTGGCAATCACCACATCGAAATCCAAGTTGCCCGCTTTGACCTCCTCTGCCAAGTCGTCCATACCCACCTTGTCCGCACCGGCGGCCAGCGCTGCTTCGGCGTTAGCGCCCTGCGTGAACACGGCGACGCGCACAGTCTTGCCGGTGCCGTTGGGCAGCACGGTGGAACCGCGCACCACCTGGTCCGACTTGCGCGGGTCGACACCCAGGTTGATCGACACGTCGATCGACTCGGCGAACTTGGCCTTCGCGCAGGATTTGATCAGCGACAGCGCCTCGTCCAGCGGGTAGTTCTTGCCAGGCTGAATCTGCTCACGGATCGCCTGCATACGCTTGCTCAACTTGGCCATGTCACACCCCCTCGACGTTCAGACCCATCGACCGGGCACTGCCGGCGATGGTACGTACCGCGGCATCCAGATCGGCGGCCGTCAGATCGGGCTCCTTGGCCTTTGCGATCTCCTCGAGCTGCTCGCGCGTCACCGTCCCCACCTTCGCGGTATTCGGCGTGCTGCTGCCCTTGGCCAGACCCAGCGCCTTCTTCAACAGCACCGAGGCAGGCGGCGTCTTGGTGATAAAGGTGAAACTGCGATCGGAATACACCGTGATCACGACCGGCAGCGGCAGGCCTGCCTCGACGTTCTGGGTCTGCGCGTTGAAAGCCTTGCAGAACTCCATGATATTGACGCCGTGCTGACCCAGCGCGGGACCGACCGGCGGGCTCGGATTGGCCTGGCCGGCGGCCACCTGCAGCTTGATATAACCCGTTACCTTCTTTGCCATTTCCCTCTCCTTCGGGTGCTAGCGCCTCGCGGCTCCCCGAATGACGTCAAAGACCGCGCAGGAGTGCGCCGCCTATACCTTTTCGACCTGGTGAAAATCCAGCTCGACCGGAGTCGAACGCCCGAAAATCTGCACAGCGACCAGCAGCCGGCTCTTGTCGTAATTGACCTCTTCCACCACGCCATTGAAATCGTTGAAGGGGCCTTCGGTGACCCGCACGATCTCGCCAACCTCGAACAGCACCTTCGGACGCGGCTTCTCGACACCCTCCTGGATCCGGTTGAGGATGGCGTCCGCCTCCTTTTCCGTGATCGGGGAAGGGCGGTCGGGCGTACCGCCGATAAACCCGAGGACTCTCGGCACCGCGCGAATCAGATGCCAGGTTTCCTCGTTCATGTCCATTTGCACGAGCACATAACCGGGGAAGAATTTGCGCTCGCTGCGCCGCTTCTGACCCTCGCGCATTTCCACGACCTCTTCGGTCGGCACCAGAATCTGCCCGAAGTGTTCCTCCATGCCGGCGCGACGCACCCGCTCTTCGATGGCGCGCTTGACCTGCTGTTCGAACCCGGAATACGCGTGCACCACGTACCAACGCAACATGCTCAGCTCCCGTATCCCATCAAATGCTTGACGACCCAGCCGAGAAAGGTGTCAAGCAGCCACAGGAACACACCCATGACCAGCACCATGCCGACAACGACCAGGGTCACCTGAGTGGTCTCCGCGCGAGACGGCCAGACCATCTTGCGCACCTCGGTGCGCGAGCCCTGTAGAAACGCCCAGGCGCCGCGGCCCGGCGCGCTGGTCAGGAATACGCCAGCCGCGACACCCCCGATCACCAGCAGGCCGATGACACGCACCACCAGCATTTGATGCGAGAAGTAATAAAACCCCCCGACACCCACTGCCAGCAGGAGCAATGCGATCGCCAGCTTTACTGTATCGAGGGCTGACCCTCGGGAAGCGGCCTTTTCAGCCATGCTATGCCTAACATCCAAGATAAGGGCCGGGCGAAACGCCAGGCCCAATGAATATGGCAGGCCAGGAGGGACTTGAACCCCCAACCTGCGGTTTTGGAGACCGCTGCTCTGCCAATTGAGCTACTGGCCTAATTCACCCGCGGACCGGCATCCCCGCTATCGGACCTGCCGGTGCCGCGGTTACTGCTCCGCTCGCCTTACTCGATGACCTTGGAGACGACGCCGGCGCCGACGGTGCGACCACCTTCGCGAATCGCAAAGCGCAGGCCTTCTTCCATCGCGATCGGCGCAATCAACGACACCTTGATCGACACGTTGTCGCCAGGCATCACCATCTCCGTGCCTTCCGGCAGGTCCACCGAACCCGTCACGTCCGTCGTGCGGAAGTAAAACTGCGGACGGTAGCCGTTGAAGAACGGGGTGTGACGACCGCCCTCTTCCTTCGACAGCACGTAAACCTCGGCCTCGAACTTGGTGTGCGGCTTGATCGAACCCGGCTTGCACAGCACCTGGCCGCGCTCCACTTCCTCGCGCTTGGTGCCGCGCAGCAGCACGCCAACATTGTCGCCTGCCTGACCCTGGTCCAGCAGCTTGCGGAACATCTCGACGCCCGTCACCGTGGTCTTCGTGGTGTCGTGCAATCCCACGATCTCCACTTCGTCGCCCACCTTGACGATCCCGCGCTCAATACGACCGGTCACCACGGTGCCGCGACCCGAAATCGAGAACACGTCCTCGATCGGCATCAGGAACGCACCGTCAACCGCACGCTCGGGCTCCGGAATGTACGCGTCCATCTCCGCCACCAGCTTCTCGATCGCCGGCACCCCAATCTCGCTCGTGTCGCCTTCCAGCGCCTTGAGCGCGGAACCCGTCACGATCGGGGTGTCGTCGCCGGGGAAGTCGTAGCTCGACAGCAGGTCGCGCACTTCCATCTCCACCAGCTCCAGCAGCTCCGGATCGTCGACCATGTCGGCCTTGTTCAGGAACACCACGATGTACGGCACGCCCACCTGACGCGCCAGCAGAATGTGCTCGCGCGTCTGCGGCATCGGACCGTCCGCCGCCGAACACACCAGGATCGCGCCGTCCATCTGCGCCGCACCCGTGATCATGTTCTTGACGTAGTCGGCATGCCCGGGGCAGTCCACGTGCGCGTAGTGACGCGCGTCCGACTCGTATTCCACGTGCGCCGTCGCAATCGTGATGCCGCGCGCGCGCTCTTCCGGCGCCTTGTCGATCTGGTCGTACGCACTGAACGCGCCGCCATGCTTCTCCGCCATCACCTTCGTCAACGCCGCCGTCAGCGTCGTCTTGCCATGATCCACATGCCCGATCGTTCCCACGTTTACATGCGGCTTCTTGCGTTCAAACTTTTCCTTGGCCA